>DIVQ01000183.1 GCA_002423325.1 Anaerolineales bacterium UBA6128 | reverse complement strand
GACCGCTCGGAGGTCATTCCGTACGGCGTGGACGCCGCGCGCTATGGGGCCGCCGACCCACATGCGGTGGCGGCGCTGCGCGCGCGCTGGGGCGTGCCGGCCGGGGCTCCGCTGATCGGCGCGTTGGGTCGGCTGGTGCACAAGAAGGGCTTTGCGCACCTCATCGCAGCGCTGCCGCGCGTGCTTGAGATAGCGCCCGAGGCGCGCTGCGTGATTGGCGGCGCGGGCGACCTGCAGGCGGCGCTGCAGGCGCAGGCCGCGGCGCTGGGACTGGGCGAACGCGTGCGCTTTGTGGGCGCCATCGACTGGCAGGAGACGCCCGCCTTTTACGCGGCCTGCGACGTGCTGGCCGTGCCCTCGGTGGTCGATCCGCGCGGCAACGTCGACGGTCTGCCCAATGTGCTGCTGGAGGCCATGGCCAGCGGCTGCGCCCTGGTGGCGAGCCGCGTGGCGGGCATTCCCGACGTGCTGCGCGACGGCGAGAACGGCCTGCTGGTGCCGCCGGGCGAAGAGCCCGCGCTGGGCGACGCGCTGGCGCGTCTGCTGCAGGACGGCGCCCTGCGCACGCGCCTGGGCGCGGCGGCGCGGCGCACGGTGGCCAGCGAGTATGCCTGGGAGGGCGTGGCGCGGGAGTACGCACGCGTGTATCAGGCTGCCGTGACGGAGGTGCGCGCGTGACCCGAGAGCAGAGCTTGCGCGAGCACGACCGGTTGCACGACCCGGTGCAGCGTGCGGCCAAGGCGGCCAAGATCCTGGCCATCCTGCACGACGCGCTGGGTCCCGACCTGTCGGCACTGCGGACCGTCGATGTTGGCTGCGCGACGGGGCTGATCACGAAGGAACTGGCGCCGCATCTGCGCTGGATTCTCGGCGTGGAATATGACGCCGACGCGTTGCGGCGCGCCTCGGGCGCGTGCGCCTCAGGCGCGTGTGCCGCAGGCGTGCGCGGGCCGAACCTCCTGCTGGTGCGGGGCGATGCCGCGGCGCTGCCGCTGCCCGACGCTGCCGTCGATCTGGTCATCTGCGCGCAGGTGTACGAGCATGTGGGCGACTCGGAGGCGCTGGCCGCTGAGGTCTACCGTGTGCTATCGCCGGGCGGGGTTTGCCTTTTCAGCGGACCCAACCGCCTGGACCCCATCGAGCGGCACTATGGCCTGCCGCTGCTGAGCTGGCTGCCGCGTCCGCTGGCCGATGCCTATGTGCGCCTGGCGGGGCGCGGCCCGGCCTATGCGGAGCGTCCGCGCACCTGGTGGGGCCTCAAGCGCCTGTGGCGGCGCTTTGGTATTATAGACTATACGCTGGCGGCGCTGCGCGATCCGCAGCGCTACGCGGTGGCGGACGAGCTGGGGCGGCTCGCCTGGGTGGGCCGGCTGCCGGTGCCGCTGCTGCGCGCGCTGCGTCCCCTCTACCCCAACTATAACTGGGTGCTGCGCAAGGCCGCGGAGGCACAACCGTGAGCTTGATCGCGCTGGATGCGGTGGGCATCGGCGTGCCCGGCGGCGGTCGCTCGGCCACGTTGAACCTGCTGCGCGAACTGCTGCGCCGCGACCAGCAGAACCGCTACCTCCTGCTGCTGGATCGCCCCGAGCCCGAGTTGGCGCTGGGCGACCATATTGAGCACGTATTGATGCCGGTGCACAACCGCTTCGCCTGTCGCGCCTGGGCACAGGCCGTGTGGCCCGTGTCGCTGCGCCGCGCCGGTGTCAATCTGGTTCACCATCTGAAGAACCTGACCACGCTGGGCCTGCCGGGACGCAGCGTCGTGACGATTCACGACATGGCGACGGTGCTCTATCCGTCCATGTTCTCAGCGTCTGACGCACTGTACTGGCGCCATTTGCAGCCTCGCATGCTGCGCCGAGTAGACCGCATCGTGGCCATCTCCAAGCAGACGTCCGACGACCTGGTGCGTCTGTACTCCCTGCCGGCGGATGTCATTCGCGTCGTCTATGACGCGTACGATCCGCGATTCCGCCCCCTGCCGCCGGAAACAACGGCCTACGTGCGGACCAGATATGCACTGGGGCCGCACTACCTGCTGCATGTGGGCTCCCTTGGGCAAAAGAAGAATCTGCTAACCCTGCTGATCGCGTTTGAGAAGCTGTGCGCGCGTGGCTATGACGGTACGTTAGCGGTCGTGGGGCGCCGGTACGGTCGTGGGCAGGACGCTGCCTTTGATGAACATCTCGCGGCATCGGCCTGTCGCGAGCGCGTGCTGCTCACCGGGCCCGTGTCGGATGATGACCTGGTCGCCCTGTACAACGGTGCTGAGGCAGCGCTCTTTCCGTCCTTATACGAAGGCTTTGGGCTGGTGCCGGTGGAGGCGATGGCGTGCGGCACGCCACTGATCTGTTCGAGCACAGGCGCGTTGCCCGAAGTGGTGGGCGATGGCGGGCTATTGTTGGATGACGCGCGCGACCCGCAGGCCATCGTGGAGGCAGTCGAGAGCGTGCTGGGCGACGCCACGCTGCGCGCTCAACTGGTGTCGCGCGGTCTGGCGCGCGCGGCGCTCTACACGCCGGCGCGTGCCGCGGTAGCGACGTTGGCGTTATACCGGGAGCTCTTGTGATCGTTCGGTCCGCGGGGGAGCCATGACCTACCGATCCGCAAAAGTCGCCGCCAGCTATGACGCCACCTACACTGGCGAAGGTTTCGCCGACTGCGATAGCGCCTATGCTTGGGTGCTGGACAGGCTCGCAGCGCGCCCCGGGGCAACGCTGCTTGACGTAGCCTGTGGCCAGGGGGCCTTGCTGCGCCATGCGACGGTGCGCGGGCTGTCCGTCTATGGGATCGACTTTGCGAAAAAGGCGCTGCAACTTGCCCGGGAGGCGGCGCCCGCCGCGCACCTGGCGTTGGCCAACGGCGAGCGCTTGCCGTACTCCGACCACTCGTTTGACTATGTTACCTGTCTGGGCAGCCTGGAGCACTATCTGGACCCCTGGCGCGGCGCCGCGGAGATCGCGCGCGTGCTCAAGCCCGGGGGACGCGCCGCGATCCTGCTGCCCAACGCCTACTATCTGGCCGACATCGTGTGGCATGTGTGGCGCCAGGGACGTGGTCCCGACCATCGCCAAGTGATCCAGCGTTTCGCGGCCGTGCGCGAGTGGGCCGACTATCTCGAGATGATGGGGCTCAAGGTCGTGGCCACGCGGCGCGGCAACCCGCGTTTCCCGCGCAACCACAGCGACTGGCGCTGGTACCGCAGCAACCCGCGGCGTCTGTTGTACCTGGCGGCCGGCTGGCTGACTCCCAAGAACCTCTCGGCCAGCTTTTTGTACATCTGCACGCCGGCGGCGCCGCGCCCCGAGCTCAACGATCGCCTGCCGCTGGAACTGCGGCGTCCCGAGGGGGGCTGATGCGCGCCGACGACGACGGGTCCGGCGTCCCGCCGGCGCTGCGCCGCCCCCGGTGGTTGCGCCCGGTCGCGGGTGTGCTCGGCATGGCGTTGGTGGCGCTGAGCCTCTACTATCTGGGCAACAGCCTGGCTAACGGGCTGCGGCAGGTGCCGCTGCGCAGCCTGCACCCGAAGGCGGGACCTGTGATCGTGTCGTTCGTGCTGACGGTGCTGTGCGTTGGGCTGGGCGGCTGGGCCTGGCGCTTGGTGCTGCTGGCGCTGGGCTACCCGTTGCCCTTGCGGCGCTGCGTTGCGGTGCAGACCACCTCCAACCTGGCCAAGTACGTGCCCGGCTATGCCTGGCAACTGCTGGGCAAGGGCTACCTGACGTGCCGGGAGGGCGTGCCCACCGGCGTGGTGGCCTGGGCGGTGCTGCTGGAGATGGGCGCGTTGCTGCTGACCGGTCTGGCGGTGGCGGCCTCAGCCATGCCGGCGGGCTTGGCCCTGCCCGGCATCGTGACGCTCACCACAGGCGTCCAGGCAGGCGTGGCGGCGCTGTGCTGGCTGGGCGTGGCGCTGTTGCCGGTGGCATTGCAGCGCGTGGGGGCGGCGCAGCGGCGCCCGCGCTGGATTGTGCCGCTCCTCAGCAGGGGCGCCCTGTGGTCCGCGTTGGGCGTGCAGGTGCTCTCGTGGGTGCTGTTCGGCATCGCCTTTGGTTGCCTGGTGCGCGCCTTCCAACCGCTGTCTCCGCAGGATTGGCTGCTGAGCGTGTTCTCGCTGGTGACCTCCTTCCTGGTGAGCCTGCTGGCGCTGTTCGTACCCGCTGGCCTGGGCGTGCGCGAAAGCGTCATGGCCGCCACGCTGGGGGCGCGGCTGGGAGGCGGGTTGCCGGTCGTGGTGGCGGTGCTTTCGCGGCTGGCGCTCGCCCTCAGCGAGCTGGTTGGCTTNNTTGGCTTTGCGCTGGCGCGGCTCTGGTTGCTGGCAGCGCGCGATAATGTGTCAATCACCCGAAAGGGTTAAGCCGGCGGCTCGGCCGGGGTCGCACGCGGGCGTTTGCTGGCCCGCCCTGCGTCGTAGCGGGCGCAGAGAACGCAGATAGAGGGCTCGAATCACCCAAACGGGCTATTGATCTCTGCGCCGATAGGGCTTAGAATAATGGCATGGACCAATCCGTGTGGTTGGGAACTCTGGCAGTCCTATCAGCCAACAGTATAGAGCGAGGAGAAAAAGATGAGAATCAGCAAGGTCCTGATCGCCACGATCCTGGCACTGACGATGGTGCTGGTCGGCGCGCTGGGTGTCAGCGCACAGTCCGGCACGTGGGTCTCGGGCATCATGATCCAGAACCAGAGCGAGACCGAGATCGCGCACATCACGGTGACCTTCTGGTGGGCCGAGGGCACCGCGAACGCCGGTCAGATGGCGCACCAATTCAACGACGAGATCGCGGCCGGCAAGTCCAAGTCCTACTATGTGCCCACCAGCGCCATGACGGCCGGTCTGCCGGCGGACTTTGTGGGGTCGGCCGTGGTGAGCTCGGATCAGCCGGTGGCGGCCAACCTCAACACGCAGCTGCCCTCGGACCTGGGCGGCGATCCCGCGAACCCCATGCGCATGGGTACCGCGAGTGGCGTGCTTGAGCCGGCGCCCAAGCTTTACTTTACCCAGGTCATGAAGAACTACTGGGGCTGGAACTCGTACATCGCGGTGCAGAACACCGGCGCCGACACCGCCAATGTGACGGTGCGCTACTTTAGCGACGCCACGGGCGCTCAGGTGACCACCGAGTCGGGCGCGATTCACCCCTATTCGACCAAGATCTTCCGTCAGTCCGAAGTCGGCGCGCTGCCCAACGACTGGGCCGGGTCGGCCGTGGTCGAGGCGGCGGACAACAAGCCGCTCGCCGGCGTCGCCAACTTTTTCGCAGACGGCACGCCCTATGCGGACGCGATGTTCCAGAGCTATAACGCCGCTTCGGCGGGCGCGACCAAGCTGTATGTCCCGCGTCTCGTCAAGGGCTACTATGGCTACCAGGGCGGCCTGAAGATTCAGAACGTCGGCACCGCCCCCACGAACGTCACGATCAGCTATCGCTTTGGCGCCAACACCTACACGCAGACGATCAGCAACCTTGGCGCGAACCAGGCCGTGGGCCTGTACATGGGCACGCCCTCGCACGTGCCCCCGCTGGCCGGCGTCAGTGGCTCTGGCTCGGCCGTGATCGAGTCCAGTGGCCAGCCGATTATCGCCACGGTCAACGAGGATGAGCGCACGAGCGGCCTCGGCGTGACCTACAACGCCATTCCCGACGGCGCCCAGACCAACGCAGTGCTCTTCCCGCAGATCACCGCCAAGTACTATGGCTTCAGCGGCGGCCTGCAGGTGCAGAACGTGGGCGGCAGCGCGACGACGGTGACCGCGGTGTTCTCGATGCAGGGACGCACCGACGTTGTCGCCACGGCCTCGGTGCCCTCGATGGGCTCGGCCAGCTGGTTTGCTCCCAACATTGTAGCGCCTGATTTCAACGGCTCTGTGGTAGTCTCTGCGCCGCAGCCGCTGGTCGGCATCGGCAACGGCTCCTATCGCTATGACTGGGACAACCGCTACGGCGTCAAGTACGGCGACTCGTTCACGACCTATAACGGCATCAACAAGTAACGCGAGTCGCACTCTCTGCTTCACAAGGGCGCCAGCCTTGCGGCTGGCGCCCTTCTTTTTTGCGGCTCCGGCACAGCGCACTACAATCAGGACTGACTATTGACTGATCCCGCATCCCCCTCTGCGGAGCAAACAAAGGTGAAAAGCGCACGAACGCACCTGTCGGTGCTGCTGTTGCTGCTGGCGCTGCTCGGCGCGGCTGGCGTGATCTATGCGACCGCGCTGGGCCCGGGCAGCTCGAACGACTCGGTGACCTATGTCGGCGCGGCGCGCAGTCTGCTGCAGGGCCACGGCTACCAGGCGCTGGCTTACGACGGCACCCTCGCGCCGATGACGCACTATCCCCCGCTGTATCCGACTCTGCTGGCGCTGCCCGGCTTGCTGGGTGTGGATCCGCTCGTGGGCGCGCGCTGGCTGGCGGCGCTGTGCATGGCGGCGAACATCCTGCTGGTGGGCGTGGCGGTGTACCGGTTCTCGCATGGGGCGCTGTGGGCCGCGGCCATCGCGGCAGTGCTCACGCTGGCGTCGGCGGCGATGACGGTGGTGCACGCCTGGGCCTGGGCCGAGCCGCCGTTCCTGATCCTGGCGCTGTTAACCTGGATGCTGCTGGATCGCTACAGCGTTGGGAAGGGTCGCGCGGGCCTGTGGCTGGCGGGCGTCTGTATGGCTCTGGCCTGTCTGACACGCTACACTGGGCTGGCGCTGGTTGCCGCCGCGATGTTGTGGGTGCTGTGGGGCGGACCGGGGACGCTGAAGCGCCGTGTTGCGGATGCGCTGCTGCTTGCGGCGTTGGGGGGCGCTCCGCTGGGCCTCTGGTTCGCGCGCAACCTGTTGGTCTCGAGTGGCCTGGCCAACCGGCAGATCGTGTACCATCCCATCACGCGCGAGCAACTGGCCGAGGGTCTGGCGACGCTGGCCGGGTGGCTCTGGCCCGAGCAGGGGGCGCAGGCCTGGGCGGGCTGGGCGCTGATCGCGCTCTTTGTGGGCGTCGCTGTCGTCGGTGCCGTGAGGCTGGGGCGCCAGTCGCGGGAGCGCGAACCGGACGCGGCGCTCGGGCGCGGGGCGGCCCTTGGCTCACTGCTGCCGGGCCTGTTCGTGCTGGTCTATGCGGCCACGCTGGTGGTCTCGATCTCGCTGTTCGACGCGCACACGCCCCTGGACGATCGCATCCTCGTGCCGGTATTCGTCGGCGGGCTGGTCTGTATCTGGAGCACGCTGGGAGCGCTGCTGGAACGCGCGCACTGGGGCAGCCGGGCGGCGGCCGCCCTGCTGGGGCTGGCGCTCGTGGTGATGGCGGGCCAGCGCAACGTCGCCTATGTGCAGCGCCTGCACAGCAACGGCGCGGGCTACGCGGCCACCCTCTGGACCCAGTCTGCGCTGATGCGGGCGGTCGAGGCGCTGCCGCCCGACACAGCGCTGATCTCGAACGTCCCCGATGGCATTTATATCCTCACCGGACGCCCGGCGGCCTGGTTGCCCTACGAGGTGCACGCGGGCACCCGGCAACCGAACGCCGCCTTTGGCGACGAGATCGCCGCCGTGGCGGCTGAGTATGCGGCGCGTGATGG
Organism: Anaerolineales bacterium UBA6128; assembly: GCA_002423325.1. Taxonomy (GTDB): domain Bacteria; phylum Chloroflexota; class Anaerolineae; order UBA1429; family UBA1429; genus UBA6128. The sequence continues at coordinate 20,123 of DIVQ01000183.1, read as the reverse complement.
CCGCCTGGTCTACTTCCATGCGGGCACCTGGCGCTGGTACCTGCCCAAGCTGGACACGCTCAAGCAGATGACGTTGCTGGAGACCGTCGTCGATGCGCGCGACGGCGAGATGCTGAGGTTTGCCGATGGCCGCTAGACGCAGCGCCTCGCGCGGCGTGCGCTGGGCTGAGGGCGCCCTGCTGGCGGCGGTCCTGATCTTGGCGGCGGGCCTGCGGCTGTACCGGCTGGGGCAGGGACTGCCCTATTTGCTGCACCCCGACGAGGCCTTTTACCAGCAGATTGTCCAGCGGATGCTGCAGACTGGCGACCCGAATCCCCACTTGCTCACCTACCCCTCGTTCTTCTTTTACGCCCAGGCCGCGCTCAGCCTGTTGCAGGTGGCGGCGGGCAGGCTGCTGGGCGTCCTTACCAGCGTGCACGATCTGCCCGCGCCGGTGACGCTGGCGATGGGCGTAGGCTACACGGCCATGCCGAGCAGCATCCTGCTGGCGCGGCTGCTCTCCGTGGCCGCCGGTGTGGCGCTGGTGGCGCTGGCCTGGGCGGTGGGGCGGCGCATGACGGGCAGCGGCGGGGCGGGNNGGCGGGTCTACTGGCGGCGGCGCTGGTGGCCGTCTCTCCCACGGCGGTGCAGAACTGCCGCAGTATGACCGCCGATCCGCTGGGCATCTTTTGGCTGGCGTTGTCGGTGTGGGCGGCAGTCGGCATCGTGCGGCGTGGGGCCTGGCGCGACTATATGCTGGCGGCGGTGAGCGCGGGCCTGGCGGCCTCGAGCAAGTACAACCTGGCATTGGGGGTCGTCGCGCTGGGGCTGGCGCATCTGTTACGTCACGGCTGGCGAGGACTGGGGAACGCGCGCATCTATGTGGCCGCGCTGGTCACGGCTGTGGCGTTCTTTGCCGCTACCCCGTATGCGCTGCTCGACTGGCAGGTTTTTGTCGAGGGCGTGGGCTATCAGGCGCGGCACTATAGCACGGGGCACTCCGGCCTGGAGGGCGAGGCCGCCCGGTGGTACCTTGCCTATCTCTGGCAGACACATGGCCTCGCGATGCTGTTGGCTGCGGCTGAGGCGTTGCGCGCGCTCGTCGCGCGCGACCGGCCCATGCTGCTGGTGGCTGGCTTCAGCCTGTTCTACCTGGTCTTTGTCAGCCTGTTCACCGTGCGCAACCCCTGGACCATCATGCCGATGATCCCCTTTGCGCTCGTCTTGGCGGCGTCGGGTGGGCGGGCGCTGTTGAACTGGCTTGAGGAGCGCGGTGGCGCGACGCGTTGGCGCGCGGTGCTCAGTGTGGTTGTGGCGGCGGCGCTGCTGGCCGCGCCGGCCGCGCAGACGCTGCGCACCATCGCGGACATCCCTGCGGTCGACAGTCGGGTGCTCGCCGCGCACTGGATCGCGGACAATCTGCCGCCGGGCGCGCGCATCGCCGTCGAGTCGTACAGCGCCTTTGCGGATCCCGCGGTCTACCAGGTGCAGGGGTTTGTGCAGTTCAACGTGCACCCGCCGGAATGGTACGTCGAACAGGGCTACGCGTACCTGGTGTTCGGCAAGGGGATGTACGGGCGCTACTATGCCGACCCGAGGCGCTACGCCGCTGAGGTCGCGCAGTACGACGCGCTGTTCGCCGCCTTTGAGCTGCTGCAGGCGTTCCCGGGGGGCGACTATGACGTGCGTATCTATGGCACGGGGGCGTCAGTCGAGAGTCCAGATGCAGGCGTCGGCAGCGTCATAGACCGGCCGGGCAAGCAGGCCGGCTAGTACCTCGCGCACCACGGCATAGTCCTCCGGCGAAAGTGGCGCGGCGTGCAGCACCACGTAACGCACATCGAGCGTGTGCAGCTCGTGCATGGCCCCCTCCAGCACCTCGGGCGCAAAGGACCAGGACGTGCCGTCGCCGTACAGGCGGGCGTGCAGCAGCTTGACGAAGGGTTGCTCGAGGGGCGCCAGCACCGCCGTGGGCGTGCGTGAGATGTAGCCCCCCACGATGGGCCGGCCGTGCGTCATCTGCGCGAGCATATAGTCGGCCGCAGGCCCCTCCGCTCCGTAAAAGTCGAGCGGCACGTTCAGCACCGCCCCTACTTCGGGTGCGTCGCGCAGGAATTCGGCGTGCGGCGCTACCTCAAAGGCGCGCCGGTCCAGATAGACGGGCGCCGCAAAGAACTCGACGTAGACCGCCACTCCCACCAGCAGCACGAGCCACTGCAGGCGGGGCCGCTTGGCGCGCAGATGCGCCAGGCCATCGCCGCACACCACGGCCAGCGCCAGCATCGCGAACATTACCAGGCGGCTGGGCGTGCGTCCCGTGCCCAGGAACGGCAGCGCGTTCAGGAGCCGGTAGGGCAGGGGCACCGAGGCCCGGCCGGCGATGCGCAGCACCGGTCCGAGCGCCAGCAGCGCAAATATCCCGGCGACGACAGCCCACTCGCGCACCTCGCGTCTGGGCGCGTTGCGCTCGCGCACCAGGATCACGCTCGCCAGTGCGGTCAGCAGCACGACATAGCCCAGAAAGACGCTCTTCTCATAGGGGTTGCCGTAGGACACACGGTGGACATAGTCGATCGCCGCCTTGAGCGGCTGCGGGGCGATGCGCCGCACCAGCGGGTTGGTCTCATAGTCGGGCACGAACAGCCCGAGCAGGTCGGCGCTGTTGCGCTCTGACGAGGCCAGCGTGTTGGCCTCGGCCGGAAACTGCGGCGCGTCGCGCAGCAGCGGCCACACCACCGGCAGCGCCACCAACAGCGTGACGCCGACCATCAGCAGCCAACCGCGCAGGCGCGGCCAGCGCGGGCCGCGGCGTAGCAGGTCGAACAGGATCAACAGCCCCGCCAGGATGGCCGCGCCGAGCGCCAGTTCCAAGCTGCACCAAGCCGTGAGGCCCAGCGCGAGGCCCGCGCCCAGCAGATAGCGCCGGTGCGGCGCTCGGCGCGCGCGCGGTCTGTAGCGCGCGCGCTCGATGCACCAGACCATCAGCGGGATGAACTGCGTGCTATAGATCTGCACGTTGCCGTACATCAACCGGCTCATGCGGATGGGCGCGAAGCAGAAAATGACGCCCGCCACAAAGGCGCCGAGGCGATACTGCGTGCGGTCGCGCACGAGCAGGTACATGCCAAAGCCCGACGCGACCGTCGTGAACAGCGTGATGGCGTTGTAGACGATGCCGATGGGGGCGCCCAGCGCCAAAAAGGGGTAGGCCAGCAGGCAACTGAACGGCACCAGCGTGTGGTAGGCCAGGCTGACGCCCTGAGGGTGGTAGAGCAGCTCGGTGAAATAGAGGTTGAACTGCCCGCGCGACAGGGCCTGCTCAGCCCACCAGAGGTTCCACAGGTTCTGGAGGCCATCGCCGCTGCCCAGCAGGGCCGTGTTCATGTTGAGGATCAGCGGCCAGGTGGCGGCGATCGCCAGGGTCAGGTAACCGACGCAGACCAGCAGCACCTCGGCCAGCGCGATCCGGGGCAGCCCGTGGACGGGGGTCTCGGGCGCCCCAGACGGCTCCCCTCGCTGATCGCGTTGCCGGATCATGCGCCGTCCCTGACCACGACCAGCAGGGTAAAGTCGTCGAACTGCGGGCGCTCGCCCACGAACGTGACTGCCGCGGCGTTGATGCGCTGCACCAGGGCCTCGGCGGTCAAGGCCTGCGTCTCGCGCAGAACCGTCTGCAGGCGTTCCTCGCCGAACTCTTCGTAGCGGCTGTTCTCGGCTTCTGTGACGCCATCGGTATAGAGCACCAACGCGTCGCCGTGAGCCATCGTCAACTCGGCGGACTCGATGACCGGCTCGTCGAGGATGCCAAGCACCACGCCACGGCTGAGCAGACGCTCCACGGCGCGGTCGTGGGCGCGCAACAGCAGGGGCGGATTATGGCCGGCGCGTGCATAGGTGAGCAGGCCGCTCTCGAGATCGAGCGTGGCATAGAACATGCTTACGAACATGCCGGAGCGGGCGTCCTCCATGAGAATGCTGTTGACCTGACGCAGCGTTTCGGCCGGGTCGCGGGTCACCTTGGCGACGATGCGCACCACGGTGCGCGCGAGGGCCATGTAGAGTGCGGCCGCCACGCCCTTGTCCGAGACGTCGGCGATGAGCAGGCCCAGGTGCTGCGCGTCGAGCGGGATAAGGTCGTAGAAATCGCCTCCTACGCCGCGCGCGGCGCGCCATTCTACGCCGAACTGCCAGCCGGGCACGTCGGGGAAACGCTCCGGCACAAAGCTGGCCTGAATCTCGCGCGCCAGCTCGAGCTCGCGTTCGGTGCGCTGCTGCTGAATGGCCTGCTTGTAGAACGTGTCTGCCTCGATGGCGAGCGCGATCTGGTGGGCGATGCCCGACAGGATGTTCATCCGGCGCTCAGGAATGTCGACGCCCTTTTCGGGATGGGCAACCAGCAGCACTCCCAGCAGCCGCTCCTGGATGTATAGTGGCAGGGCCGTCAGCGAAGCGGCCTCCAACTGCCGGGCAACGTTCGCCGGCAGCAAGGCGCCGACTGATGGATCGAGGTCGGACACGGGCTGCGGCGCCCCATCCTCCGGCTGCCGCGTGATGATCTCGTTGAGCAGTGGCAGGGCGTGGTGCACTGCCTCCTGCGCTTGCAGGGCGGCGCGCGTCTCATCGTCAAGACCGTAGGATTCCATGCCCTTCAGGGCGCGGCGTACGTCATCCCACAGCCAAAGCACGCACCATTGAATGCCCACCAGCACCGGCGTCAGTCGCAGCACCGACGCGATGGTCTGATCGAGCTCGGAGTGGCTGCGGATCAGATTGGCGACCTGCAACAGGGCGGTCGATACCCAGGACTGCTCACGTTCGGCGGTAAAGAGCCGCGCGTTCTCCAGCGCCATGGCCGCCTGGTTGGCGATGCCGGTCAGCATCGACTGGCGGTGGGCCATCATGTGCTCGTCGGTCGTGGGGCCCTCGGTCACCAGCACGCCGATGGTCTGCGCCTGGCTGCGCAGGGGCAGCGCGATGACGGTGCCTGTGCTGGGATTGTCCGAGATGGGCGGCGGCAGAAAGCATTCGAATTCGGGGGCCGAGCACGTCAAGCTTTCGCCGCCCTCATGCACGGCATCGAGGACCGGGATCGAGCCGGCGGCAAAGGTCTGCGCCTCGAGCGAGCGTTGCTGAATGGGCGTGAGGCCCGCCGTCTTGACGGCCACAAAGCCGTGCTCCTCCTGAGACCACAAAAAGATGCCGCAACGGCGCACACCGGTGAGCATCGGCGTCAGGCGGACGATTGTGTCGAGCACCTCTTCGGGCGTGCTGAGCTCGCCCACGGCGTCGGCCACCTGCAGCATCGCCGTGGAGACCCAGGCCAACTCTTGCTGCTCCTTGTACAGGTTGCTGTCCTCGACAGCAATGGCGATCTGGTCGGCGAGGGTGAGCAGCGCTGCATGGTCGACCTCGGTGAGCGCGCCCGCGCGGTTGCACTGTACGTCCAGCACCCCCAGGATGCGGTCCTCGACGCGCAGCGGGGCGGACATCTCGGCGCGGGTCTCGGGCAGCGTCAGGTCTGCCAGGTAGCGGGGGTCGCGTCGCACATCGTTTGCGAGCACGCTCTCGCCAGTCATGGCCACGTAGCCCACAATGCCCTGCCCCCACGGCAGCGCCGGTCCACGCGTCTGTACGCTGGGGTTCGAGCTGGCCTGAAAGGTCAGCCTTTCGCGCGCCTGATCGACCGTAAAGATGGCCACGTGATAGTAGCCAAAGGCCTCCTGTACAAGCTTGACCGTGTCGGCAAAGAGCGTCTCGAGATCGAGGATGGCGGCGACTTTGCGACTGATCTGGCCAATGGCTTCCAACTGGCTTGCGCGCTGTTGTTCGCGCTGGTACAGACGCGCGGTGTGCAGTCCCAGCGCGGCGTGCGACGCGGCCAGCGACAAAAAGTGGGCGTCCTCGGCGGTATAGGCGCCGGCGCGTGGGCTGTGCAGGGCGATCAGGCCGAGGTATTCGTCGCCGCGCAGAATCGGGGCGTACAGGCCGCTTAAAGCCGGCTGCCCCAACGTGAGCGTGGGCGCCAGACTCAACGCCTCGGGGCTGTCCGCGAGCACGGTGTGCCGCGTGCCCTCCATCCAACGGTAGGCTTTGTCACCCAGCGGCGGGTCGGCCTCGGTAACCAGTTGTCCGTTGATGGCCAGCACGGGTACCTCGAGCGCGTCGCCGGCGCGATGCGGCCCATCCTGCGCGCGAACCTGCATACAAAAGTGCGTCGCGTCCAGCACCTGTGCGCAAAAGCGGTAGACGAGCCGTGACATCTCGTTCCTGTCAAAACGACCGCTGAGCAACGCCTGGTTGAGCGCGTCTACGGTAGACAGTTCCTGGACGTGCCGGCGCTCTTCGCGCAGCGCGGTGATCAGCCGGCGCAGGATATAACTCGCCACCAGCAGCGTGATGACGGCAAGCCCGACGACGATCGCATTGCTTGTTCCATAGGCCGTCGCCAGGAGCACGGAAAAGGGCAGCGGCGCCAGTTCGACGCGCAACGAGTAGGGCAGAATGTCACGCACAAAGTGGACAGCGCCGCTGACGCCGCTTACCAGCCATTCAGCAGTGGCCCAGCCGAGGTGATCGAGTGTGAACCATGTGGCGCAGACAGCCAGGACGGCCAGACCCGCGCGCCCGTCCAACTGCCCAAGCGGCAAGGGTCCCGCGAGGCGCTCAAAGACCCACCCGGTGACGACGGCCATGAGCGCGTTCAGGCCGCTGCCGAGCAGTGCGAGCGATGGGTATACCGTCCACTGGCGCGGGCGGCGGCTGCGGGCGCAGGCCACCTGGCAGATGCCGCCGCTGACGGCGGCGACGACGCCGGCCTCCAGCGGGCCGCGCGCAAAGAGCACCGCCAGGTCGGCCACGCCGACCAAGCTGTGGGTGACATCGGGCGCCACCTGAAAGCCGAGACTCTTGATGAGGATCGAGAGCAACGCGAAAAGCGCGATCTCCAGGAGCGGCCCGGCGCCCCCGGGCATGTCTTGCCAAAGCAGCGCCAGGCTCGTCCAGCCCAGGAGGCCGACGGCAATGCCGTAGAGCGCCAATCGCGCACGCGCGGTATTCATCAGCAAAGCGTCCTCGTGCGTAGTGGCCAGTCGGGCCGTTGACGCAGGTAAGCGTCGAGACTGCGGGTCTGTACGCGGCGCACGCTGACGGCGCGCCGGCCTCTCGGCCGACGGACGTCAGTCGTTCGTCGTCGGCGTGTCCGGGCACACGTCCAGTATCTGGTCAAAGCCGCACAACTGCATCACGGCCCAGACGCGCGGGTTGGGGTGTCGCACCACCAGGCGTCCTCCGCCCTGCTGCTGCCTGCGATGGGCCACGAGCAGCGCGCGCAGTCCGCTGCTGGCGATATAGGTGACCTGTGTGAGGTCCACCGCGATGACCTTAGTGGCCCCGTCGGGCAGGGTGCAGATCTGGCGATCGAACTCGGGAGCCGTCAGAGCATCGAGTCGGCCAGAGGGCGCCAGCGTATGGTCTGGTTCGCGACAATCGTCCATCACTCTTCTTTCGAGCGGTGTTTGCGCAGCGTAACCTGGTTGCCGCCACCGACGTCACGAGCAAATTCGACGTCGTCGACGAGGCGATAGATCAGGAACAGGCCGAGGCCGCCGATGGAGCGTTCCTCGAGGGGCAGGGTGATATCGGGCTGGGGCACCTCTGCGGGCTCAAAGGGCTTGCCAAAGTCGGTGATGCGCACCACAAAGCTGTTGTTCTCGATAAAGCAGCAGACGTGTACCTCGCCGTCCTCGCGTCCCTCGTACGCGTGCTCCATACTGTTGGTGCAGGCCTCATCGGTGGCCATCTGCACCTCAAAGACCTGGCCCTCATCCAGCCCGGCGCGCGTAGCGGCCTCGCCCACAAAATCCGAGATCTCGGCCAGTTTGCCAAGCTGGCTGGCCACACACAGTTCGTACTCTGCGGTCGTCATGATGCGCTCTCCGCCTATATCGCCCAACAACTATCAATACCTGAGCGCTGCTCAATATGGACAGCGCTCCCGTGCGGCCCGCAAGGCTGCTGCGCCGCTGACGTCGACGAGGGCCGCACGCCAGCGGCGCCGGTCACGCTCAGAAGCTGCCGACAGCGGTGACCACGTCGTCGTAGATATTGACCAGTGGCGTGATGCCGGTGATGTCAAACACCTGCTTGATCTTGTCGGGCACGGCGGCCAAGCGCACGTCGCCGCGGTTGAACCGGCGGCAGGCCTTGTAGGCCACCACAAGCGCGCGGATAGCGGCGCTGCCAAAGTATTCGACGCCGCTCATGTCCAGCACGATGCGGTAGACGCCGCGCTCGTTGGCCTCGCGAAGCGCGTTATCGAGGGCGGGGGCGGCGGCGCTGTCAAAGCGCCCAATGAGTGTGATCAGATCGCAACGCTTCAGTTTGGTGGTCTTGATCTCCATGGTCTCTTCCTTTCGTGCTCGGGTGGTGCTAACGGACGGTCGCAACGCGATCGTTGCCCGCTTTGACCAGGCGTATGCTGACGGCGCCCAGGCCCATGGTGAGCCAAAGCAACGCGGCAGCATGCGGAAAGTCTAGGTTGAACAGGTAATGGTCGACCACACCGCCGACCAGGGCGCCCAGCACTGCCAGGCAGGTGCCGAGCAAGAGCGGCTCGAGGGTCGAATCCGGCGGGCAGAGGCGGCGCGAACGGAAAAAGCTGGCCAGAAAGGCGCCGGCTGCGGCCAGGAAGGCCGCCAGGCCCACCAGCCCCATCTCTTCGGCGATCAACAGGTAGACGCTGGAGACGCCGATGTAGGTATCGATGTCGGGCGCGCCCGCAAAGCCCACGCCAAGCCAGGGGTAGCGACCGATCAGGATAAAGGCGTCTTTGTACTCGCCCAGCCGCATCTGCGTGGCCAGGTCTTCGGCCAGGAAGGCGTCCACCAGATGCTCTACATAGTAGCGCGCAAAGGGCAGTAGGAGCAGCAGCCCCAACACGATCGCGCCGTACAGCAGCAGGCGCGGGTAGCGCAGCAGCGCCATCACGAACAGCGCCGCCGCCAGCCCCAGGAATGAGCCGCGCGAATAGGTCAGCACCAGACAGAGGACCATGGCGGCGAGCATCCCGATGAGCCAGCTGCGTCCTATGAGAGGACGACGCGCCAGCACCTGCGCGGCTGTCAGGGTGGCGCCAAAGATCAGCATCCCGCCCAGCACGTTGGGGTCCACCGAGGTGGAGGTGGCACGCAGCGGCAGTTCGGGGTTGTCTTCCACGTAGCGCAGCACGGCGTTGCCGGTGGGGTAGCGCACGATGCGCAACATCGACAGGATGCGCACGGTCAGTGTCTCTGGCATAAAGTAGAGCACGATGCCTGCCAGCGCGGCGACGAACGCGGCCGCGATCAGCGCGATGACCACGACCCTGAGCTGCTGCTCGTTCCGCACCATGTTGATGACCAGGATGAAGAGCGCCACGCTCATCAGGATCTCGCCAAAGTGACGCACGACGTTCGGCGTGAGCGAGGCGTGGCTGAGCCCGGCGATGAACGAAACGATACTGAGCGCGATAAAGGCCAACACCGCGCCGGTGGGTGTGTCGGCCAGAAAGGCGTCGTCCTTGTGCAGGGCCAGCCGGCACAACCAGATGAAGAACATTCCGACGAGCACCAGGTCGAGCAGCGTAGGCGCAAAGCCGATGTCGATGGGCAACGCGGCAAAGGGCAGCAGACAGATGACGGCGACCAGCACCACCAGGCCGGCAATCGGCACGCGCAACATCAGGTAGGCGATGCCCAGGGCCACGAGCGCCGCGCTGCCGTAGAGCGCGCCCAGCAGGCCGATGATCGCGCCGACAGGCACGGCCGCGGCCAGGCACAGCCCCACGATCGTCAGCGCGCGCATCCAGGGCCGACGGTCGGCCAGGCCCATCTGCACTCGTTCCCAGCTCAGATAGCTCTGCACCCGTTGTCCCTTCCTGCGCGCGACCACTCCGTTCGCTGCGGCGGCGCCGCATTGATCGCGCGATTAGTAACGCCCATAGTAACACAATCTGCGCGGGCTGACAAAGGCGGCCATCCCTGCGGATGTGCAGACAGGGGGGCGAACTTGCGCGCGGGTATCCTCGCACGCGAGAATGGTCGCGCGAGTACACCGGCGCGCGTACCCACGCACGTGATCGGCCGGTCGTTCCACAGCCTCGTGTTCCGCGACCTTGCCGGGCGGTTCGCGGCGGTTATAATGGTCCCACGTGATCGTTCTCCCAGCGCTCGCAGGAGGCTCCCATGTCCAGCTTTGGCGATGATCCGACTCACCCTGGTTTCGCCCCGCTTGCGCTGTCTGCTGCTACGCCGCACGTGTCCGAGTGGGAGGGCTTTACGGAAGAGATATTGGCAGCGCGCCCGCACGCGCCCTCGGGGGCCTGTGTGGCGTGGGGGCTGTCCTTTGAGGTGGGCGAGCTCGTTCCCGTTGCGAGCCGCGCCGTGGCGTTGCGCTGCCCCCCGTCGCGCGCCGCCTGCAGACTGGGCGCCCTGGATGAACTGGCTGTACGCCTGGCAGAACCCGCATCCGGACTGGGCCATCGTGGGCCTGCGCTGCGAGCCAGTGTCGGGGGCGCTGGTGCTGGCGGCGGTGAGCGCCGCGTGCACAACCAGTTGCACGCGCTGGGCTACTATCATGAGCATACGGCGACGGAAGGCCATAAGGAGCACCATTAGGAACCACGGAAGGCACGGAAAGCACGGAACACCGGGCTTGGTTGCGTAGATTCTGGCGGGGAGCATCGGAGCACCGTATGCGCTCGGGAAACGGAGCAAACTGAACGACGCCGTCGGTGCAACGCTCGCGTTCCTAAGGCGACCAATCATCTGCTGGAGGCCGGCCATGGAGATGTTCATCAGCGCGAACCACAAGAGAACCGACTTCCCGGTTCACCTGAAAATCGAGCACAAGATCACCATTTTCGAGGACCGAGTACAGAACTGGCAGATCAACGCGGCGATCGCCATGGGCGACAGAGACATCCCACATCGTGGGCCGGCTGTGCTCCAGATCCTGATGAGTTACTTTGAGATGATCGGCAAGTATAGAGCTGGCTACTGTGGAACGGACAAATCAAAACAGTACTTTCTAGAGGGCTTTGTGAATGTTTTCCCAGAAGCCGAGCAGTGGCCACGCGATAGGTTCGTGTCCTTGACAAGTGGTCTCTACTATCGTGTCCGCTGCGGTCTCTACCACACCGCAGTGATGGGAGTCGACACTGGTATTGTGGACTTGCTTAAGGAGCCCGTCTTCTTGGCAAGAGACGGGACTGTACTGATAAGCCCGCCGATGCTTGGGGGAAGAATAAGCCACCACTTCGCGAAGTACATTGAGTCACTCAGGGACCAAGAACAGGCTGATCTTAGACGTAGCTTCGAGGCGAGATACGATTTTGATAACGGCGTAACACAGCCAAACACCGCGGCCCCCTCCGATGGGTTTGTAACGGCGGTAACGTTGTGTTGATCTTGTTTCCAGATCAGAATGTGTGCTCGGCTGCTGTTCGGCCGACTTGACGGACCTTCAATTGTCAGGTGCATCTACCATTGTTTGAAAGTGCTTTTGGCAACTTGTCACCACTGGGTTGAAGGTAATTTCGATGAGAGCATATGCACATGGGCACAGTGTGTTTCTTCTCATGGCCCTGCGACGGTTTTGCATCAGCTTAGCTGTGCTGCTAATGGTCGTTTCGGTCGGCTGCCAGGTGCGGCGCACGCCAGTGCTAGTCACCTCGACTCCAGTGTCCACCAGCACACCGGAGCCCACCGCGACATTAGCGATCGCCCAAGTGCTGAGGGGCGCTGCGCAGTCCGTGGTTCGCGTCCAGAGCCAGGCAGGCGAGGGAACCGGTTTTGTGGCGTTCGAGCCGGGGCAGGTCCTGACCGCGTACCACGTAGTTAGGGACGCCGATGCTGTGCTGACTGTCGTTTCCTCGGAGGAAGTCCAGTATAGGGCGATGGTCTTAGGAATTGATGAGGATATGGACATCGCCCTCTTAGCTGTCCCCAATCTGGCGTGTCAGCCCTTGCCGATTGCACGCTCGGTGGAGGTCGGGGAGACAGTCTATGCGATAGGCTTTGCTGCGGGGTTGCCTGGTGAGGCCAGCATTACCCAAGGCATCGTCTCTGCCAGACGAGAGGCTACCGATAGCTTCCCGGCCTTTCTGCAGACTGACGCCTCCATCAACCCGGGCAACAGTGGCGGTCCGCTTCTGAACGGCCGTGGCGAAGTGGTTGGCATCAACGTCGCCAAACTACGGGGCGAGATGGCCGAGTTTGAGAGCATGGGTTTTGCCATCCCAGTAGATGAAGTCCGACAGATCCACGCGTTTCTGCAGGCTGGTGGCATGAGGCTGCTGCCCACCCCTACCACCACAAGCCTGCCTTCGCCGCGACCCTCGCCAAGGCCGACAAGTAGTCGCGTGCCCACGCAAGCACCAAGCCCGGATGCTGAGTGGTGCGCATTCCGCGTCAAGGTGGATCAGTTTCTTAGGGCCGATGAGCAGTGGTTTGAGGACTGGAACGAGCGGGCGAGTCAGGGCAGTTTGTCCGTTGAAGAAAGGAACATCTGGGCAAACAGGTACGTGGACATCGCACGAATGGCCTGTACGCTCCCCATGACACCATCTGCGGCCAAGCCCGTCGCGGATGCATTGTGTGTGTATGCCGATAGGTGGACTATGTCGCTACGTACGGTGGATCCTATCCTTGTCGAAGCATTTGAAGCCAACGTGATCCAACTGAGGACTGAAGCTATCACCATGTTGTCCGACCTCAACACGCAATTCGGGAGCCCAGACTGCGCGCATATCGGTGCGCAGTAGTGATTCACGAGCATGAAGGTGCACGAGCGTAGGGTGCACAGCCGCGTGTACTTCCAGTCGCACACACTTGTCTACTTTTGCGCCGCCATGAAGTGACGGAAGACCATGGGGAGTACGAAAAAGGGACCGATGAAGACACGGAAAGGCACGGAAAAGTACTCGTATCAGCCTACGTGCCACATTTTCCATGCGGCCTCGTGGTAAGCAGAAGGCTTAGGGTGGGGCATATTCAGGAATCTATGGGGGCAAAGCTATGCAACTGAGAAGTAGAGTTCTGCAGATCGTGATCACGGTATCAGCGGTGTTGGTTGCAGGGGCCCATCTGATGTGGCCCAGCCTCAGCATTGACGGTACTACAGCCTTGTTGCTCGCCGTCGCGGTCGCACCATGGCTGGGCAGACTGTTCAAGGCGTTGGAATTCCCAGGCGGCTTCAAGATCGAGTACGCCGAGCTAGAGAAGACCGAGGCTGATGCCACGAAGGCTGGGTTGATCAGTTCCACCAAGGACAGCAGAACTACACAAGAACCCAACCGGTATTTGTTTCAGCAGATCGCCGGTCAGGACCCTAACCTTGCTCTGGCAGGGCTGAGAATAGAGATCGAGAAGCAACTGATCGAGATTGCCAAGTCACACGGGATCGAGACTCGCAAGGCAGGAGTTGGTGCTTTGCTAAACGACCTAAGCAGCAAAGGACTGATCTCGAATGAAGCGAGATGGGTCCTTGCAGACATGGTGGGGCTTCTGAACTCCGCTGTTCATGGTGCCAAGGTGGATCCCCAAGCAGCGGAGTGGGCGATGAGGGTTGGTCCCGAGGTGCTGCTGTCACTAAGCAGACAGGTCGCTGGTGGACAAGGCCGTTAGTGGCATGGGTAATGACCGCGCCGCTGTGTTGTTGTTTTCCGTGCCTTCCGTGGTTCCGGCTTCCGATTTCGTGTTGTTCGAGTTTTTCGTGGTTCGCCTTCTCGCTGAGGAGTCTATCCCATGGCCAAACGCTTGTCCGTCGTCGATCCCGATCGCTGTGTGGGTTGTCAGGAGTGCATGTTCGCCTGCGCGCGCCGGCTGGGCCAGGGCGGGCTGGAGGGCTCGTGCATCGGCGTGCACTCCAACGGCGGGTTCGAGCGCGGGTTTGTGGTGATCGTCTGCCGCGCCTGCGCCGAGCCGCCCTGCGCCACAGTCTGCCCCACCGACGCGCTGGTCCCGCGCCCGGGCGGCGGCGTCAAGCTGGACGCCGACCTGTGCATTGGCTGCGGCAACTGCGCGCGCGCTTGCCCCTTTGGCGCCGTCTACTGGGACGAGGCGCAGAACAAGCCGCAGATCTGTGTCTACTGCGGCTATTGCGCACGCTACTGCCCCTACGATGTGCTGGCGCTCGAAGAGATCCAGGAGGTGCCCGATGCTGCCCAGTGATCCCCTGAGCCGCGTGCTGTATGTGGACCTGACCAAGCGTCGTTTCGAGATCCAGCAGCGCCCCGAGTTGTTCGAGGCCGGCATGGGGGGCGCGGGCGTGGGCATCCGCCTGCTGGCGGAAGAGTGTCCGGCGGGGGCCGATCCCATGGCGCCCGAGAACCCCATCATCCTGGCCGTGGGCCCGCTGGTAGGACACTTTCCGGTGGCCAGCAAGACCGTGGCGATGTTCAAGTCACCGCACACCGGCAACCTGGGCGAGAGCCACGCCGGCGGGCGCAGCGCGGTATCGATCCGCATGGCCGGCTATGGCGCCATCGTCATCCGCGGGGCCAGCGCCTCCCCCGTGTACCTGGTGATCGAGGATGGCAATGTGATTTTCCGCGACGCCTCGGCGCTGTGGGGCGTGCGCTCCAGCGCCACAGTGGGGCGCGTCATCCGCGAGCGTGAACCGGGTTCGGGCGAGCGCACCATCATGCGCATCGGCCGCGCCGGTGAGCGCGGCATCTCGTACGCCGGTGTCATCACCGAGACCTACCGCCACTTTGGCCGTCTGGGGCTGGGGGCCGTCTTTGGCAGCAAAAAGCTCAAGGCGCTGATGGTGGCGGGGCGGCGGGCGCTGCCGGTGGCCGATCGCCGCGCCTACCGCGAGGCCTACGACGCCATCTACCAGTCGGCCACGCAGTCGACGCTGATGAAAAAGTACCATGACCTGGGCACGGCGATGAACGTGCTGCCGCTGAACGAGATCGGCGGGCTGCCCACGCGCAACCTGCAGTCGGGCCGCTTTGAGGGCGCCGAGACGATCTCGGGCGAGCACCTGGCCGAGCACTATCTGGGGCGGCGCGTGGCTTGCGCACACTGTCCGGTGGCCTGCATCCACTTGGCGGCGGTGCGCACGCCGCACCCCAGCGAGCCCTACTTTTGGAAGACCTCGATGATCGGCTATGACCACGAGTTGATCTATAGCCTGGGCAGTATGTTGGGCATCGCCGACCCCACCGCGATGCTGCAGTTGTTCGACGAGGTGGAGGTGCAGGGGCTGGACGCGATGACCACAGGGGTGGTGCTGGCCTGGGCGACGGAGGCGCAGGCCCAGGGGCTGGTCGGCACGGCCGAGACCGACGACCTCACGCTGGCCTGGGGCGATGCGGCCAGCTATATCGCGGCGGTGTCGCGCATCGTGACGCAGCCTACCGCGTTCTATCGCGCGCTGGGCCGAGGCGCCGATCACGCGGCTTCCCTGTATGGCGGCGAGGAGTATGCCCTGACGATGGGCGGCAATGAGATGCCGGGCTATCACACCGGGCCGGCCTGTCACCTGGGCTATCTGACGGGCGCGCGTCACAGCCACCTGGACAGCGCCGGCTACGCCATCGACCAGAAGGCGCTGGCCAGGGGCGACACACTGACGCCCGACGGCGTGGTCGATGCCTTGTTGGCGGAGGAGCGCTGGCGGCAGGTGTTGGCCAGCTTGGTGGTCTGCTTTTTCGCGCGCGGCGTCTACACGTCAGAGGTGGCGTTGCGCGCACTGGCCACGGTGGGCTTTGAGCGCACGGCCGACGGCCTGCTGCGCATGGGCGCCGAGACGCTGCACCTCAAGGATGCCTTCAAGCGCCGCGAGGGCTACGACCTGACGGCGCTGCGCATCCCGGGGCGTATCCTGGAGACCGAGTCGCCGCTGGGCGCGGTTGACGAGGCTTTCCTGCGCCAGGCGCTGGCGCGCTACGCGGAAGAGGTGTGACCACACGCCGGGAACATCCGCCGCGCAAGGGGCCGAGATCACCGAACGATGCGCCTCGTGGACGCGACGCGCGGAAGAGGCATAGCCACGAAATACGCGAGATAAGGCGTCAGGTAGTGCAAAAGACACGGTGAGGGCCGCGCCAGCCCTTGCGTATCTTTCGTGGCTAATCTGCTGCCCGCTTCAAGTTTGCCAGGCTCTGTCGGGCGAGATCCTCCGGGCCGTCGGGCGCGGCGAAGGCTTCCACAGAGATATAGCCGGCATAGCCCACCTCATGGAGCGTCGCCAGCACCGGGCGGATGTCCAGGTCTCCCATGCCCGGCCCGAGCAGGTTGGGGTCGTTGGCGTGCACGTGGCGGATGTGCGGCGCGGCCAGGCGGATCTGCTCGGGGAGAGGGCGGCCGTCGGCCGTCATGGCCTTCATGTCCGCCATCGTCTGCAGGCCGGGATGCGCTACTGCGCGCACCAACGCCACGGCCTCGTCCACGGTGTTGACGAAATCGGTCTCTCGCGCCGCCAGCGGCTCGATGCAAAAGACCACGCCGCGCTGCTCGGCGCGCGCGCCCACGCGGCGCAGGATCTCGACGCTCGAGCGCCAAGCTTCGTCTCTGGTCCAGCCCGGGCGCAGACTGCGCTGTTGTGGCGAGCCGAACACCAGCGCCTTGCCCCCCACATCGGCGCAGAAATCTACCAGGGCGATGAGGTAGCGCTCGGTGGCCGCGCGCACGTCGGGATCGGGGTCGTTGAGCTGCAGCCCCTCGGTGCGGGCCAGCAGCCAATGCAGGCCCGCGCAGGCCAGGCCGGCGTCGCGAATGGTGCGTGCGATGCGCGTTCGCTCTGCGGCGGTCACGTCGGTGACCCGCATACAGAGCGTGTAGGGGGCCAACTCGACGGCCTCGTAGCCAACCTGCGCGAGAAACGTGCAGACGCGCTCCAACGTCCAGCCCTCGAACAACTCGTTGCACATGGCGTAGCGAAAGGACATTGTGTGTGCCCTCCGTTCGGTAGTGTAGCAGAGTGGCGTGGCTGCGCGAGTCTGCGTACCCTGCCCGTGCGCGTTCTATTTGCGCGTGAGCAGGCGACCCAGCCACGGCATCTTGAGCTCCACGGCCAGCTGCGGGCAGAGTTCGTGGCAGCAGTAGCAGCGGATGCACTTGTCCAGGTCCATGTAGGCGTGTTTGTTGACGATGGTGATCGCCTCGACCGGGCAGTGCCGCGCGCAGACGCCGCAGCCCGTGCAGTTGGGCCCGGCGCTGGGGACCACGACGAATTGCTTGCCCAACCAGTCGTAGAGCGCGCGATGCACCAGGCCGCGGTGTTGTCCACCCTCTTCCTCTTGCACGCGCACCGCGCCACGCAAGCCTTTGGGCAGCAAGCCGGGGTCCACTGAGGCTGCCATGCCCTTGCGATAGTCGGGCACGCGCAGCGGCGCCAGTTCGTCGCCCAGGAGGGGCACATCCTCCAGCCGGCCGCTGGTCAAGCCGTGCTTGACGGCAGTGGCAGTGGTATAGACTGCCAGCGGGTCGTAGCCCACCAGATCGGCGCAGACCACGTCCAGGGCCAGCCCATCGGTGCTGGCGAGCAGCGCCCCCACCGGACGCGGATCGCCACCCGAAGGACCGTTGCCCTCCATGCCCACGACGGCATCCATCAGGTTGAGCGCCGGTCGCACATAGGTGTAGATATCGAGCAGACCCTCAAAGAAGCGCTCCTGGGGCTGCAGCTTGCCATGGTAGCCGGTCTTGACCATGCCGGGGATGACCCCGAACAGATTCTTGACGGCCAGCGACAGGCCGGTGAGGTTGTGCGTCTTGAGCTTGGGGAGGTTGATGACGACGTCGGCCTGGGTCAGTGGCGTGATCACGTCCAAACGGCGCAGCACGATCCCCTCGGGATGCGCGACCTGCACGCTGCTCACGTCCTCGTTGAGTTCGGCGCCGCTGACCTCGGCGGCCCAGGTATAACCGCACTTGCGATAGTAGGTGCGCAGCAGGCCGGCCTGATAGGGGCCGCCCGACGAATCAGCGATCAGCGCGCGTCCGCCGACCTCGGCCACCAGCTTGGCCACGGCCGCCACCACGGCGGGGTGGGTGGTGCAGGCCGATTCGGGCGCGGCGGGGCGCAGCAGGTTGACCTTGAGCAGCACGCGCTGCCCAGGCTGGACAAACGTGCTCATGCCCCCCAGCAGATCGATAGTGCGGCGGACGGCCGTCTCCACGGCGGACAGCTCATAGTCGGCGCAACGGACAATGGCGACGGGCGCGGTGGTTGTGGACTGCATGCTGTTTCCTATCGTGTGTCAGTGGGATTCGGCGCGCCCCATGCGGCATCGCTGGCGGGCGCTACGCCGGCCAGCGCGCCAACGGCGTCGGCGAGAAAGCGCAGTTGGCGGACCACCAGGCGGGCCTTCATGTTGCCGTGCGGGTCCTGCTCCAGCAGGCGCTGCAGGTCGCCCTCTTGCACGCAGTTCACCAGGCGCTGCACCTCATCGGCAAAGGAATCGAGCGAGTGGATCTTGTATACGCGGTTGCCGTCGCGGGTCGAGGGCTCCATCGTGGCATATTCGGGTCCGCCGTCAGCGTAGGCGCCCTCGGGCGCGCCCTCGGTGCGCGTGGGAAAGCGGTCGACCACCTGCGCGCCGTCCTCGTCCTGTTCGGCGGGACCCTCCACGCCGGCGCCGTCCTGTTCGGGCGGGGCGCCCTGGTTGAGACGCTGCAGCACTTCCCTGGACTGCTGCTCGACGATCGCCACACGCTCGCCGCGGCGCAGCGCCATCAGGGCGGCCTGCGCTTCGATATTCGTGTTGCGCTGCAGGGCGGCCGCCAGGCGCGCCAGTTCGGCGGCAGACAGGCTCTCCTCGACCGCCAGTTGCGCCACCTCTTCCTGGCGGGCCAACGGCAGATCGACGAGGTGCTGTGCCTGGGTCACGCCCAGGTCGCCCTGCATGATCATCTGCTGTACGGCCGGCGTCAGTCCGCGCAGCCGCAGGTAGCGCTGGATCTGGCGCGACGACAGCCCGAGCGTGCGCGCCGTCAACTCCTGGGCCTCGCCCTGACCGTGTCCCTGATCGACCAGATGGGTCAGCAGGGTCTCAAAGGCGCGCGCCTTTTCCATGTCGTTGAGGTCGAGGCGCTGCAGGTTCTCGAGCGTCTGCTGCACAGCGGCGTCGTCCTCAGCCACATCCTGCAGGAGCATGCAGGGCACACGGTCGAGTCCCACCACGATGGCGGCGTCGCGTCGACGATGCCCGTAGATCACGCGGTAGGCGTCGCCGTCGCGCGTCACGCCCAGTGGCTGCAAAATGCCGTGCTCGCGGATGGTCTCGGCCAGCCCGGCCAGGTCACCCGGGTCGGAGCGCACGTTGCGCTTGCTGGTAAGCAGGTCGCGCGGGTTCAGGTACACGATACGCTGTTCTTGCATCAACTTGCCTTTTTCGCAGTCAGTGAGCGCTGGTACAGGGCAGGCCCGGCGCAGGGCACGATGAACCTTGATGATAGGCGTTTCGGGGGACGCGGCAAACGGGATGCAAAAGGGCGCCGAGAAGCGGTATTGCTCCCCGGCGCCCCGTTGATCGGTGTGCCGCGCTAGGCCAGACCGCGCGCCTTGTGCTTGGCGGCAATGCTGTCCGCCAGTGCGTCCAGCGCGGCGTAGGTCTCTGGTTTGGGCAGGCCCACGCACAGCACCGGATCGAGCACCTCGACCTTGAGGTTGCCGATCAGCCCCGCCAGGATCTCGACTGTCTTGCCGCCCCAGCCGTACGACCCGATGATGCTGGCGAACTCGGCCTTGGGCTTGAGCACGTTGGCCAGATAGGCCGCGTATGCCACCACAGGATGCGGGCCGGCGTGCACTGTGGGCGTGGCCAGCACCACCGTGCCGGCGTCTACCAGCGCGATGGTGACTTTGCCGATGTCGGTGACTGACAGGTCGAACTGGTAGGCCGTGACACCGCGGTGCGCCAGGGCGTCTATCAGGTGGGTGACCATGCGGCGGGTGCTGCCGTGCATCGAGATGTAGGGGATCACCACTTCATTTCGGGGCGGGCCGTTCACCCAGTCGCGGTAGGCGTCCATGATAAAGGCCGGGCGATCGTACATCGGGCCGTGGCTCGGCGCGATCACATCGATGGCGAACTCCTTCAGGCGCTCCAGGTGCTTTTCGATGTGGCGTCGGAACGGCATCATGATCTCGGCAT
>DIVQ01000197.1 GCA_002423325.1 Anaerolineales bacterium UBA6128 | reverse complement strand
GTGCTGAATGAGGCGGTGCTGATCAGGGGCGAACAGGTGCTCGGTGACCTCTACAGCGACCCGCCGGCGGCGCAGCGCCTGCTGGACTATGCCCAGGGGTTGATCCACGCAATCTTGCGTTACAATCATGGCGTGGACCCGGGATGTGGCCACATGCTGTTCAACTGCGCCGAGATCATGGTGAGTCCGAACACCTATGAGCAGGCGCTGCTGGGCTATGATCTGGAGACGAGCCAGTTTTGTGCTCGCCTCGGGCATACGCTGAGTGTGCACCACTGCGGACGCTTTGACGACTATGCACCGCTGTACCGCCGTCTGGGCGCGCTTGCCCTGATCGAGATCGGATCCGAGTCCAACGTGCGCATGGCACTGGACCTGTTCCCCGAGGCCGAGATCCAGTACATCGTGCCGACGGCGTTGATGTGCAGGGCTTCGCGCCAGGATGTGGGTGAGCACATCGATGCCCTGCTGGACGAAACCCGCGGTGACTGGCATCGGGTGCGGCTCAACATACCCGATCTAGAGTACGGAATGCCGGACGAGAACCTGTTCGAGGCGGTCGAACATCTGGCCCGCGCAGCCGAGGAGGCAACATGCCATATGTTGTGAGCAACGGGATCCGCTATTACTATGAAGAGCGCGGTCAGGGCGCCCCGCTGTTGTTGATTATGGGGCTGGGCTCAGAGGGGTCTGTCTGGGAAGAACACGTGCGCGCCTGGGAGCCTCACTACAGGTGCATTCTGGTGGACAATCGCGGCACAGGGCGGTCGGACGCGCCTCCGGGGCCCTACACCACGCGGATGATGGCGGACGATGCTGCCGGATTGCTGACGGCGATTGGTATTGACCAAGCACACATCGTGGGCATCTCGATGGGGGGCGCGATCGCACAGGAGCTCGCGCTTGGGCATCCCGACCTGGTGCGCAGCCTGGTGCTGGTCAGCACCTGGCCGCGATGTGACCCCTACGCCGCGACCGTCTTTGAGATGTTCAGCGCGGTGCGCGCGGCATGCACGCCAGCCGAGTTCACGCGTATGGTGCAACTATGGATCTATGCGCCGCCGTTCTACCAGGATGCGGACAGAGTGGCCGAGCTGGTCGAAAAGCAGCGGGCTGTGCCGGAGCGCCCCGTAACACAACAGGCCTATGCTGCGCAGTGCGAGGCGTGCATCACGCACGACACACGCGACCGACTCGGCCGCATCCAGGCGCCCACGTTGATCACCGTGGGAGAACTGGACATCTTTACGCCGCTGGCTTTTTCACGAGCCATTCACGAGCGAGTAGTGGGCTCCGAGATGGTGATCTTTCCTGGCTGTGGTCATGTCCATCACTGGGAGGACCTGACACGGTTCAACCAGACGGTGCTGGCGTTCCTGCAAAGGCAGTCGGCGCGACGCTGACGTGCGATGGTTGCGTACGGTGCAGTTGACAGCGCCGCGCGATCGGTTACAACAAGAGGCAGTCCAGCGATCAGACAGGTGGCGGAGCGAATGGACAGAGTCAGGTTTGCGATCGTGGGGTGCGGCGGGATGGGCGGCCGGCATCTGCTGGGCCTCAAAGAGCTGCACGACAGCGGCATGGGCAATGTTGAGCTCGTGGCTGCGTGCGACCTGCGCCGAGACAACGCTGAGCATCTGGCCGATGAGGCCGAACGTCTGCTGGGCCGCCGGCCCGGCGTCTACACGGACATGGCCGAGATGGTGGCCAGGATTCCCGATCTGCAGGCCGTCGACATAACGACCGAGGGGGGATCGCATCACCGCGTCGCGTGCGCGGCTTTTGACCTGGGGTTGCACGTACTGGTCGAAAAGCCGATGGGCATCACGGTGCGGGCCTGCAACCAGATCTTGGCTGCACAAGCGCGCGCTGGCAAAGTGCTGAGTGTGGCAGAGAACTATCGGCGCGATCCGATGAACCGTCTGACGCGCGCGTTGCTCGATGCAGATGCCATCGGCACGCCCTACCTCTACATGGACATCAGTTCAGGTTCGGGCAACCGTATCGTCATCACGCCGTGGCGGCACATGAAACACATGGGAGGTATGCTGCTCGACGGGGGCGTGCACAACGCCGACCTGATGCTCTACTTTATGGGCGATGTGCGCGAGGTGTATGCGCAGACGCGTCTCTGGGAAAAGACGCGTTACCGGCCGGACGACATTGGGGGGCTGAAGAGTTTCTACGAGCGCTGGGCGGCAGAGATGCCGGCTTCTATCCAGGCGACGGCCGAGGACACGCTGGTCTCGGTGCTCAACTTTTCCAATGGCGCACTCGGCCAATGGACCCAGTCGTATGCCGGGCACGGCCAGGGGTCGGGATTGCGCGTCATTTATGGCAGCAAGGGATCGATGACACCCGGGGGCTCGCGCAATGGCGTGCCGCCCGTGCTGCACCTTGACGGCGCAGGGGAGATCAGGGGGGATGCTCTGCTGGAGCTGGCGCCGAGCTATCACCTGGATGATATCTCTGCCCGGCTGTATGGCACCGACAGCACATCGGCGACGCGGCCCGCAGCGTACCAGATGCCCTTCCCCGACGCCGACCGCAAGCTGCTGGCGATCGAAAACTACGAGTTCGCCGACTGCATCCTCCGTGGCACGAATCCCGAGGTCGATGGGCGGGTCGGGCGGCGGGCTGTTGCGATCTGCTATGCCTCGTTCGAATCGGGGGTATTGAACCGACCCGTCACACTGGACGAGATCGAAGCCGAGGCGACCGGCCGCTACGAGGCCGACGTCAACGCCCACTATGGTCTGTAGCGAGGGCCCAGAATGGAGTATCGGCGCTTGGGGCGCACCAACTTGCAGGTCTCGGTGTTGGGAGTGGGATGTGGTTACCTCTCAAATCTCGAATACAGCGTGGGCGCGCGACTCATCGATCGCGCATTTGAACTGGGGTGCAACTATTTCGACGGCCGGTACGGCGATAGCAACCAAAAGCTGAGTCCGCTGCTCAAGCGACACCGCGACAGCATCGTGGTGGTCACCAAGACCAACGAGACGTGCGCCAAAGAGGCCCTGCGTCGCGTCGATGAGGACCTGGGTGAGCTACAGGCTGATTATATCGACGTGTTCCTGCTGCGCGTGGCCAACCGTGACGTGCTGCACCAGCAACTGGGGCCCGGCGGAGCCTTTGACGGCCTGATGCAGGCCCGCGAGCGCGGCAAGATTCGCTTTATGGGGTTGTCGTGGCATGGCGACCTGACGCTCCTCAGCGAGGGGATCTCGTCGGGCATTGTCGATGTGGTGCTGTTTCCGCTGAACATCGTGCGGCGCGAGGGGCTGGAGCAGGTTGTGCCCGTGGCCCAGCAGCACGACGTGGGGCTGTCGGTGATGAAGCCGGTATCGGTGGGGGCTATACCCGGCCGCGTGGCGCTGCCCTGGCTGATCAACCAGCCCATCCACACGATGGTGCCCGGGATCAGCACGATGGCGCAACTGGAGGAGGACGTCGCTGCAGTAGAACGAGCCAGTATGGCGCTCACACCCGATGAAGAGGCGGAGGTTGAACGCTGGCGCCAACGGCTGGACACGCAGACCTGTCGCATCTGCGATGAGATCTGTGGCCCCGAGTGCGAGGCCAAGCTATTCATCTCGGGAATGATCCATCACGATGTGTGGTACAACCACTACCGCAACATGGGGCTGGAGGCGTTTCTGGCGTTCCCGTGGGCGCCTTGGGCCAAGCGCTCTCTCGAGCGACACTTTTGTGCGCGTCTGGAGGCGCTTCGCCGATGCACTTTTTGCGGCAAGTGCGAGGCTAGCTGCCCCTATCACTTGCCCGTCATGCAGATCGTGCGCGATATGCTGGCCGACCATCCGCCACTGATCGAGGCGTTGCACGCGCTCGGGTGGTCCGGCATGTACCAGGATGCCGTGTCACCCTATCACTGAGCCGGAGGCGATGGAGACTATGGCTACAATCGATATCCCGCTGATCGACATACACACCCACATCGGCCACCTGCCCGGCGTCATCGGCGACTATTACAGCGCTGAGGACCTGCGCTACGTCGCTGAGAACGAGGGCGCGCGCTATGCGCTGGCGTCTTCGGCGTCGACGACGAGCATCGGAGAGGCCTACGGGCTGGCAGAGGCCATCGATATGGTGGAACGTCACGGAGAGCGCCTGGGCGGAATGTTCTGGCTCAATCCGCGCGATCCCGAGTGGCCCAAGCATGCCGCCCTGGCGAAGGAGCACGGACTCCACGGCATCAAGATACACCCGGTGCTCGACAACTATGCGGTGAACCGATCGGCACTCGACGCCGTGTTCGCCTGCGCGATGCAGTACCAGTGGCCCATTCTGACGCATACGGGCTTGGATGGCACGCCGACGTCGGCGGCCTGCTACAAAGAGCTGATCGCGGCCTATCCCGATGTCGTGCTGATCCTGGCGCATCTACGGGTTGAAGGTATCCCCTTGGCCAAGCGTTACGATCAGGTCTACCTGGATACGACCTACGTCGACCCGATGATGGTCGAGATCGGGGTAGACGCCGTGGGGCCCGACAAGCTGCTGTTCGGTTCGGATGCCTGTGAGGGTTTTGACGTGGGCCACGCGTCGGGGCGCGCGCGGCCGCCGCGCAGCTATGCCGGGCTGATCAAGGGGATTCGCGAGCGCGGCGTCACCGAAGAGGCTCTGGAGAGAATCGTTTATCTCAACGCCAAGCGTGTGTTCGGGCTGGACAAGTGAGCATGAAACGCCGGGCCCAGGCCTGCGCGTACCCGGTGCGTGAAAGGACAAGCCATGAAACTGGGCTACTGCCAATGGGGGATGCCGAGCGTGCCGCTGGAACAGGCAGTGCCGCGACTGGCGGCGATGGGCTACCAGGGCGTCGAGATCGCGGTGATCCCGCGCTTTGTTACCGAGTTGAGCACCCTGGATGCCGAACGACGCCGCGCTATTCGGCGGTTGTTCGACGACCACAAGATGGCTATCACGGCGGTAGCCGCTCACTCCGACATCACCAACGTCGAAGGCGATGACCTGGACGCCAACCTCCGGCGCTTGCACGGCGCCATCGAGTTGGCCGCCGAGTGGGCGCGGCCGGGTCAACCGGGCATCGTGGTGAGCCTTGTGGGCGGGCATCCCGATCAATGGGAGGAGCGGCGCGGCGCGCTGGTGGAGCGCGTCGGCGCGCTGGACCGCTATGCCGCCGAGCGCGGCGTAACCTACGCGCTGGAGCTGCACATCGGAACGGCGCTCGATCTACCGGACAAGCTGCTCTGGCTGATGCGAGAGATCAACTCGCCGACCCTGCGGATGAACTATGACCAAAGCCACACCGAGACGATGGGCATTCCCATCAGCGAGTGTGTGCCGGTGCTGGCGCCGCTGTCGGTGCATACCCACGTCAAGGATCAGCGTGGCCTGTGGCCCAACCACGAGTTCCTTACGCCGGGCGAAGGGCCCTTCAACTATGTAGAGTATCTGCGGGCGATGGACGCGGCCGGCTATCAGGGCTTTATTATGGCCGAGGTCAGTATGATGCGGCAGGCCAAGCCCGACTATGAGCCGTTCGTACACGCGGCATTCGCCTACCGCGTGCTGGACTATGCTTTCCAGGCTGCGGACCTGGTCCGCGATCTGGACTAGCGCCCGTGCAGACTGAGGGAGGAGAGAGCGCCCGTGGGAGATGATGGCTATCTGCTTTGGCTGGTAAACAACACACCCACCACCTGGTGGCACGACTCGGCAGATCCTGTGGAACTGGCGGCCGGCTTGCAGCAGGGTGCCAGTGGCGTGACCACCAACCCCGTGCTCACCAATGTGACGCTGCGCGCTCATCCGGAGCGCTGGACCGATGCTCTGCAGGGTCTACCGGCGGGCATGGATGGCGAGCAACAGGCCGAGGAATTGGTGCGCCGCGTGGTCACGCGTACCGCCCACGCGCTGCGCCCCCACTTTGGTGGAGTGGATCCGCGTCAGGGCTATGTTTGCGGGCAGGTGAACCCCGCGCGCGCCGCGGATCGCGACGCTATGCTGGCCATGGCGCGGCGCTTCCACGCCTGGGCGCCCAACATCGCCGTGAAGCTGCCAGTCACGGCCGCCGGGCTCGACGTCCTCGAAGCGTGCGCGGCCGAGGGCATCACCGTTACCGCGACGGTCAGTTTCTGTGTGCCGCAGGTGTTGGCGGTGGCCGAACGCTACGAGCGTGGCCGTGCGCGCGCGCGCGCAGCGGGCATCGCGCCGGGTCAGTGTTACGCCGTGATCATGATCGGGCGGCTGGATGACTATCTGCGTGCCGTGGCTGCGGACAGCCAGGCGCGCGTGGAAGAGGCGGATATCCGGCTGGCCGGGCTGGCGATCACCAAACGAGCTTATGCGCTCTACCGGCAGCGGGGGTACCAGGCCGTGTTGCTGGTGGCGGCGCTGCGGGGCGTTCATCACATGGTAGAGCTGGCGGGGGCCGACCTGATCATGTCGATCCACCCCAAGGTGCAGGCCATGTTGCGCGCTCCGGGAGTGCCGCGCGAGCAGCGGATCGACGTGCCCGTGCCGGCCGAGGCACTGGCGCGGCTGCAGACCATGCCCGAGTTTGTGCGGGCCTTTGAGCCCGACGGACTGGCGCCGGAAGAGTTTCTGACCTGGGGGCTCACGCAGCGCACGTTGTCGCAATTCATCGAGGCTGGCTGGTCGGGACTGGAGAGTTGGACCGCAGCGCACTAGGGTTTCGCGCGGGATATCGGCGCGGTGGCGCCCTCAGGACAGAAAAAAGCAGGAGCATGGCTATGGGATCAAACGATCTGAGCGGACTGTTCAGCATGCAGGGCAAGACGGCCCTGGTGGCGGGCGGCGCGGGAGCGATTGGCTCCGCGTTGGCCGAGGGGTTAGCAGCCTACGGTGCGAGCGTCGCTGTGGGCGACTGGAACGCCGCGCGCGCCGCGGAGGTTGCAGGGCGCATCGCGCAGACGACTGGCGCGCGCAGCATGTCTGTTCAACTGGATGCCAACGACCCGGCCTCGGTGGCCGTGGCGGTCGCCGCCGTCGTGAGCACGCTGGGGCGCCTCGACGTGCTGGTGAACGCTGTCGGGACGCATATCGAGCAGCCGGCGCAGGACGTGACGCCTGAGGCCTGGGATCGCGTGGTGGACCTCAACCTGCGCGGGGCCTTTATGCTTTCGCAGGGGGCGGCGCGCGCCATGATCGCGGCCGGCAGGGGCGGCAGCATCATGCACATCACGTCGGTGCGCAGCGGTCTGGGCATTCGGCGGGGCTATGCGGCCTACTGTGCCAGCAAGGGTGGCTTGGCGGTCCTGATCAAGCAACTGGCCACCGAGTGGGCGCCCTATCAGATCCGCGTGAACGGCATCGCGCCTACTTTTACCCGCACGCCCCTGGTCGCTGACTATATGAATGACCCGCAGTTCTATGGTGACCTGGTCAAGCGCATCCCGCTGGGCAGAGTCTGCGAGACCTCCGACCTGGTGGGCATCGGTGTGTTTCTGGCCTCGGATGCCTCGGCGTTTATCACCGGGCAGAACATTTTCGTGGATGGCGGCGTAACCGCGACGCAGTGACGCGTCGACAGACCCAAAGGAGTTTGGAGGAAAGCATGGCGATACTGGATGAACCGATCAAAGGTGTTGCGACCCTGCAGAACTATATCGACGGCAGCTGGGAGGATTCGGAGGGGCCCCTGCGTGATGTGGTGAACCCGGCTACGCTCAAGACGATCGCGCGCGTGCCGATATCGACCAAGTCCGAGCTGCGCAGGGCGGTGGAGGCCGCGCAGGCGGCGTATCCGGATTGGCGCCGTACGCCGCCGTTGGCGCGCGTGCGCTGCCTGTTCCGCCTCAAGGAACTGCTGGAGCAGAACTTTGAGGAGCTGAGCCGCATTCAGACGATGGAACACGGCAAGACCATTGACGAATCGCGCGGCGAGACGCGCCGCGGCATCGAGATGGTCGAGGTGGCCACGGGCATCCCCTCGCTGATGATGGGCCAAACGCTTGAGGACGTCTCCTCCGGCATCGACGAGTATCTGATCCGTCAGCCGCTGGGTGTGTTCGGCATCATCGGGCCCTACAACTTTCCGTTCATGGTGCCGCTCTGGTTCGCGCCTTTCGCGGTGGCTACGGGCAACACGATCGTGCTCAAGCCCTCCAGCGAGGACCCGCTCAGTCAGATCCACATTGCGGAGCTGGCGGAGGAGGCCGGCATTCCCGCGGGCGTGTGGAATGTCGTGAACGGCGGTCGCGAAGTGGTCGACGGGATGCTGAGCGATCCTGACATCAAAGGCATATGCTTTGTGGGGAGCACGCCCGTCGGACGCGACGTCATCTACAAACGCTGCGGCGAGACCGGCAAGCGGGTGATCTCGCAATGTGGCGCCAAGAACTTTGCTCTCGTGATGCCCGACGCCGACATCCCCAAGACCATCGCGACGTGCATGACGTCGTTCTTTGGGAATGCGGGCCAGCGTTGCCTGGCGAACTCGAACTTGGTGGTCGTCGGGCAGGGCATGAGCGCGGACGAACACGAGGCGTTCTATCAGCAGATCGCAGAAGCATTCGTTGCCTCGGCCTCCAAGATCAGCATGGGCTACGGGCTGGACGAGTCGATCCAGATGGGCCCGCTGCGCGACGTGGAGAAAAAGCGGCGCGTCATGAGCTACATCGAGCAGGCAGAACGTGAGGGCGGGCAGTTGCTGCTGGACGGCCGCACGCCCAAGCTGATGGGCGACTATCCGACGGACGCCTTCCTGGGTCCTACCGTGTTTGGCAAGGTGAGCCCCGACATGGCGATCGCGCGCGAGGAAGTGTTCGGCCCGGTCGCGGCGCTGATGAAGGCCACCGACATGAACGAGGCGATCGAGATGATCCACGCCAACCCGTTTGGCAACGCGGCCTCGATCTTTACGAGCAACGGCAAATGGGCGCGCGATTTTCAGTACCGGGTGGAATGCGGTAATATCGGGGTGAACATCGGACTGGTGGCGCCCATGGCCTTCTTCCCGTTCAGCGGAATGAAGGACTCGTTCTTTGGCACGTTGCACGGTCAGGGGCAAGAGGTGATTCGCTTCTTCACCGAGAGCAAGGTCGTCATCCAGCGCTGGTTCTAGAGGCAAAGCCGAAAAGCCGCTTCTTGATAACCGCACTTGGGCTGCATGGCCGAACAGGTATGTTGGTTTGTTGCTGATTGCGTCGTCTCTGCCTTCAGGAATCCGGCGCACAAGGACTGCCCTAGCCTGAGGGTATTCGGCCGGATTCCCAGGCGACCGGCATAGTCGGCAGAGCAAGGGAGTGACGTTCGATATGGAAGAGCAGACCGTAACCGCGGCGTCCGTGATCACGTTTTGTGGACTGTTGGAGGATGGCGCCGCCGCACTGTACGAAGAGCTGGCGCGGCGCTTTCCGGCGTACGGCGAGCAGGCTACGGCCTTCGCCAAGGAGTGCCGCAAGAGCAAACTGTTAGTTCTGCGTACCTATCAGGAGACCATCACGGATGCGATCGAGGCGGGGTATGCCTTCGGTGGGCTCCGACTGGGCGATCCTCTGTTCGGGGTCGCGCTGGACGAGGGCATGAGCGCTGCTGAGGCTTTGGGCCAGGCGAGCGCGCTCGAAGCGGCGGCGGCGGCGTTCTACGTTGATATCGCCGATCGCAGCCAGGCCCTGCTGGCGACTATTCCGGGCGCGTTTCGACGCGCCGGCCGCACACACGCGCAGCGACTCCAGCGCCTGGAGTCCCTCCCGCGCTGATTCCGAGCGCATTGCACGGGGGCGAGCGGTGCAGTTGCTCGCCCCTGTGTGCTGTCGGCGTATTGCCCAAGCAGAGAGAGGTGTGTCGGCCTTGGTGGGCGCCAGGCGCGAACGCGGCAAAAGTCAGAGTCTACGGCCAAGCGTCCCTGGCGGCTTGCGCCCGATCACTGAGGAGCATTGGCATCAATGGTAGCGCTGTTGCGCATCACCGACCTGGCAAAGGCGTACACTTCACCGCGCGGCGACGTACCTGCGCTGGCCGGCATGTTCCTCGAAGTGCGGGGCGACGAGTTCGTCTGCGTCGTGGGACCCAGTGGCTGCGGCAAGTCTACCCTGTTGCGGCTGGTCGCGGGGCTCTCGGAGCCGACCGAAGGCAAGGTCAGCTATATGAACTGGACACAGGCACCGCGGCGCGCGATGGTGTTCCAGGATCCGGGGCTGTTCCCGTGGCTGAGTGTGCTCGACAACGTGGCCTTTGGACTCGAAACGCAGGGCGTGGCGCGCGATGAAAGGCGCGATCGGGCCCGTGAACTGCTCAAGCGCATGGGGCTCGAGTCCTTTGCACAGCACTACCCGCACGAGCTATCGGGTGGGATGCGTCAGAAAGCGGCCATCGCGCGGGCCCTGGTGGTTGAGCCGGACATCCTGCTGATGGATGAGCCGTTTCGCGCGCTGGACGCGCAGACGCGTCTCATCCTGCAGGAGGAACTGCTGCGGCTGGTTGAAGAGCGGCCACTGATGGTGCTGTTCGTCACCCACGACATCGAGGAGGCCATTCTGCTGGGCGACCGCGTCGTGGTGCTGAGCGGACGCCCGGCGCACGTGCTCACCGAAGTGATCGTTCCGCTCGGTCGTCCCCGCCATCTGACCGAGGGCAGCCATCCCGAGATCGAGGAGTTGCGTTGGCGCATCTGGAGCCTGCTCAAGCCGGAGATGAGTCTGGCGCCCGGGCCGCGGGGAGGTGGCGCGTGAGGACGCGTGGCGCAGGTCGAGCGCGCTGGCTGGTGCCGACAGTTTTCTGGGTGGTGGTGCTGGTGGTGTGGGAGTTTTCCAGCGGCGGCAATGTCGTATCGCGCCTGTTTTTCCCGCCCCCCAGCGCGATCGCGAGCACGTTCGTGCGCCAGATGCGTAACGGCGAAATGCTGGGACACCTGAAACTGACCATGACGCGCCTGGCCCTCGGCTTTGCCATCGGAGGAAGCACTGGGCTGTTGCTCGGTCTCTGGATGGGCTGGTCTCGCACGGCGCGCGAGATCGCGAGCCCGGTGCTGGCTGCACTCCACCCCTTGCCCAAGCTCTCGCTGCTGCCTCTGCTGCTGGTCGTGTTTGGTCTCGGAGAACAATCCAAGGTGGTGGTAATTGCGCTCAGTGCTTTCTTCCCGATGTTGATCAATGCGATGGCGGGGGTGCGACAGATCGATGATCTGACGTGGGAGGTGGCCGAGCACTATCACGCCCGCGGCATGACGCTGCTTCGGCGTGTGATCCTGCCGGGCAGCCTGCCGATGGTGCTGGCTGGCGCGCAATTGGCGCTCAACTCTGGGTTGACCGTCACCGTCGCCGTCGAGCTATTGTCGGCACAAAAGGGGCTGGGCGCCACACTGTGGCTGGCCTGGCAGACGTTGCGCACTACCGAGCTGTACGCCACACTGTTCGTGATCGCGGTTCTCGGCGTGCTGACAAATGCGGTGCTGGGCCTGCTCTCCAGAGTTCTCATTCCCTGGCGGGCCAAGGGTGAGCACGATGAGTACGCCTAGCGCCCGAACGCTGCGATTGTTGTATTGTCTGGTTTTTCGCGTTCACGGCACACAAGGAGGCAGATCATGAGACTGAAGACGTCGACTCGGTGCATGGGTATCCTGGCTGCGCTGCTGGCGCCCGTCTTGCTGGTCTCCTGTTCGGGGGGCGGCCTGTTCGGCAAGGCAGCGCCGACGCCGGCGCCGGTGACCATCCGGTTGGGCTTGTTGCCGTTTGTCTCCAACACTGTCGTGCAGATCGGCATCGATGAAGGCTTTTTCGCCGAACAGGGACTGATCGTCGAAAAGACCATTTTCAAGTCGCTCAGCGAGGTGTTCCCGGCGCTGGCTTCCGGTCAGATCGATGTGGCTACCCCCGGCTCAATCCCGGCGCTGTTCAACCTGATGGCGTCCGGCGTACGGGTCAAGATGGTGATGTCCCTGACGCAGCACGTCGAGGCGCCATGCTCGTATGTGGCCCTGCTGGCGCGCAAGGAGGATGTGGACAGCGGCAAGTACGCCGACCTCGCCAGCTGGAAGGACGCGCGCTTTATGTCGGTCATTGGCCTGACGGGCACCGAGGCCTACTTCCTGAGCGAAGCCCTCGAGTCCGTGGGTCTTACGATCGACGATCTGCAGATGGAACAGGGTCCCCGCGAAGTGCACGCTGAGGCGCTGCGCGCGGGACAGGTGGATATCATCTTTGAGCTTGAGCCGTGGGTGACGCGCGCGCAGTCGGAGGGCGACATCAGCGTGCTCGCGCCGCTGGAGCCGTACGCGCCTGGCCTGCAGGGCAGTACCATCGTCTATGGGGCGAAGCTGCTTGACGATACCGATGCCGGAACCCGGTTCGCCGTGGCCTATCTGAAGGCTGCGCGACAGTACGCCCAGGGGGCCACGCCACGCAACGTCGAGATTGCGGCGGCGTTCAGCGGCCAGGACGCCGAGTTCATCAAGAAGCTCTGTTGGTCGTACGTGCCGACCGACGGCAGCCTCAACGTGCCGTCGCTGATGGCCTACCAGCAGTGGATGTACGAGCGGGGCGACATCGACCGCGTGATGAAAGAGGACGAGTTCATCGACGTGCGCTTTGCCAAGGAGGCGGTGCGCATCCTTGACGGCAAGGACGAGTAATGACGCAATCAGTTGGGCGGCCTGGAGCAGGTACAAGTCCTGCACGCGTGGTCCGTGGAATTCGCGCGTTGTCGTTGCTGGCACTTGCCGTGCTGTCGGTGTCATGTGCTCCAGTGGGCGCGCTGATTGGCCGAGCGACACCGACTTGGGCACCTGCCAGCCTGAAAGTGGGGATCATGCCCTACGTCTCGAACTCGGTCGTTCAGATCGGGATCGAGGAGGGCTACTTTGCCGCGCAGGGGTTGGCCATCGAGACGGTAGCGGTGAAGGGGACCAGTGACATGCTGGCGCTGCTGGCGACCGGCGAGATCGATGCCGGCACGCCGGCCATGAACCCGGGGCTGATCAATGCGGTGGCTGCCGGCAGCAAGATACGTCTTGCCCTTCCTCTCACCGTGCACGTGGAGCAGGACTGCGCCACAGCCGCCTTTGTCGCGCGCACGGACGATGTCGAGAGCGGCCGGTACAGCGATCCGGCCGACTGGAAGGGCGCTCGGGTGATGCTGTCGCCAGCGGGCCTCCAGGGAACCGGAGGATACTTTCTGACGCAGGCTCTGGCTCTGGGCGGCCTCACGTTGGATGACGTCGAGGTGCACAAAGCAGAGGCGGCGGTCTTTGGAGAGGCGTTGCGGTCGGGCCAGGTGGACATTGCCGTCGCGCTGGAGCCCTGGATCACGCGGATCACGTCCGATGGCGGCGTCAGCCAACTGATGCCGATAGAGCCCCTGGTCGATGGCCTGCAGAGCAGCGCGATCGTGTTCAGTGAGTCGCTGATGGCGGACACTGAGGCAGCACAGCGCTTTGCGGTGGCGTACATGCTGGCGGTGCGGCAGTACGCGCAGGGCGCAACTCCTCGCAACGTCGGGATTGTGTCGGCCTTTACGGGGCTGGCGCCCGACCTGGTCCAGCGGTTGTGCTGGTCGTATGCCCCGATCGATGGCAGCATCAATACGCAGTCTCTGAACACCTATCAGGAGTGGCTGCTGGGAGAGGGCTTGATCGATCGTATCCTGAAGCCCGAAGAGTACATTGACACCCGTTTCGTCGACGAGGCAGTGCGCAGACTGGATGGGAGCCGCTGATGGAAGCCGCCGATCAGACGCCGAAAAATGAAGCCGAACTGAACCGGCAGCTCGCGTTTGGCGTCGAGGAGATCGAGGGGAGCGTTGCGGAGCGCTTCCGCTGGGTGGTCGGCCAGGTACCGCGCGATCACAAAGCCTGGGTGGATGCGGACGCAGCATTGACCTATGCCGAACTGGAGAAGGCGAGCGATCGCGTGGCTGCTCAGGTGGTCGCGCTGGTGCCTCCGAACGCGCATGACGGGCAGCAGGAGGCCATCGCGCTGTGGCTGCCCCATGCGGCCGCCAGCATGGTCGGCGTCCTGGGCGTGCTCAAGGCGGGACACTACTATGTGCCGCTGGATCCAGTGTTGGGCTCTGCCACCCTCGCGTTCATCCTGCGCGATTGCCCTCCTCGGGCGCTCCTGACCGTCAGGGCCCTGTACGACAGTGCCCGAGCGTTGCTGGATGCTGATAGCGCACTGCCGGTGGTCTGCATCGATGAGCTGCCCGATGCTGAGGCGCCCCAGCTGCCTCAGGTGGCGCGTCCCAGCGGCACGAGTCTGCTGTCGGTGCAGTACACGTCCGGCTCAACCGGACGGCCCCGTGGCGTGCCCCGCGCGCAGATGCGCGGCGTGCATAGTGCGCGCGCTGCGCACACCGTACTCCGATATGGGCTGGATGACCGGGTCGCGCATACCGTGTCTTACGCCTATGCAATGTCATCCTCGTCGATGTTCGGTGCGTTGCTGTGCGGCGCCAGCGTGCATGCGTTGGCTGTGCGCGATGTGCCGCCCGGTAAGCTGTGCGACTGGTTGGCGCAGGAGGGCATCACTAAACTGGATGTGAGCGTTGGCATGCTGCGCAGCCTGGCAGGCCTGGCGGACAGTCGGCCCACGTTGCCCGCGCTGCGGGGGGTGAATGCGGGCGGAGAGGCGGTGATGCGCCACGACGCCGAACGCATTCTGCGACTGATGCCGCCTGGCGGCAGGCTGGTGACGCGGTTGGCCTCGACCGAGACCGGCACGATGGCGGTGCTGGTGAGCGAGCGCGGCAACATTCCAGGCACCGGCGAGCGACTGCCGGCCGGCTATGTACCGGATGACGTGCAAGTGCTGATTCTGGATGAACAGGGCCAGCCCCTGCCGAGGGGTGCGGTGGGGCAGATCGCGGTGCATTCGCGCTGGCTCTTTCCCGGCTACTGGAAGCAACCAGAGCTCACCGCACAAAGGCTGTTGCCGGATCCGACTGGTGGAGACTGCCGAACCTTCCTGACCGGTGATCTCGGGCGCATGACCGAGGAGGGCCTGCTGGAGCACCTCGGGCGCCAGGACTTTATGGTCAAAGTGCGCGGCTATCGCGTGGAACTGGGCGGCATCGAGGCGGCGCTGGCGGGACACCCGAACGTGGCCGAGTGCGCGGTTGTGGCGCGTCCCGGGCGTGATGGCAACAATCGCTTGTTCGCCTACGTTGTGCCGCGTCAGCCGCCTGCGCCCAAACCCAACGATCTGCGGGAATGGCTGTTGACGAGGCTGCCGGAGTATATGGTTCCGGCGCGCTATGTCGTAATGGACGCTTTGCCGCATACGGGCACTCAAAAGATCGATCGCATGGCGTTGCCGCCCCCGGGCCGCGAGCGACCGGCCGTGACGACGCCCTTTGTGGCGCCCCGCTCCAATCTGGAGGCGCGTTTGGCTGCTATCTGGGCGGACGTGCTGGACCTCGACGAGGTCGGCGTGGACGATGACTTTGCCGAACTCG
Source organism: Anaerolineales bacterium UBA6128 (assembly GCA_002423325.1). Lineage (GTDB taxonomy): Bacteria > Chloroflexota > Anaerolineae > UBA1429 > UBA1429 > UBA6128. The sequence goes on along the minus strand of DIVQ01000197.1, from coordinate 1,341 downwards.
GCGGGGATTCACTGTCGGCGCTGCACATGGCCGTGCACGTGGAGGAAGAGCTGAACCGCAAGGTGCCGTCGGAATGGTTCCGCCACACCACGCTCTCCAACCTGGCGGCGATGCTCGAGGACATAAGCACAGCGGACGGCGGGCGGGCGCCGGAGCAGGCCGAGAAGGGGTCGCAGGGGCGCCCGCGTGGCCCACGTGGGGCCGAGGCCCCGGAGGGTCTGGGGCGCGAGCTGGTGATCCTCGGGGGGCCGGTTTTGGGGCGGCTGGCGCTGCCCTATGAACTGGGCACCCGCCTGCAGAGAAGCCTGTACAGGTTGCCGTTTGTGCGCAAGCGTTTGCTGCGTAACCACGTGGGCGCGTTTCAGGCCTGCCTGGCGGAGGCCGGGCTGAGCGATCCCGACGATGAGCGTCTGACGCAGCTCCTGATGGCCAACACCTGGCGGCGCTGGCGCTTGGCGGCGCTGAAAGCATCGGGCCAGTTTGAGCGTTACGTGCAGGTGGAGGGGGCCGAGGAACTGCGACAGGCGACTGTTGGTGGCGACGGGCTGATCGTGGTCTTTGTGCACCAGGCGTGCAGCATCCCATTGGCGCAAGAGGTGCTGCGTGACATGGGTCGGCGGCGTTTCTTCGTGCTGGGGAATCTGCCGGGCACCGATGAGCAGTCCGAGTTGGAGCGGGTGATGGCGCGCACAACGCGCGCCTACGAGGAACTCGCGTCGGGCGGGGTGGCGTTCGTCGCCGCCGATGGGCGCATGGGAAGTGCGGTGATGCCGTTCCCGTTCTATGGGCACAGCATGCCCTTGCGCCGCGGGTTTGCAGAGCTGGCCTGGCACAGTGGGGCGGCAGTCGTCGCGCTGTTCGGTTACATCGGGGTTGACGGAACGGCCACGGTCGAGTTTCGCAGGCTGGGGACGCCCGATTCGGCCGAGGCAGCGGAGGCGCTCTTGCGGGAGTACGGTGAGATGCTGACGGAACGATGGCCACGCCTGCTGCCGAACATGCCGTGGGCGAGGCTGGCATGGTTGAACAACCTGCCACCCGCAGAGTGAGACCACGCACGCCGCAAAAGAACGGCCGATTTGACGAAGGCTCTGCTCTGTCTATAATAGGTTGGTCGGCGCATTGCTGACACCTTTTCGGGGGCGCTAGCTCAATTTGGCAGAGCCAGTGACTCTTAATCACTTGGTTTCAGGTTCGAGTCCTGAGCGCCTCATCGCGAATGTGGGGAACGGGCCCGACGTGGCCGGCGCCGCTTGGCGCAGACTTCTCCCATGGCTCTTCCGGGGTGGCTCCCGGATCATGGCCGCGAATCTGGGGGAGTGTCGGAACTGGCAGACGAGC
>DIVQ01000031.1 GCA_002423325.1 Anaerolineales bacterium UBA6128 | reverse complement strand
GCCGGCAAACGCCACGCGTCCCGCCGCGCCCACGCTCGGTGCTACCCCCGCGCCGCCGGACGTCGAGCCCACACGCGCCCCGACTGAGCAGAGCTCCAGTCCGACGGCCCCTGCCGTTGCTACCCCGATCCCCACCATCGAACCTACCGCCACCCACCCTGCCGGGTCGTTGCCCGTTGCCGCCCAGGCCGCCGCCGATCACGGCGACTGGGAGCATGCACTGGCGCTCTGGCAGACGGCGATCGCCGAGGCGCACAGCAACGAACGCGGCGCGCTGCAGGTGTCGCTGGCGCGCACGCTGGTGCGGGCCGGTCGCCCCGCGGAGGCCATCGCGCCGCTGCAAGAGGCGCTGGGGGGCAGACTGTCCAAGCTCGGCGAGGCCGAAGCCTGGGGGCTGCTCGGCAGCGTGCACGAAGCGCGCGGCAACTGGCAGGCAGCCATCGATGCCTACACGCAGCATCTGGCGCGCGACCGCTCGGCGGAGCCCTATATCCGCTGGCACATGGCGGCCTGCTTCAAGGCGTTGGGCGACACGGACCGCCAGTTGGAGCAACTGGCTGCGGTGGCGTTGGCAGACCTCCCGCCGGCGATTCAGGCCGAGATGCTGGAAGAACAGGCCGAGGCGCTGATTGCGCAGGCGCGCTATGATGAGGCGTTGGCCAGCTATGACGCGATTCTGGGCGTGTCAACCTATCCCGACTATGTCGCGCTGATTCGCCATAAGCGCGGCGAGGTGCTGGCGGCCGCCGGGCGTCCTTATGACGCTGCGGCGCTTTGGCTGGCAGTGGCCATCGAGCGGCCCAGCAGCCATGCGGCCGCGCTCGCGCTGGCCGCCCTGGACCGGATCGGCGCTGGCCCCTCGCTCACCCAGGTTGAGCGCGGCGAGATTCTGTACTATGCCGGGGACGATGCCGCGGCGTTGGCCGCGCTGCAGGAGGCTATCGCTGCGGAAGACGAGACACTCGCCGATCGCGCGCACTACTGGCTTGGGCTGGTGCAGACGCGCCGGGCGCACTATACCGCCGCCTATGCAGCGTTCGACGTGGTGATTGACGACTATCTCACCAGTGCGTACGTGGCCGACGCCTGGTTTGCCAAAGCGCGCGCCGCGAAAGTGGCCGGGGGCGATCCGGCGGGCCTCTACCTGGAGTTCGCGGTACGCTATCCCGAACACGCCCGCGCGCCCGAGGCCGTCTGGCTCGCGGCGAGCGCGCTTGAGCAGGCCGGTGATTGGGTCGAGGCCGGCCGCGCCTATCAACGGCTGCACACCCGCTACGGCTCGTCGAGTCGAGCCGCGGAAGCCTGGTATCGCGAGGGACTGGCCGCCTATGCGCTGGCCAACAAGCCGGCGGCGTATGCCATCTGGACCGAGGCGCTTGCCGCCAGCGACAGTGCGGGCGAGCGCGCCCGGCTGCAGACCTGGCTGGGGCTGGCGGCGCCCAGCGCCGCCGAGGCCAGGGCGCATTGGCTGGCCGGCGCGGAGGAGGCTCCCGAGGCTTACTATGGTCTGCGCGCGCGCGACCTGGCGGCGGGCGCCGAGCCCGTGCTGCCGGCCCAGGTGCACACGGCGGTCGCGCCGAACGGGCTCAGCGAGGACGATTGGAGCGCCGTCGAGGACTGGATCGCTGGCTGGGCGAGCGCGGAGCAGTTGCAGCCCCTGGTGGGTTTGGATGCGTTGTCGGAGCGCGCCCGCACGCTGCTGCGGCTGGAGTGGCGCGGGCACGCGCTGGCCGAGTTTGCCCAGTCACGGGCGCTGGCGCGCGAGCGCCCGGCTGCGTTGCTCGAACTGGCGCGCGCCACGGCCTCCGAGCAGTTGTACAGCGAGGGCATCCAGGCGGCCGAGCGTCTGCTGTACCTGGGGCGCATGGCCGGGGCCGTCGCCCCGCCCGACGCGTTGCTGCGGCTGGCCTATCCCACTCCCTACGGCGACCTGATCAGCGCGCAGGCGGCATCGTACTCGGTCGACGCGCTGCTGTTCCTGGCGCTGGTGCGCCAGGAGAGCCGTTTTGACGCGCGCGCGGTCTCGTCTGCGGGCGCAACCGGCCTGACACAGGTGATGCCGGCGACGGGCGTGGAGATCGCGCAGCGGCTGGGCGATGGCGACTATCGCCACGAGATGCTGACTTGGCCGGTGGTGAGCGTGCGCTACGGCGTTTGGTACCTGTCGTGGCTGTTGGATCTGTGCGAGCGCGACTGGGTGGCAGCGCTCATCTCGTACAATGCGGGCTACGGCCGGCTGCGCGGCTGGACGGGCGACGGCCCGATCGCCGACCACGATCTGCTGTACGAGACGATGCCCGTGGAGCAGCCGCGCGCCTATGTGCGGCGGATCTATGAGGGCTATGCGATGTACCGTGCGCTCTATGCGCGTTGAGGGAACCGGGCGAACGCGCCGGCTCTATTTTGCGGGTGAGACGCCCGTCGCTACAATAGTGGGAGAAGCGGATTCGCCGGCGTCAAGCCGGCCGAACAGAAGGAGATAGGCCCTGCATGACCGAACAACCCCGCAATCGTCAGGACATCCCCGCCACCGACAAGTGGAACGTGGCGGCACTGTACCCGAACGACGCGGCCTGGGAGGCCGATCTGACCATCGCCCAGGACTTGCCAGAGGTGGTCGAGGTTTACCGCGGGCGGCTGGGCGAGTCGGCCCGCATGTTGGGCGAGGCGCTGACCGCCTGGTTCGAGTCGATGCGGCACCTCGAAAAGGTGTATGTGTACGCCCACCTGCGCAGCGACGAGGACCTGGGCAACGATACTTACAAGGGCATGCTGGATCGCGCGCGCACCGCGATGGTGCGGCTGTCCACGGCCGGGGCCTACCTCTCGCCCGAGATCCTGACCATCGACGATGCGCGCATCAACTATTGGCTGCACGACCCGCAAGTGGCGCCCTATGCCTTTTGGATCAAGGACATCCTTCGCGGCAAGCCGCACACGCTGACGCCCAGCGAGGAGCGGATCATGGCGATGGTGTCAGAGCCGCTGTCGACCATCTCGGATATCTACAAGGTGCTCAAGAACGTCGACCTCTCGGCGCGCATCAAGCCGGCGGTGGACAGTGAGGGGCAGGAGCATCCGCTCACGCATGGCACCTTTGTCAAGCTGGAGGAGAGCCGCGACCGAACGCTGCGCAAGTCGGCCTTTGACGCCTACTATGGCGAGTTCGCCGGCAACCGCAACACCAACGCCGCGGCGCTCAACGGCCAGATCAAGGCGCACCTGTTCGAGGCGCAGGCTCGCAACTATGGCTCGGCGCTGGAGGCCGCGCTGTTCGACGACGCCGTGCCCACCGCGGTGTACAACGCGCTCATCGAGGCGGTGCACGAGGCGCTGCCCTCCTTCTACCGCTATGTCGCGCTGCGCAAGCGCCTGCTGGGCGTCGACAAGCTGCACATCTATGACACCTACGTGCCGGTCATCCCGGCGGTGGACTTGAAGTACAGCTATGACGAATCGGTGCAGGTGATCAGCGACGGCCTGCGGGTGCTGGGCGACGAGTATGTCTCGGTGATGCGCGACGGCCTGATGAACGGCTGGGTGGACCGCTACGAGAACGTGGGCAAGCGCTCCGGCGCCTACTCCAGCGGCTGCTATGACTCGATGCCCTACATTCTGCTCAACCACAACGGCACCGTGGACGCGTGCTTTACGCTGGCCCACGAGCTCGGCCACTCGATGCACAGTTGGTACGCCAACCGCAACCAGCCCTATCACCTGGCCGACTATCGCATCCTGGTGGCCGAGGTGGCCTCTACCACCAACGAAAAGCTGCTGCACCACCACCTGCTCAGCCAGACCAACGACAAGGCCGTGCGCGCCTACCTGATCAACCAGCAACTGGACGACTTTCGCGGCACGCTCTTCCGCCAGACGATGTTTGCCGAGTTCGAAAAGCTGATCCACGAACGTGCCGAGGCGGGCGAGCCATTGACGGTGAACGCGTTGGACGAGACCTACTATGGCCTGGTCAAGCTCTACTTTGGCGATACGGTGGCGTTCGACGATGAGGACCGCGCGATTGCGTGGGAATGGTCGCGCGTCGACCATTTTTTCTACGATTTCTACGTCTACAAGTACGCCACGGGCATGTCGGCGGCGGTGGCGCTGTCCTCGGCCCTGTTGAACGAGGGCCAGCCGGCGCTCGAGCGCTACCTGGCCTTCCTCAAGGGCGGCGGCAGCCAGTACCCGCTGGACCTGCTCAAGACCGCCGGCGTGGACCTGACCACGCCGACGCCTGTGCAGGCTGCTCTCGCCGAGTTCACGCGACTGGTGGCCGAGCTGGAAGCGCTCGTCGGGTAAGAGTACCGCTATAGAAGCAAAAAGACACCAAGGGCGGCACCACACGTGATGCACCCTTGGTGTCTTGTGTGTCAGCCTGAGGCCCGCGTGCGGGCCGAAGGATTTACTCCTTTCGTCGGAGGGGGTCGCGCGCCGGGCCCTCGTGGTGCTCAGTACCTGATAAGCAACTGCCCGGGCTTTGCGCATTTCTAGCGGCACAACGTCGCAGCTACGAAAACACTGGATTCCCGCTTACGCGGGAATGACGAGATCACCGAGTAGTCCACCTCCGTCATGCCCGCGAAAGCGGGCATCCAGACTCCAGCTTGGCGGTTTCTATCAGATCGAACGGTGCCGCGGCGCAGTGGCTCTACTCAGGATGACACGAAAAGGCATCCTTGTGATTTGTGCTGTAGTCACGCTGAGCGCGCTTCGTGTCTGCCTCCAAGTGGGCTTTGAGGAACCGCGCGATCTCGTCCAGCGACTCGATTGCCTGCGGCAGCGTGAGAAAGAGTTGCCACACGTGCCACATCCGCGCATAGACCTGCAACTGTGCATCTACCCCTGCCGATTCTGCCAGGCTGACGAGACGTGTCGCATCGTCGCGCAGAATCTCGTCTTCGCCGACATGGACGAGCAAGGGCGGCAGGCCGCGCAGATCGGCATGTACCGGCGAGATCAGGGGATCGCGGGCATCCGCGTCGCCCAAATAGGATCGAGAATAGAGCCTCATGGCCCTGGAAGTCAACAGCGGATCCTGGGCGCCCTGCCACCGGTCGCCCCGGGCCGTGAGGTCTGTCACAGGGGAAAGACACGCGGCCGCAGCCGGCAGCGAGGCGCCGCTGTCGCGCAGACTCAACGTCATCGTAAGGGCCAGATTCGCGCCTGCCGAATCCCCCGCGACCGCAATGTTCGGGGCCGCATAGCCTTGCTGCAGCAACCTGCGATAAGCCGTGACGCAGTCGTCCAGGGCTGCGGGAAATGGACAGGCCGGAGCCAGACGATAGTCCACCATCAGGACCCGGATGCCCATCCGGCGTGACAGATACTCCCCCATCCGAAGGTGTTGGGGGGTCAGCCCAAAGACGAAACCGCCTCCGTGCAGATAGAGCAGCACCTGGTCGGACGGGCCGCCCGCGGGAAAGACCCACTGACAGGGCACGCCATCTGCCACCAGCGTTTGACGAACCGCATCAGCAGACAGCCGAACATGCGCCATGCTCTGTTTGAGCAGCAGGCGCGCCAAGGGAAGCGGAATGCTCGTCTGCATAAAACGGACAACGGGCAAACCCGCTCGGATTCCGCGCTCCATACGTGAGATGGTCATGGTCTGTCATCCAGCCCCGGGTGTCGGCGGTTGCCGGTGCTGAGCTAGAGCTTGTAGCCGATCGTGCGCAAAAAGCCCTTGCGCCAGGCGACGCCGTCGGGGCCCTCGACGCCCTGGGGCGACGCGCCGTCGATCACGCCCAAGATGCCGCGTCCCTGCTCGCTGACGGCCACCACCACCTGTGTGGGGTTGGCCGTGGCGCAATAGATGTGGCAGACCTCGGGCACCGCCTTGACGGCGTTGAGCACATTGATGGGATAGAAGCCCTCGCCCATAAAGATGATAAAGGCGTGTCCGGCGCCCAGCGCCAGGGCGTTCTGCTGGGCCAATCCCACCAGCGCGGCGTCGGTGCCGCTGGTGCGCACGAGGCACTTGCCCGACGCCTCGCAGAACGCCAGGCCAAAGTGAATCCCCGGCACCGCGTTCACCAACGCCTCGTGCAGGTCCTCGACGCTCTTGATAAAGTGCGTTTGACCCAGAATAAAGTTGGTGTCCTCTGGCTTTTCGATGCTTACCAGTTTGATCTCCATCCTCGTCTCCTTGCGTGTGTGCGCTGAGCTAACCTTGTCCCAAGCAGGAAGTCAAGCCGCGCCAGCCGGCGGCTCGGTGGCGGGCAATTCGAGGTGCAGGGCAGCAGCGCCCGGCGGCGCGCCGCCAAGCTGCAGCTGTCCCCCCATGGAAGCCACGATGCGCGCGGCGATGCTGAGCCCCTGCGCGCTCGCGTCGTCGGCCGGGGTGCCGGGCGCAGCCTTGCGCGACCGCGGGGTGGCCTCCAACTGGTCGGCCGGCGCCTCGCAGACGATCTCGAGTTGCACGTTGCGCGCGCTTGCCCACCCACGGATCGCGATGCAGCCATCGCCGCCGGCCTGTATTCGCGCATCGAGTGCGCTGGTCAGCACATATAGCAGCAAGAGCCTCAGCAGACCGGGGTCGGTCCAGGCAAGGAGGGGTTCAGCGGGCAGGCTGAGCGTGCAGTCGATGCCGTTCGCGCGCAATGGGTGCGACAGCAACGCCAGCGTGCGCTCCAGCGCCGCGCTCACATCCGTCAGGCAGTGCTCGGGCTTGTGTGGGCGCGCCACGCTGAGCACGTTTTCCACGATCTGCGCCGCGCGCTGCGCCTGGGTGTGAATGCGCGTGACATCGCGCCGCGCCTCCTCGCTCAGGGCCTCGGAGGCCAGCAGCAGTTGCGCGTAGCCGGTCACCGCCTGGAGTGGGTTGTTGAGGTCGTGCGCCGCGGCGGGAATCAGGCGACCCACGGCGGCGAGCCGGCACTGCTCGAGCCACGCCTGCGATGGGCCGTCCGCGCTTGTCTCGGCGCCCGGTTGCTGCGCCCGCAAGCGCGCGTGCGCGATGGCCAGCCCAAGAACACGTGTCGCCGTGCTCACCCGTGCGTCATCGCAAGCGAAAGGTGGGCAGCCCGGGTCGACGCCCAGGAGCAGGCAGCCCAGGCGCTCAGCGGGCGCCTCCAGCGGCAGGCAGCATGCTGACGGACAGCTGAGCGCGCGCAACAGCGGCGCGGTGACCGGGTCCTGCGTCCAGGTGACCTGCGTGCAGTATGCTTCGGGCACGGGCGGCAACGCATCCGGCGCGATGTCATCACAGCCCCGTAGCGCGGCGGGCCGCAGGAGGCCCTCCTCCAGCAGAAGGATGGCCGCGCTGTGGGCGCCGGTGGCTGAGCGCAGCGCGTCGAGTGCGCGCCCCAGCAGCTCGGGGAGGTCCTGTGCCGCGCTGGCGGCTGNNCCGGCTGCCAGCAGCGCATCAATCAGCGTGAGGGATTGAGCGCACATCGCCTCAGACCTCCTGCCGGTGGCAGTTGGGCAGCCCCGCGCGTCCTGACCGCGGCGCTCTCAAGCCAGCGGCGTGGGCGTTTGCGATCCTGCGCTCCAAGCGCTCCAGTCGATGGTCGAGTGCGGCTCGCAGATTCTCGGCCTGTGGCGGATCCAGCAGCGGTTCGCGCTCATCCAGCCAGGCCCGGGCGGCCAGCACCCACTGCCGCGCGGACCAATAGTCGCGCTGCCGGTGCTCGTGGTATTTGGCCAGTTCGATGTAGGGGTAGATGTCGTCGCCGGCCGTCTGAGCCTGCCAGACCCGGCAGGCGTCATCCAGTCGTCCTAGGCGCTTGAGCAGCGCGGCCTGGCAGCGGCAGGCCGCAAAGGCCTCGCGGGGATCGGGCGTCGCCTCGATGGCGGACTGGTAGGCCGCGAGGGCCTCGTCCGGGCGCTCGTTGCGCTCGTACAGCATCCCCAGTGCGACATAGTCGCAGCAGTCGGCGGCCTCGTCGTGCTGCGGGTCGCAGAGCAGGCGGCCGATGCGGCCCGCGAGCGCGCCCAGCGCCACGATATCCATGGCGTTGTGGTAAAAGACACCCACCAGGGGGCGGGTGCGCCCGAGCTCGACATAGTCCTGGTAGAGCTGGGGGATCATCCAGCCGGGCACGTCGTCGTCCTGTCGCTGCATGCCCAGCACAGAGATCTCGAGTGACGACAGCGCACAGGACGACAGGCGGCGGCGCCACAGCCGACGGGCGAGGGGCAGCAGGTCGAGGTGCGGGGCATCCTCGCTGAGCGGCGGGGCCTGGCGCGCCATGATGTAGCGCGTGCGCAGGATCGGCCAGTCGAACGACCGGCCGTTGAACGTCACCAGGCCGTCACTGCCCTGCAGGTCGGCGCTCAGCAGGTTGAGCAGGGCTTCCTCGTCGCCATAGTTGGGCATAAAGAACTGCCGCACGCGCAGGCCGGCCTCGCCGGGCAGGCCGATGCCGATCAGAAAGGCGTAGGTGCCCGCGCCGCGCGCCAGGCCGGTGGTCTCGATGTCGAGGAACACCGCGCGTTGCAGCGCAAACGACTGCGTGGGGTCACACTGGGCGAAAGGCAGCCACTCGGCGTCGGGAATCTCCAGCATGCTGGCCAGCGGCGCCTGCCCGTAGGTGTGCGCCCAGGGGTAGGTCTGGTCGGTGACATAGCAGCGCTGCTCGCCCAGCGTCTCCCAGCGTCCCGGCACCAATTGTTCGAGGGGCGGCTCGTGGGCGTCTCGCTGTGCGAGGGCGCGCACGTTCTCAGGCGCCGGGGCAGGCGTCTGTGATTCGAGACCGGCTGCGCCGCGCCGTATCAAACCGGCGCGCAGCAGGCGCGCCAGCGCGGCGTTGGCACTAGAGCCCACGCTGAACCTCGCTTCAATCAGAGTATTGCCCCCATTATACCTGCGATCGGCCGGGCGGGCCAGGGCGGTCAGGCTTGTCGGCGGAGCGGCGTGCGAGAGTCAGACCTCAAAGGTCGTGCCCGCCGGGCACGGACGCACGCGCTCTCCCAGCCCCACGGCCAACGCCACGTAGGCCGCCTGGCCGGTGCAGTGGTTGGGGTAGAGCGCCTCGATGTCCATCTCGCGCAGCCGTCGCTACGGCTGCGTGCGGGCCCGAGTTGGTCCGCTAGTGCCAAGAGGGCTCCCAACCCCCATCCTGGGTGAGCTGTATCTCACTCGTACCATGTCTGCCTATCACGCGGATGTTGCCCAGCCTGCTGAAGGCAACCCAGGCCCCATCAGGGGACCACGTTGGGCTCTCACCTTGGGTCAGCAGAGTCTGATGGGAACCATCAGGGTTCATCAAGTGAATATAGCTGGTCCCGGAAAGCCATGATTCGAAAGCAATCTTTGCGCCATCCGGCGACCATGCTGGCGAGGCATCCTTGCCTGTGTTGGTTGTCAGTCGGATTCGATCCGTGCCGCTGGCGCTCATGACCCAAATGTCTCGGTTCCCGCCATCCTCGTAGGCATAGGCGATCATCGTGGCGTCAGGGGACCAAGTCGCATCGCTGGCATACCCCATGTCGTTGGTCAGATTGGTCCGTCCGGACCCATCGGCGCCTATCACAAAGATGTTCCAGTTCCCATCCCACCCAGGAGCCCATCCAAGCCTGCTCACCCAGGTCCAGGTATTGAAAGAGGTAAAGGCGATTCTGGTTCCATCGGGGGCCCATGATGGGCTGTCCCCTTCTGTCAGCCATGCACAGTTCGACCCATCTGCACCTACGACGAAAATGTCCCAGAGATGGGGGCCCGCGCCTCTTTGGGACCAGAAAGCGATCCGAGTGCCGTCGGGCGACCATGTCGGCATCCCATCTGGTGACGGATCGTTCGTCACGTTCCGCACGTTCGTGCCATCCGCGTTCATAACGTAGACCTCTCGGTTACCATCGCGGTTCGATGTGAAAGCGATCTTGCCGAGGAGGGTGGGCATGGGCGTTGGTGTAGGTGTGGACGTAGCTGTGCGGGTGGGCGTCGATGTGGGAGTCGGGGCGTTCACGATCAAAGGTAAGTAAGTCATGCCTTCCTCACCCCCGATTACACGGCCGCCAATGCAAAGCGTCAGAATCAGGCCAACTAGCGCAAAAACTAGACGCACCCTGAGCGATCCCATGTACCCCCTCCATTCAGTGACTTTTTTGCCGCCTTACGAGCGGCGCTGTGTCGTGCTATGCGTTCGAAAGCCGTGAGGTGCCCCACCCCATCGGCTGTATGCACTGGCATTTCTGGCACCAACGGGCTGAAGCAACCTGGGCAACAACCTGAGCGCGCTCGCAACGCCGGCGGGGCTTGCTCATGGAGTCTTGTCGGGCGTGGGCTCGCCCGTTGGCGTGGAAAGTCGGGTTCCCTCTGAGCTGGACCAGTCCTCTTGCGCTAAGTAGACGATTCGCCCATCCTCTGTTCGAAGCAAGTTCGCCGGATACAGAAAGCCCCACATCCTGCCCTGGTCAGACGGGTCCCACGAACGTAGAACGTACGTTGAGTCGACCCGGAGGCTCGCCAATCCATTCTCACCGGGCGGCACTAGCACCCAAGGCTCTCCCGCGCGTGCTTCGGAGTCCCATGTGGGTAGAAATCTGTACACATCGTCGAAGAATTTGTGTCCCAGCGACCCTGTAGTCAGGAACTGATCTGTGGCGTACTCCAGGAAGGCTTTCTGGCCCTCCGTGACCGCCGGGTCGGTGCCGTACTCCACGGGGTACGCTATCCCGGCAACCGGGATGCGCACAAGCACCTGGCTGGGGGCGTCAACCAAAAGGACTACTGACCCACCCCAACCTGGGGAGCGGAAGGTCACGGTCATGCCCTCGATAGTGGGATCAACAGGGAGAATGTACACTGTCACCTGCTCTGCACGCTGCCGCTCAAATAGAGCCTCAAGCTCATCAGCCTCGGCCCGGTAGAAAAGCCCTTGCCACTTACCCTTGAGCTGCCAATCCCTCATACTGAAAGTCGATCCGGGCAAGAGCAGTTCGACGTGTCCCGCCCCGCTACCTTGCGGCACCCAATAAGCAACTCCCTCCTGATTCTCGGCGTCGATGTAGTACCACGTGCCAAGCGACTCGAACCACCTCTTCTGCAGCCCTTCGAGCTCGGGCACCGACTCAGAAGGGATTCTAGGTGTCGGCGTAGGCAAGGCAGTCGGAGTAGGGCTCGCTGTTTGTGTCAGGTTGGTCGACGGTGTAGGCGTAGTCGTGGGACTGGGAGTAACTGACGGAGTAGGCGTGATCGTCAAGGTGGATGCCAATGTTGGGGTAGCGGTAGGGGAGTGAGGCACTGGCGTGTCAGGGACGACCGTTGCCTCCACTAGACTGCATCCGGCCGTTACCATGGACAGGATGAACAGGATAGCCAAGAGTCGACCTCTCACGGCGACCTCCCTGGGAAAGCATGTGCGCGGCCACGCCCGAACCCTCACATGCCTGTTGATCTACACGCGAATCTAGTCCAGGTTGGAGAAGCTGTCAATGTATAGCCAGAACGGAACCAGAGCATGTCCTACCTTGCCCCATCACCTACCCAGGCTCCAAGTGGAGATTTGCGTCATCTTCCCAACTAGACATGCGAAATACTCGAATGCAAAGATGCGGTCGTAGGGACACGTCACGCGGGTAAGATCCTCATCTCCTTCAGCCCTCGCGCCAGCTCGATCATCCGCCGCTTGGCCTACGTCGTCCCTGCCCGCCCCCTACACCTCGAGCACCGTGCCCGCCGGGCAGGGGTGCACGCTGTCTCCCAATGCCGTCGCCAGCGCTACGTAAGCTGCCTGTCCGGTGCAGTGGTTGGGATAGAGCGCCTCAACGCCGATCTCTTGCAGGCGCGCGATCACATGCGCGATACCGGCCGCGTCGGAGCCCACCAGGTGGGTGCCACCGGCGATGACCCGGGGATAGGCGCCAAAGTTGCGGCGCACCTGCTCGAGCGTGTTGAGCAGGCCGGCATGGCAACAGCCGCACAGCAGGGTCAGCCCGCGCTCTGTGCGCAAAACGAGCGACAGGTCGTCAATATACGGATCGGGCAGCATTCGCCCGTCGCGACGCACGAGATGGCCAGCGCCGCGCCCTTCGGGCTCCGGTCGATCGACGATCTCGCCGGTCGTCCAGACGCCAGGCACGATCTCCTGCGGGCCACGGCTGGTGTGCAGCTCGCCCTGTGCGACCTGCGCGATGATCTCTGGCGGCATGCCGATCTCGTGCGTCTCGTCACCGCGCTTTGAGTAGCGCGGTTCGCAGACCGCCGGGTGCGCGTACAGCGGCAATCTGGGGTGCGCCTGGAGCAGCAGGCCCAGTCCGCCCGTGTGGTCGCGGTGGCCGTGGCTGAGCGCCACGGCGTGCAGGTCGCGCGGGGACACTTGGCGCAGGGCCAGGTTGTGGCCCAGGATCGTGGCGCTGGCGCCGGTGTCAAGCAGCAGGCGCTGCGATTCGACCTCGAGCAGGAAAGATAGCCCGTGCTCGCCCCAGTAGCGCGAACGGGGCTCTACCGAATTGTCGATCAAACAGGCGACGCGCATGGTTCTACCTCCCAGGACGGCAATGTTGTCGCCCGCCGCGACAGGCCCGCCGCGCAGCACGCGGCAAAAGACGCCCTCGCGCGGCAGAATTGAGACGCCCTGATAGTTGTAGGTGTGGCTGTCTGACGGCGGCTTGCCGATCTGCACCACCTCCAGTAGCGCCTGCTCGCCCACCTGCAGGCGGTCGCCCAGTCTGAGGCTGAGCAGGTCCAGTCCCTCGGTGGTGAGGTTCTCGGCAAAGGAGCCGGGGCCAGCGTTGATGCCCTGCTCGTGGTTGACGCGCCAGACGCTCTCGATGCCGAGCAGGCTGACCTCGCGCTCGGACAAGCCGGCGTGGGCGTCGCCCACCAGGCCGTGGCCGGCCTGCAGGCAGCCCGAGCCGATTTGTGCCTTGGGATCGCTGCAGCGCGCGCTCGCATTCACGGAATGGATTCGTGCCATGGGTTACCTCGTTTCTGAGGATGCTGTACCGTCGCGGCGCTCCCCCAGCACGCGCGCCATCTCGATCACGCGGCGCTTGGCCTGGTCGTCGCCGCCCAGCGGGCCGGTACAGGACCGGCGGCGCTGCCGTTCAGGGTCGTGACCAACAGCAGTGTGGGCAACAAAAGAACAACTGTCAGTCGCCGTCTGGTTGCTGTCTGCCTTTTCATATTGGTTCCTCCCTATCTCGTGACCGCAAAATCGACATCCTCGGCACACACTTGGTTGAGGCTGCCGTCAGCCAGGCTCAGAACCCAGGTCCCCTCGTCCTCTCGGCTGAAGACGATCCGATTACCGTCCGGCGTCCAGCATGGATCGCTAAAGCTCACGGCTTTTTCCATCGGTATCTGCCGCCGGTTTGTGCCGTCTTTGCTCGCCAGCCATAGCTCCGGGTGGACGCACGCCGATCTGGGCGAGTCGCATTCCATGAAAATAACAGTCTGACCGTCGGGAGACCATGCGGCTCTGGCACCAGATGCGATCTTGTTAGGCGAGCTGATCACACGCTGCTCCCGTGTCTGGGCATCAACCACGATCAGCAGCTCGACCTCCTTTCCCGCCGTGGCTTCCTCCCTTCTATAGAACACGCTGAGCAGGAGGTACCGGCTGTCTGGCGACCACCCCACAAAGACGACACCCTCGCTCTTTTCGGGAACTGGCCAACGCTCCCCAGTCCGGGTGTCTTGCAACTGCATCTTGGAATCGATGTATGTATACACATAGCGTCCATCCGGGGACGGCCACTGCACATAGGCGTCCGGATGAACTGAGCGTTCGCCGGTTTCCAAGTTCACAATCACCAGATCCCCGGGCGACTCGCTGCCTGCAGGCCCGCCATAGTAGCCGACGAGCGTTTCGCCCCACCATGCCTGAGGTCCGGTACGACCATAGTCAATCACCCCAAAGGGTTCATCCGCAGGGCTGAGAAGACGCGTGGTTCCATCGCGGATGTCCAACACCTTAGCATAGCGCGTATCCTCGGCGTGTACTACGTATGCCACGTGTCGTCCGGTAGGGGAGACGTCGAACGAAATCACTCCCAGGGCGGGACCTTCGCTTGCCCGAATACCTTCGTTCGTGAGTTGCAATTCACCGCGTCCGCCGACCTCCGACATCCACAGTTCGCCACCGCGCACATAGATAATGGTGAAGGGCTCATCGACGTAGGGCGTCCACTCCGGAGTACGGTAGATGCGCGGCGATCGGATCGGCGTAGGGGTGTCCGACGACCGAGGCGTCGGTTCAGGGGACGGCGTCTCGATGCGCGTCGACTCGGGGGGCGGATAGGCGGACTCTCTGGGTGGAGCGGTGGCCAGCTTGCCCGTGATCTCCGGCAGCGGGTAAGGCAGGCCGCCATCCTGTTTGGGAGAGGGAAAGACCTGGGCTATCAGTCCCGGCGCTTTGCCCGGCCTGGCGAGCACCAGAGCCAGAACGATCAGCGCCACACCGGCAAGCAGCATCACCAGAACCTGCATCGTTTTGCTGATACGCCTCATTTCGTGCCTCCTTATCCTGCGATATCCACTACCGGCGCCTGTGGTGTAAACAGGGCGGATGATGCACAGTCACAAGAGCAAGTCAGCAATCCATCGGGGGCATCCGCGTGCACGTGGGGCAGGGCGTTGAGGGAATGGTGACGCTCAGATACATTATGTACCATGGCTTCACATTTCGCAATACACATCGAAACAACATAGCATAGTGGTCTATAGAGTCCTAAACTATACCATACGGTGATATGCCCTCAGCGCTGCTGGTCTCTACAGGAACGTTACGCTTGAGGATCGGGACGCGTGGGGCCTTTCTCTCCCACTACGCGCGCCAATTCGATCACACGCGTTTGGGGCCGCCGGCCGCCCAGACGGCGACCGGCACCCGGTCGTCAGACCCCAGAATTGCCAAACGTTCCGCCAGGGCAGGGTCCAGTTTGTCGTACCTGGTTGCGCGAGCTGCTTCCTCCGCCTGTTCCACAGCCTCGATGTCATCCACGACCATGCCACTGTCAAGATCTACCATCACCTTATACCAGCCCCCGCCGGCCTTGCCGGTATCCAGTGCGGACACGGCCCAATAGGCCCCGCCCAGCATTGGGTACTCCCGCCGGTGCTGGTTGGTGGCGGTAAGATGCTCAATGGGTATGCCCTCCCGACGGGAAATGTACTCAAGCGCCCTCTGAGTTTCCGCAGGCATGGCTGGCGTGGAGTCTGGCGTAGCGGGAGTCATCGTCAGAACGCCGGATTTGTGATGCTGAATGCCAGCAACGGGCATGCCTCCTTGTGAAATCAGAAGGACGAGCATCGAGAACGTCAGGATGATGAACGGTAACCTAGCAACTGAGTTCGTGAGCATTTCGCACCTCCCGAACTGCATCAACGAGTCACAGAATGGAATGGGGCTGTTTGATCACCTCCTCGCCGCCCACGCTCAGCACGAACCCGACTTCGCCTTGCGAGATGTCGCTCCTGCGCAACCTGATGATCTCGTAGGCCGAACTCTCAGTTGGCAGTTGCTCGTAACCTTCAACTGGTTCATACAATCGCGCGTAAACGGTGACAACCTCCGCTCTCACCGTCACTCTCTGCACCTGCACGCCGGGCTCGGGGTACGGCCAGATTCCCAAGTGCCCCTGAAACACGGCGACAGCCAGGCACTGGTCGTAGTCCAGACCCAGCAACTGCTGCTTGGCACTGGACGTCACCGTATCTCCCAGTATCTCAACCTCTGCTGTCTGGGCGATGACGAACAACCTTGGCTCCCGGCCCTCAAGGTACGCATACCCTTTGTTCTGCCTATCTAGGGTCTCGAAGGGCACATCCGTCTCTCTGGCCCGGCAGGCCCCCAGGGGCATAGTGGCCACTACCAACACTGCCAGCAGGAGGATTGCACGCTTCCTGGTGATCGAACGACTCGAGTGCCCCATGGGAACCTCCTCGCTGGCTCGACCGGGAGAACTTGGTGGTTCTGCCCGGCCATACGTGCCACGCAGCTATACCGCACGCTGGAAGTCGTCTGGCAAGTCAGCAGCCCACTAAGGACATAGGAATGAACGTGGGGAGCGTTGGGGGAATAGTAGCGTTCATTCGCTATTGTATACCATATCTTTGTTTTTCGCAATGCCCATCTAAAAAAACATAGCATAGTGGTTTATAGAGTCTTAAACTTTACCACACGGTGATATGGCTTCAGCGCTGCTGGTCTCTACAGGAACGTTACGACTGAGGATCGAGACACATTGGGCCTTTCTCTCCCAGCACGCGCGCCAGTTCGATCACACGGCGCTTGGCCACATCGTCGCCGCCGAGCGGGCCGATGCAGGACGGGCAGCCCGCGGCGCACGGGCAGTCGCTCACCAGCTCGGCGACGCGCGTCAGCAACTCTGGGTAGAGCGGCGGCAGCGCCTCGCTCAGCCCCACACCGCCCGGCACGCCGTCGATGACAAAGATGCTGGGCAGGCCGGTCTGGGAAGCCTGAACATCGGAATGCAGCAGCAGGTCGCCCGGGTCGCACATCAGAAAGAGGGGGATGAGTTGGCCCAGCACGCGGCTCAGGCCGGTCAAGGTGCTCATCACGGCCACCTTGTGCTCGGCCAGGCGGTGGCAGTCGGGACACAGCGTGATCAGGTTGGACAGGGCGTTGGCCTGACGGTGGTTCTCGTTCAACCCGGGCACCCAGCCGAAATCGCGAAAGGGCACCAGATGGTGGACGTGGTGCTGCTGGCCGGGGCGCTCGGGCACGCCGCAGGCCTGGCAGCGGTAGCCGTCGCGATAGCGCGCCTGGTCGCGCTGCTCGGGCCAGCTCGGGCCGCGCGAGGCCGAGGCTTCGCTCACCCACCAGCCCTCGGCACTCAAGCGCTCCACCACGGCGTCTGAGAGGGTCAGCCAGCAGGCCTGCGTGTGCATCTGCTGCTCCGGCAGATCCAGGTCGTCCCAAGCCAGGTTCTCCATCGTGCCCAGGCGCAGGCGTTTGTAGCCGGTGACGCGCCAGGTGACGGTGACCTCGCCGGTGGTCAGTTGCAGGTTGGGCCAGGGCGTGCCGGGGCCGCCGCTCCTGGCGTCCTCGCGCTCGATGTGGATCTGGGTGCTCTTGCTCGCCTCGGTGTAATAGTCCACACTGACCGGCTGCACCAGGGCCACCCCGGCCTCCAGGTCGAGCGAGAGCACCTCGAACTGCTCGGCCTCGTGCATATAGATGGCGCCCTGGTGCACCAGCGCCGGTGCGCTCTCGCGGTCGATCTGGCCGACGGTGCGGCGCTGGCCGTTGGCGTCCACGGCCTCGATGGTGAGGCGTTGCGGGTCGGCCGTGCGCAGCGAGACGTCCTGCGCGGGGTACTGGTTGGCGGCCCAGTACCAGCGCCCGCGGTCGTGCCGCACCGTGCCCGAGTGGGCCAGCGCCCCCAACAGGGTGGAGATGTCGTGTCCGCCATAGCGTTCGTCATCAGAGAAGGGCAGTTCGTAGGCAGCGCATTGCAGGTGCTCGAGCAGCAGGTAGGGGTTGTCGGGGTTGAGCAGGGCGTGCTCGGGCGAACGCCCGAAAAAGTAGGCCGGGTGCGAGACGATGTACTGGTCCAGCGGCGCCGGCGTGGCCACCAGAAAGGCGGCGCTCGCCTCAGTTCCACGGCCGGCGCGACCGGCCTGCTGCCAGGTGCTGGCGA
>DIVQ01000186.1 GCA_002423325.1 Anaerolineales bacterium UBA6128 | reverse complement strand
CGGCGAAATCGCCCGCCACCGCCCCGATGCGCCCGCGGGCGGTCCCCGCGCTCAGCGTGGTGGCCGGGAAGCGCACCTCCACGCGGTTGCGCGCCGGAACCGTCACCCGCTGGCCCGCGCCCGCGGTCAGCGCCAGGTTGCTCACCTGCGCCACCACGTCCACCACCAGGTCGGCGTCGGTCTGGTTCTGCAGCACCACCGGCAGCTCGAACACGTCACCAAAGTTCAAAAAGCGCGGCGCCGAGGGGCGCACCATCAGCGGCAGGCGCGCCGTGATCGATGACTCGCCCTTGCCATAGTGCGTCGCGCCCGAGACGGCCACCACCATCACGCGATAACGCGTGAGGTTGTCGGGCAGCGCCACCGTCACCGAGGCCGTGCCGTCGGCGTCCGTCGGCGTCGCCGGCACCCAGGTGGCCAGCGCATCAAAGTTGGTGCGCACGCGGATGGGCTGGCCGCTGTCTTCGGTGTTTTCCGCCGACTTGGCGACCTCGCGCTCCACGACCATCGTCTCCACCGCTATTGGCGCGGCCTCTTGCAGCATGATGCCGTGGCTCGCCGCGCCCGCGGCCATGCGGTCATTCTGCAGAGCCTCAGGATCGGTGAGCAGCACATAGCTGCGCATATAGGTGCCAGCCACGCCGTTGGCACGCTGCGGGTAAAAGGCGGACAGCGGGTCGGCCAGTTGGTAGCCGGTCAGGGCCAGCACTGCCTCGTCCACCACCACCACCGCCAGCTCGGCCCCGGCAACCGCCGCACCACTCGCGTCGGTCACCTGGATGTCGAGCACCGTCTCGCCGCCCGGCTCCAGTTCGCGCTCGCGCGGCTCGGCGGTCACGCTCAACGTGCGGCTCAGCGCCGACACGGGCAGGCTCAACTGGCCCATCGCATAGGCCGGGCGCTCCGGCAGCGACGTGTCCTTCTCGCCGGCGCTGTTCAGCCGCGCGGCGGCGCCCACCAGGTCCACCTGCACGTGCACGTTGGGGATATAGTCCTCGCTGATCGGCACACGCAGTGTGCAGGTGCCCTCCGTGATGCTGAAACGCTCACTGGTCACGATGCCGTCGCGCTGTACCGTGAACAATCCCTCGGCCGGGCTGAAGGGCGCCTGCACCAGGATCTCGGCGACATCGCCGGGATTGTAGGTCTGCTTGTCGGGGATCAGTTCGACCGACTCTTGCTCGACCTTAGCCGCGTTCGGCCGCTCCTCGCCACTCACCCAGCGGGTGAGCTGCGTCAGGTTGGTCCGCCCCTGGTCATCCACGATGGTGGCCACGATGCGATAGGTGCCACCCTGCGGCGTGTCAAAGCGGCAGGTCACCGGGTCGGCGCCCGAGGTCACGTTACAGACCTGTTCGTCGGCCTCGACCTGCTGCCACTCACCTTTGACCCACTTCCACTCCAACCGCACGGCGCGGATCTGGATCTCACGCTCCACTGCCACGCCACCATCCAGGTCAACCACGATGGCGTCCACGACGATGGGCTGGCCCTTCTCGACAAAGGTGCGCGCACTGCGCAAGCCCACATACAGGTCAGCGGGATGCACCAGGATCTGTGTGGACGAAGCCCACGCCTGGCGATTGACATCCATCACGCTGGCCTCAGCGCGCACATGGGTGGCCTGCGGCGGATCCAGCGCCTCGAGCGCGATGTCGAGATAGTGCTTGCCGGCAGCATCCGTGCGCCCCTGGAAGGTCTGTACCTTGGTCTCGTCAGGCTCGGGTCTATCAAAGCTGGAGCGATAGTAGCCGCCCCACCACCAGGGCGTCCAGATCCCAAAGGTGAACTCGTCCCAGTTCGGCGGGCTGTAGCTGCCGGGCGTTGAGGTTACCCTCCAGTTGACCTCGGCATCGGGCAACGCGCCGCCGGCGTAATAGTTGGCCGCCACCTCGACGGTGGCCTCGTCGCCCACAAACCAGGGGCCCGGATCTGCGCTGGTCGTCACTTCGAACTCGGGGCGCCGGAATTCCTGCACCTGCAGAGTGTGGTAGTAATCTTGCCCAAAATAGGTGAACCGCAGGATCGTGCGGCCCAGGTTCATCGTGTCGGGCAGCGTGAGCAGCATGTCAAAGCCGCCCAGCGCGTTCGGCACGGTCTGACCGTCCTGCAGCGGGTTGCCCTGCGCGTCGATGAGCTCCCAACTGACCACGGCGCCCGCCGGCGGCAGCAGCAGCGTGTCGCTGCCGCGCTCCACGGTCGCCCTGCGAATCCAGCCCTTCAGGTGCACCTCCTCACCCGGGCGGTACATCTGGCGGTCGTCAAACACGTACCAGCGGTACTCTTCGCCCGGGTCGCTGCGGGTCCAGCCACCGCCGTACCAGCCCCACGCGCTGTGGGGCAGCAGGGTCGCGGTCTTGCCGCGAATGGCCACCAGGTACGAGGGGCTCTCACTGCGCGCGGTGCCCAGCGCCAGGCGCACGGTACCGTCCGCGCCGGTGGTGGCCGTGGTGCCGCCGGGGTACAGCGTCAGTTCCACCCCCTCCAACGGCGCACCGTCCTCCAGCGCACTGGCCCAGGCCAGCATCTCCTGGCTATCGACCAGCGCGTCCAGCGCCACATCGGTGGCCGCCACCCAGGTGCGGATGACCGGCTTCCAGTCGCGGGGACTCAACGACTTGAGCAGGCTCTCGCCCGGCTCGATGATCAGGATCAGGTTGCCGATGCCGTTGTCCAGAACGCTGTCGAGATCGATGACCGTCTCGACCAGTTCGTCGGGCTTGTTCTCGATCGAGATGCGCTTGTTGAATACGCGTCGGCCCGGCGGCTCGGGCGCGTTCTTCAGCGACACGTTGCCCAGATAGGTGAGGAACTTGGGCCAATCCGCAGGCTCGACTTTGTAGATCTGGACCTGCACACTGTCATAGTTGATGGTATAGACCGAGTAGCTCGGCTTGCTGGCAGGATCGAGCACCACAAAGTTCTGGTTCGACGTCGACATCGAGGGCTGAGCCGAGCCCACCTCGATCGTCACGATCTTGGGTTCACCCAGCGTCTGACCGAACTCGTCCTGAATGGCCGCGTCCAGCGTCACCTTGTAGGCGGTGCGCCCCTTGGAGCGTCCGTTGATGTGGAGCATGTTCCCATAGACCGAGATCAGTGCGCCCGGCAGCTCGGGCTCGAGGCGCACCATCGCCTCTTCGAACACGCTGATATCCAGCGGGTTGCTGAACTCGATGTACCAGGGCGAGAGCGGCGGGCAGTTGCCATCCCAGCCACAGCGCGTTTCAACGACGCGCAGCGGTCCGTAGGTCCGGAAACTGAAGGTTTGCGCGGCCTCGGTGACGCGGGGACCCTCTGCCGAGGGCGTCCGTGGACCCACCTGCACCGTCACCGTGGTGTCGTAGGGCAGCATCTCGGTGGGGAAGAAGGCCAGCCAGCGCCCTTCACCGGCGTCGGCCGCCATCCGCGACACCTGCTCGTCGGCCTGAACGTCCTCTGCGGCGGCCAGGGCCACGCCGTACTGCTTGCCACTCGCCAACAGCGTGATCGTGGGCAACACAGCATCGGGTTCGATGCGCTGGTCAAAGGCAACAAACAGCAGTGGCTCGCGCACCGCCGGACCGCCGTCCGGCCAGGCAACCGTCACTTGTGGCGGCGGCGTCGAAAAAGTCCAGCTCACCGCTTCCGCCAGAACGCCTCCGCTCGCCGACTTTGTGCCAGCGGGAATCTGTACCCCATAGTGGGTAGCGGCGGGGAAGCGCACGGTCGGCTCAAACATGAGCGTCTTGGTGCCCACCCAGCGCCAGGCCCCTTCGGGCTGAGGCGTCAGGATCACCGGAACGTCCTGCGCCGCCAGGTCCTCCAGTGACGTCAGTGCGACCATCGGCTGGTCGAACGTGACGCTGAGAAATGGCGCCAGCGGCACGTCGCCCTCGGGGCTGAAGCGCAGCACCTTGAGCGGCGTCACTGGCGCAGTCACTGGCGGCTCGCCCTCGCTCTCGGGCGGGAAGGGTTGCTCGAGGGTCTCGCCCGGGCGCGGGGCCGGCAGGCTCTGCTCGGGTAGAAGGAACTCGCTGACGTCGCCCTCCTGGGTAGGCAGTTCGGGCAGCCGCGCAAGCACGCGCTGCGTCTCGGCCTCCGAGAGCGCCTCGCCCTGCGCCAAAGGCAACGCCACGACGTCTGCCGGCTTCTCAGCGCCCTCGCTGAGCCGCAAACGAGTAACGGCCATGGCTCCCTCCTCATAGGTACGCGCGGCGGACCCACCGCTGCTGGGAACGGGCGTCCTGACGACGAGCGGTTTGACGGGCGTGGACGTGGGCGCGCGGCCGAACAGGCCACAGCCCGAGAGGATGCTCACGACGAGCATGATGGGGACGACGTACCGACAACGATAGGCGATCAACGATAGTCCGCTGAGCGGCCCTGCTGACATGATTTTTCCAGATCGCATGGCTGCCTCCTTGGGCCAGACCGACACAACAAAACGCCACGGCGAGGTCGGCGCCTCGCCTGTCCTATAGACGCCGCACTTTGCGGGTCGGTTCCAAGCCGCCTGCACGCCTTGCTGCTCTGTGGCCCTTTCAGGATACCACGTCGGCCGGCCCGCGGCAAGCGTTGGCGCGCGCCACCTTGCGCTCCCGCGCGTTGGCCCTAGAATGCGAGCCGGGGTTGCGTGTGGTGCCGTTGCCTCTGGAGGGTAGTCATGAGCAAAAAGACGCTGGGTATCGTCGTCGCGGTGCTGGGGATCATCGTGCTGGCCGTCTCGCTGCTGGCCGACACGTTCGGTATAGGCACCGGCAGAGGCGTCGGGCTCAAGCAGATTGTGGGCATGGCGGCAGGCACACTGCTCACGATCGTGGGCATCTACTATGCCGCCAAGGGGTAGCGTGCACCGAGCCTGACGGCACATCCAGCCTCGCGGCAGCGTCAGGCGCGCCGGATAGCCAGCACACAGGGCGTTACGTCGAGGTCCAGGTTGACATACAGCCAACCCTCGCGCGATGTCTGTTGCCACGAACGGTCCCGGCACGTCAGGCTGTAGACGCCCGCACGCCCCATGGCCGCCAGCAGTCCGGTTCGTCCCACGCCGAAGGGGGTGCTCACCTCGGCCGAAAGCGCCCCGGCGTCAGCGTCAAAGCGGCTGGCGTGCACCCGCGTATCAAAGCCCACGTTCAGTCGACCCGTGGTATAGTGCGCGTGATACAGCGCCGCGATCGGCCCGCTCAGCCCGGCGAACTGGTGCGCCCCCTGCCCCATGCCCGTGCGCGTGTCGAATAACTCCCAGGCGTTGTACGAGGCGTCGGTCTCGCGTCGCCACAGGGTCAAGGCCGTGGTTGCGACGCGCTCGGCATACGCCAACTCGCCCTCCGTCAGCATGGCCTTCCAGAACAGCCACTGGGGAGGCACCCACACCTTGCCGACCCAATAACCCAGCGAGCGATAGTAGGGCGCGTTCTGCGCCACCGCCGTGAGGCCGTAGGGGGTCCACAGCTCGCCCGGGGTCGTCAGATGGCCAAGCAGCCGGCGCTGCTGCTCGGGCGTGCCAATGCCCGCGACATAGGGCGACACGCCGTCCAGCCCCATGTTATAGTCGCTGCCGTCCTCGTAGAGCACGTGCGTGCGCGTGCGCAGATCCACGTAGGCGTAATAGCCGCTCTGCTCGTTCCACGCCCAGGTCTGCAGGGCGTGGCTCAGCCGCGCGATGTCCTCGCTATAGATACGCTCGTCGGCGCCCAGCGCCCGCGCCATCAATCGCAGGGTCTTGGCCGCGCGAATGGCATAGGCCGTCGGCGCGGCGGCGGCGATATGGGGCTTGCGCCCCGAGTCGGCTGCATCGATCCTGGCGGGGTAATCGTCGATGCCGTACGCACCGCCCGAGCCATCCAGCAGCAAGCCGAGGCCGTCAGGATCGCTGTGCAGGCCCTCGGCGCGCGCCATCAGGTAGGCGTAGGCGCGCTGCAAGCGTGGATAGAACTCTTCCAGCAGGTCGCGCTTGGGCCAGCGCTGCCACAGCTCCCAGAAGGCCAGGATGTGGATCGGAAAGACCCCCCAGGCCGACAAAAGCGCGTCGCTGGTGAACTGCCGCACGATCTCGAGGGCGCGCTCGCGCGAGTACTCGGCCTGGCCCAGCGCGTGCATGCCCGCATCCCACAGGGCGACGCTGCTCCAACGCTTGGCCGGCGTGTGCAGGATGTACCAGCCGTTCTCGAGGTGCAGCGGGTAGACCACGTTCATGTTCAGGTTCGCCCTGAGCAACTGCTGGCTCAGCCGATGCGGCGTGTCGGGCAGGGCATGCTCGGGCGCGGCCAAGCGTTCGCGCGCCGCCGCGTCGATCTCGGCCCGCGCGCCGTAGACCAGCTCCGCTCGCGTCCGCAGCCCCTCGGGGCGCCCATAAGCCAACGCCACATACACGTCGCGGCGGCTGTTGGCCCCACAGACGATCGGCGCCAGGTTGTAGCCGGCATAGTGGTTCGCGCCGTCGCCCTGCACGATGCAGTTGAAATCATCCCAGTTGACGAGCGAGTCGTTGCACAACTTGCGCTGCACGTCGCCGGAGAGGTCACTGTGGTAGACGTGCGTGACCGTGGCGTCGGAATAGGGCCGCGGCGGCACGGCGCGCTCGTCCTCCGAAAGCATCGCCAGCGCCGCTTCCGCCCGCACCTGCGACGTGAACAGCACCCCCCGCCGTCCCGCCACGCGCTCGGTCGCAAAGCGCGGCGTGTCGGCGTGCCAATGCAGTCGCGCCGCCACTGCAGCCGGGTCGGGATCGTCGGTCAGCAGCAGCCCATCCACCACCAGCGCCGGTGAGGCGCCCACGTCCTCCAGCGCGTCGATGTGCAGGCTGATCTCGCGCACGCCCGCCGCGGCGGGCAGCGTGACCGTGGCCCAACTCAAGTCGTCAAAGCGCAGCGCGTGGGCGTCCGGGCTGCCCTGCAGCGCCAGCGCGTAGTCGACACCCCCCACGCGCAACGTGGCGCTGACCCGCCCGATGCCCGTGATGCCGTAGCGCAGGTGCAGGACGGGCAGCGGCTGGGCCTGGTCGGACGGCACGTCCCACGCCACCTCCGCCCCGGCCCCCAAGATAAAGGCGCGGTTGTCGGTAGTGTGCTCCTTGGCCGTGAACTGGCTGTCCTCCTGCCAGGGCGCGTTGCCCACCCCCATCCCATCCAGCAGACCGGGCTCCACCACCAGCCCGAGGCGTGCGCCATCCACCCGCACGGTCGCCGGCGAGGGACCGTCGGGCGCGGGCACCAACCGCGCATAGCGCTCGCCGCCCAGCCACCGCTCGCCGGGCGCCAGCGCGAGTTCGGCGTAGGGCCGCACGCGGTGCACGGCGAACAGCGTACAGACGTACTCGCGGTCCAGCGGGCTGTTGTTCACAAAGCTGAGTCTGGCCAGCAGCGCATCCTCGTCGACAGCGTGGAACGCCACGTCGACGTACTCCTGGTCCTTCCAAGCCAGCTCGTAACGGTAGGCGAAATAGCGCAGATCCTCGGTGGCGTCCCAGTGATAGTAGCCGCAGTCGTAGCTGACGTCGGGGATGATGAGCTTGCCGCGGACATAGCCGATGACGGGGATGACGTCGAGCATCCCGTGCGAGGGGTCGTGCAGAATACGCGACGCGCCGGCATAGTACTTGCTGTAGGGCCCCCAGTCGGGCAGGCGCAGACCGTAGAAAGGCAAGGCGCCGCTAGTCAAAGTACCGAGAGTCATGTCGCCTCGCATTTGTGGTCCGGGGTGCGCCGAGAAGAAAAAGGTGCGCGGGCGTCACCAACGGGTCAGCCCTATGCCACCGATGAAGGGCAGACTCTGCGCATGTAGCACGCTGCGCAGTCTGGATCGTGGGGATGGCACCAGTTGCGACCGATCTCCCACGACGGCAGATCAAGAAGCCCGGGATACTCTGGGCTGAGCGATCTTGCGCGATAGATGATCTTTTCGTCAGTCGCGTCGTCGGGCACCAAGCCCAGCTTTATGAACACGCGTCGTACGTGCCGATCCACCGAAACGTCGATGGAGTAGTGGTCGGATAGTGGTATTTTGAAATCGCGCGCCAGGATGTTCGCAGCCATAGTGGCAATCTTCGGACCCACGCCCTGGAACTCCAGGAACCGGTACACGACCGTCGCACTGGCGGGGCGGCCCTCCCAGATCCTGGACGCATCGCCACCGTATGCCAACTCAAGTCGTCTGACAGCATGGAAAAGGTTCTCCGCCATCAGGTCAGGGAACCGGTGGAGCGGCTCTGGGTATCTCATCAGCTGGCCCCAGTCTGACAGGCTCAGTTGCGCGAGCTTGGGGAACGCGAAACCCTCAAGTTTTTGCTCAAGGCGATGTGGGATCAGCCACGCTAACTCCGCCTTCATTTGCCTGTCCATCACGCAGGCTAACACGAAAGCATGCGAGTACCGCTCCAGATCGCTGAGTAGGAGGTTTGCAGCCTTGACATGGGTGAAGATGATAGGTTTTTGAGGCGGGGCATCGAAGAGCCCCTGTCCCTTGTCCAGTAGCAGCTTGCGGATGTCGCCCTCAGACACGGCAGCCCCCCCGTCGCGCTACTTGCCCGCCACCCTCGCCCAGCTGTCGCGCAGCCCCACCGCGCGGTTGAACACCAGCCTGCCCGGCGCGCTATCCGGGTCGACGACGAAGTAGCCCTGGCGCTCGAACTGATAGCGTGTGCCCGGGACAGCGGCCGCCACGCTCGGCTCGACATAAGCGTCCGACAGCACTTCGAGCGAGTCGGGGTTCAGGTATTCCGTGGGCTCGCCCTCCTGGGCGTCGGGCTGCTCAACGGTGAACAGCTTGGAGTACAGGCGCACCTCGGCGGGCAGCGCGTGCGCGGCCGCCACCCAGTGCAGCGTGGCCTTGACCTTGCGGCCGTCGGGCGCGTCGCCGCCGCGCGTGGCGGGGTCGTAGGTGCAGTGCAACGTCGTCACTTCGCCATTGGCATCCTGCTCATAGCCGGTGCAGGTGACAAAGTAGGCGTAGCGCAGACGCACCTCGCGCCCCGGCGCCAGGCGGAAGAACTTTTTGGGCGG
>DIVQ01000095.1 GCA_002423325.1 Anaerolineales bacterium UBA6128 | reverse complement strand
CCGCCCGCCTGTACCCAGTAGGTGTCGATCTCAAAGTTGAGCTCCCTGGGCGCGTTGGCATACAGCGCGTCGATCCAGCGCACGCCGTCGTGCTTGGCGAACTCGTGGTTGTGGTTGTGGTAGGAAAAGTCCATCCCCACCGCGGCGAGTTTTTCCAACACGGGCCCGAGTTCGTCGCAGAAACGTTTGACGCCGTCGGCGGAAAAGTACTCGGCCGGCAGGCCGCCGATGGCCGGGTGGACGCACGACCAGAGCTTGTGCTCCTCGATGACGGCGTCCAGCTCGTTCAGAAAGCGCGGCCAGCCCATGTGCGTGGCGGCCACGGTCAGGCCGTTGTCGGCCATGATCTTGCCGACCTCCGCGGGGTCCGCCGGGCCAAAGCCCGAGATCTGCACGGCGGTGTAGCCGATCTTGGCCACCTTTTTGGCGGTCTCGGCAATGCCCTTGATGTCTTTGCAATACTCGCGCGCGGTGTACAGCTGAGCTCCGACGACTCCCTTTGCCATGCTACCCTCCAGATAGGCTCAAGCGTGACCACGGAAGACACAGAAGGCGCGGAACGAATAACAGATAAACCACGAAAAACACAAACTACACGAAAAGAAGGAACCAACTAGGGTCTGCAGTTTCCGCCGTCTTGGGTGCCAGCGCCACGGGCGCTGTGGTCCCGTCATACGTTTCCCTTGGTGTCTTGGTGTCTTTGTTGTGGAACTCCCAGGCTGTGAAAGGCCTCGCGGATCCACTGATAGGTCTGCTCGCTCATCCCCAGCGAGTGATAGTCTTCGATGTAGGCGATAAAGCCGCCGTCGTAGGCGCCCAGCGTGTCGGCCAGGTAGCGCGCGTAGGCAAAGATCTCTTCGCGCGTGCCGCTGACGGCGCGGCGCTGGTGGTCGATGGAGCAACAAAAGCAGACGCGTCCGCCGAACGCGTTGGCGAGCCAGTCGACGCCATAGATGTCGGGCTGCAGCAACTCGAGCACGTCTACGCCCAGGTCGATGAGGTCGCCCAGCACGGCGGAGACGTCGCCGCACGTGTGGAACCAGACCTTTTTGCCTGCGGCGTGGATCATGTTGAACTGCTCTGCGTAGCGCGGGGCGAACACCTCGCGCCACAGAGCGGGGCGGATCATCAGGCCGCGCTGCGTGCCCCAATCGTCGCCAAATGCCACGCAATCGATCGGCAACTGCACGGCTTGCTCGATGATGCCGTTCTCGAACTCAAAGACCAGGTCCAGCACGTGGGCAGCGCGCTCGGGCGCCTCGTACAGGTCCATGAGGAAGCGATCCATCCCGCGCAGAAAGGTGGCCTGATTGAACCCGCTGATGCCGACGCCGAACTTGGCAAAGCGGTCCGGGCTCTGGGCCAGTTTGTTGGCAAGCGCGTCGAACCGCCCGGGCGCGTATGCGTTGGGCGGCACGTAGTGCTCGACATTAGCCCAGGCGCCCAGCGGGTGGTTGCGCGGCTGCCCCATGGTCTCATCGAGCGACAGCCAGGCATAGCCCCACTCTGTCATGCCGGGCTCGCTGGCCACGAAATCGGCGGCCGGCGCAAACCCCAGGTTCAGCGTGTCCGACGACTCATAGTCGCGGTTGCAGTAATGGACAGGGATGCGGGGCGGCCGGCGTCGCTCGATGGCGCGCAGCACAACCTCGCGTGATGATAGGTGCATCGCGTTCCTCGCAGCGCACGCTCAGACTGGGCCGATGCCCGGTATCCTGGCCAGGCCGGTTCGGCCCAACGGTTCAGAGGTAGGCGAGCACCTCCTGGGCGTGCCCAGCCACCTTGACTTTGGGGAAGGCCTTGATGATCACGCCCTGCTCGTCGATGACGAACGTCGAGCGGATGACGCCCATGAACTTTTTCCCGTACATCGACTTTGCGCCCCAGGCGCCGTACATCTCCAGCACCTTGTGCTCGGGATCGCTGAGCAGGTAAAAGGGCAGGCTCAGCTTGGCCTTGAACTTATCATGGGATGCCACGGTGTCGGGACTGACCCCGATGACCACGGCGCCTTTCATCACGAACTGGGCATAGTCGTCGCGAAAGCTGCAGGCTTCGGCCGTGCAGCCCGACGTGTTGTCGCGCGGGTAAAAGTAGAGCACTACCTTCTTGCCGCGCATGTCGGAGAGCGTGACGGGCTCTCCCTGGTCGGATTGCAGTGTGAAATCGGGAGCGAGATCGCCTTCTTTGAGCATGGGTCCTCCAATCTCACAGTGAAATGGTGGAACGACTCATCCCATTGTCCCGCGTTGCCGCTGGCCTGCGCGCTCGAGCATGCAGACCGGCTCCAAAGGCTAACATAGCATGTGCAGCGGTCGGTGTCAAGGTCTCACCGGACTGGGCGCAGGCGGGTGCGGTTTGACGCCGCCGCTTGTGCTCGTCTAGAATGAGTGCGCTGACTGACAGCGGAAAGGAGCCCCATGCCCGACATCGCCGCCCTCAAGGAGCGCGTCTGTCGCGCGATCGATGCCCACTATGACGAGATCCTGGCGCTGGGCGAGGACATCCGCGTGCACCCCGAGTTGGGGTTCAAGGAGCATCGCACTGCCGGTCTGGTGGCAGAGCGCTTTGCTGCGCTGGGCATGGCGCCGCAGACGAGGCTGGCGGTGACGGGCGTCAAGGCCGTCTTGCGCGGGCGATCGCCAGGACCGACCGTGGCCTACCTCGGCGAGCTGGACTCAGTGCTGGTGCGCGACCACCCCGACGCCGACCCCGAGACCGGCGCGGCGCACGCCTGCGGCCACAATGCGCAGATCGCCACGCTGGTGGCGCTGGCGTACGGACTGGTGGAAGCGGGCGCGCTGGCCGATCTGGATGGCGCCGTCGCGCTGATGGCCGTTCCGGCGGAGGAGTACGTCGAGGTCGAGTACCGCATGGGCCTGCGCGAGCAGGGCGTGATCGAGTTCCTGGGCGGCAAGCCCGAGCTGATCCGCGTGGGGGCCTTTGACGACGTGCAGATCACGCTGTCGACGCACCAGACGAGCGAGGACGGGCCGGGCAGGCTGGGGGTCTCGGGGGCGAGCAACGGCTGTGTGGTCAAGCGCATCCGCTATCTGGGCACGGCGGCGCACGCCGGCGCTGAGCCTTTCAAGGGCGTCAATGCGCTCAAGGCGGCCATGCTGGGGCTGCAGGGCATCGACGCCAACCGCGAGACCTTCAAGGACGAGGACCACATCCGCGTGCACCCCATCATCACCAAGGGCGGGGCGCTGGTGAACGTGATCCCCGACGAGGTTATCATGGAGACCTATGTGCGCGGGGCCAGCGTGGAGGCCATCCTGGATGCGCAGGCCAAGGTGGACCGCGCCCTGCAGGCTGGGGCGATGGCGCTGGGCGCGCGCGTCGAGATCACCACGCTGCCGGGCTACCTGCCGCGCATTCTGCACGACGACCTGACGCAGGCCTACCGCGAGAACGTAGTGGCGCTGGTGGGGGAGCAGGGCTGGATTGAGCCGCGCTTTGGCGCCGGGTCGACCGATATGGGCGACGTGAGCCAGATCATGCCGGCCATCGAGGCCACGGCGAACGGTGCGGGCGGCACCGGACACGGGGCCGATTACTGCATCCGCGACCCCGAGATGGCCTACATCGCCCCCGCCAAGACGGCGGCGATGACCCTCATCGACCTGCTGTCGAACGGGGCGGCTCGCGCCAACGCCATCCTGGCGCGCCACAAGCCGGCGATGACGCGCGACGAATACCTGGCGTTCCTGCGCCGGCTGGCGCGCACCAGCACCTGGACGCCCGAGCCGATGTGAGCTCAACGCGAGAACCAGGCAGTGCGCAGCGTGCACATGCTCTGTTCAGATTCGGTCAGGGTCCGGCCAAAAACGGCGCTGCTCGCACTGAACGCGACGGTCCACAGGACGGTGCCGCGACGCAGCAGGTAGACCGCCGTGGTCAACGAGGCGTCGGGGCGATCGACCACGACGCGCCACACGCGCCGGCATCCCAGGTCGACCCGCACCGGCGCCGAACAACTGAAGCAGGTGCTCGTAGTGGTGGCATAGTCCTCGGCGTAGGAGCGCAGGCTACGCAGCAGCGGAATGTGGCCGCGGGTGACGATCACGAGCGCGGGCAGCGGTCCGCCGCCCGCGCGCAGGTACGACTCACTGGCCTCGAACACGATCCTGGGCGCGTCACCGGCGGCATGCTCTCCGCGCTCAGACGGCTGCCCATAGTTGGACGGCAGCCACAACGTGACGCCCTCACCCTCGTACGAACGCCAGCCAGGGGGCGCAGTCGCCCGTCCACAGGCGGACGTTAGGATCAGCACAAGAAGCAAAGCGAGGTACAATCGCTTCGGCATACGCCTCCCTCTGGCCGATGAGCGGGCGCGCCGCGCCCAGACGGATCAGTCGGTGACGCGGAAGGTGCTCGCGCTCAGCTCGAACGAGGGCAGCCGCTCCTCGAACTCGTCCTGGCTGGTGCTGTAGGTGACGGCCCACATCTCGCCGCCAAGCATGTAGATGAACTGCAACTGCTTGGTGCCGAGGCTGTCGTTCGTCACGATCAGGCGGCGAGCTTCAAACGGGGCCTGGTCCACGACCTCGACCTCGGACACGACGAACTCTGCCGGGTACTGGTTGCTGGCCAAATCAACGTAGTTGTCAATGGTGAACGCCGATAGCGTGCTCTGGCTCGTTACGGTTGCACTCGACACGAATCCGGACGGGCCGACCTCAGAGTCAAAGGTCCACAGCACGAACACATCGGGGTTGGCCTTGATCATCTCTGCCGCCTGGCCGTAGCCAAGCTCGTTGAGACCATCAACTACCAGGTCCAGGTCCTCGCTCAAGTCACCGCCCCTGAAGGTCTCGGGCAGCCAGAGCTCGATGCCGGTACCCGCAAAGCGCTTGAAACCGGCGATGGGCGCGGTCGTGGGTTGAGCCGTGGCCGGGAGAGCAGTACTCTCCTCCGGCACCGGTGTGGGCGGGAGAGGAGTACTCTCCTCCGGCGTCGGCACCGGCGTGGGCGTGGGCGCGGGCCTCAACAGCGCACAGCCGACCAACAGGGCGACGACGAGCCCGATGACAACAACCCTTAGTGGCCACCTCATGGCATCTTCCTCCCGGCCGGGTCGGCGGGGAAGCTTACCCCGCCGACGGGCGAACGGTGCTACATCAGCACGCTCAGTCTCAGCGTCGGCGCGACCCTGGCCCAGACGTTGTTGGGATCGAGCAGCACCACGCGCACTACGTCGCCGGCGCGCAGCGCCAGGTTCAGCGGTCGGCTGCCGCCCTGCCGCAGCATGTCGCGCAGCGACGCCCGCGCGCGCGGCGTGGCCAGGTCGCCCACGTAGATCAGCAGCATCAGGCCGGCATCGAGCGCATCCGCGTCGGGCGCGCCCTTGGCGAAAGCGATCGCGAGTTGACGGATAGTGCCCTGGCCGGCGAGGCGGCCGGCGTCGCCGCTGCGGTTGCTGTCGAACAGCAGCGCCTGGCCCGACTGGAAGACGGGCGTGCCCTCGAACAGCGTCACACTGCCCGATGGCGCGGTCGGCCTGGCAGACGCCGGCGGCGTGACGGGCCGCGCTGGGGCCGCCTCCTTGCGATGCGGTCTGGCTCCGCCCTTGCGCTGCAGGGCGGCCAGCTGGGCGCCCATGCCGGCGTTCGTGGAGGCGGGCGCCTGCGGTTGCCCAAAGCCGCCCATGGACATATCGGCGACTCCAGAGGATCGCATGAAGAACATCGCCCCGGGCGACAGAAACTCTTCAGACCAGCCGCTGGGCAGCGCGTTGGCGACCGGCACCGTGCCTGCCACGACCTCGCCCTTTTCCTTGCGGACGGCGACAAAGGCGGTCTCGCTGCTCGCCAGTCCATAGTCAAGCGCCTCGCGCACCAGCAGGGCTTTGAGGGCTTTGGCGACCTCTTCGCGGGCGTTCTCGGCATAGATGTGCTTGCGGTCGCTGACCCTGGCGAGGTCGTCGGTGCCGTAGCCCAGTCGCTCAAGCTGGTCACGCAGGTCGTCGCCGGTGTAGCCCGAGCCGATGAGGTACTCGAGGGCCAGCACGCGCCGCGCCCCGAACAGGGCCTTGAGCGCCGGCAGCGCCACCGGGCTGGCCTCAGCCTCGGCCAGGCGCTTTCCGGCGGCATGCACCTCACAGCGCAGCGGCGCGTCGGTCGCAAGCGGCACGCGCGCCGCCACCCAGATGGCGCGGCCCGCGGGCAGGTCGCCCAGGTCGATGGCCTGCCAGCCAGCGGGGGCGCCCGGCAGCAGGGCGCGTCCCGTGGCCTGGGCGGCCTCGCGGTTGACGTTCAGCGTGAGGTTGGCGTGCACGGGCGCGTCCCAGTCGGACAGCACCTGCTCGAGGGCGGTGGTGATGTCCTCTTCCTCGGGCGAGCTGGTCAGAAAGCGTGCCATGCCGCCGCCGCGATCGGCGATCTCGTGCGCCAAAAAGGCGTTGGGCGCGGCGTCGATGCACAGCACGCTGGTGCGGCGGCGCGGCGTGCGTGCGGCCTCCTCGTCCACCAACCGGCGGATGCGGCCCTCGTCGCTGACTTGCGCATCGGTGACCAGTAACAGGTGGCGCGCGTGCTCGCCGGCAAGCGGCGCGATGCCGAGCGCCTGTTCGAGCGCCACACCCATGTTCGTGCCGCCGCTGTCTTTGTTGTCCTGCACAAAGCGCAGGGCGGCCTGCACTGTCTCGCTGTCAGCCGCGCGCATCTGGTCGGCGAACCAGCGCGTGGTCGTGTGAAACAGGCACAACGCCAGCGCATCCTGCGGGCTCAGGCCGTTCAGGAAGCGGGCCACCGCCCAGTCAGAAGACTCCCACTTGGGGCCGCGCATCGAGCCGGAATGGTCCACCAGCAGGGTCACCTCGCGAGGCACGCGCGTGAGCCGCTCAGACGCGGCGGGCGGCGCCACCAGCGCCAGCAGATAGGTCCAGCCGGCGGCCGTGTCATCGTACGTGCGGACGTGCAGCGCGGGGTGCTCCTGCGTCTGGCGCGGCGTCCAGACCAGCACGCAGTCGCGGTCGGGGAGGACCTCGCCGCCGCGCAGGCGCACGTGCCGGTCCTCGGGGGCACTGGCATCGGCGTCGGGTTCCACGACATCAAGCGCGTGCGTCGGGCTGGTGACGGTGGCGGCGTCGCGCAGCACGACGTCGAGCGAGAAGCGGTGCCCGGGGTCGCGCAGCAGCAGCAGCGGCTGCCCCTCGGCGGGGCGCGAGCTGGCCTCGTCGTCGCGCACGTAGCGCGGCGCGGTGGTCAGCGGGACGCGCAGTGACCATCCCTGGCCCTCGGGGCGCGCCAGTTGCACGTACTGTGTCTCGACCACCACGTCCTCTTCGGGGCGAATCCCGGCGACGCGCAGCGTGAAAACGCTGGAGGACTCGCGCGTGGCCAGGGCCGCCTGCTGACCCTGCTTTCTGGCCTCGTCGTACTCGGCCTCAGCCGCGCCGCGCTCCTTGAGCTCGGCGATGATCTCGACCTCCCCAAAGCGCACGCGCACGGCAGTCACTGCCGCGTCGCCCGGCAGGGGAAAGCGGTAGTGAGCTTCGATGACCTTATCGAGCTGGGCGCGCGTGTAGCCAAAGGTCTGTTCAAGGCGCAATGAGGCCAGCGGGCCGACGATCTCGCCGCGCAACGCGCTGCGTTTGAGGGGCACGAACAGACGCGGCTGTGGTCGCTTCCTGGTGTCGTCGTCGGGGATGACCTCCAGGACCGGCACGCCGTCAGGGCGGGTGTTCTCGTAGACCGCGGGGTTGAACATGGTACCTCCTCCGGGGAAAACGCCAGGCCGGCGTAACAGGGAGCCGCTCGGGCGCACCGGCACACGAACGTGGGCAGCAGCGCCAATCCCTATACGTATCAGGCGACTGTGCGTTGCCGGCGCGGAGATCCTACTCGCGCCCGGGGACGCAGTGTGCTGCGGTCGTCACCCAGGCCAGCGCCAGCAACCAGACGTAAGCCAGTTCGATGACAAAGAAGGAGGCGTCGATCAAACCGTGCGCCAGTGCGGCGGCCATGCCGGCAGTCAGGCCCAGCAGCATCGCACGCACGTCGTCTCCGCGCAAGCGCCCGAATGCGCGGCGCGCCCCGACGACGTGTGCGGCGATCATCGCGCCCAGCACGGCCAACCCGCCGATGCCCAGCCGCAGCCAAAAGTCGAGCACCAGGTTGTGCGGGTGCGACAAGTAGCGGTCGACCTCGGCGCCGGGTCGGATATAGTCGCGATAATAGTAGAGAAAGTTGTCCAGCCCAATGCCGCGCCAGGCATGCTCGCGCAGCATATCCCACGACGCCTGCCACAGGCTGATGCGCAAAAAGGTGGTGCCGCTGGTGGGATCCACCAGGCCAGCGAAGCGCGGCGTGCGCGCCAGGGGCACCAGCACAACGGCGCCCACGATCAGCAGAGCCAGCGCGACGTAACGCCAGCGTCCCCCACGGAGCCAGGCCAGCGCGAGCAGGCCGGCCGGCAGGCCCAGCAGCCACGCGCCGCGCGAGTAGGTGAGCACCAGCGCCGTGAGCATCGGCAGGGTCCCCAAGCCGTACAGCCAGCGCCGCCAGCGCGTGCGCGCCCAAGCGGCCAGGGCCAGACCAAGCGGCAACAGCCGCTCCAGGTAGAGCGCCAGGTTGTTGGGGGAGCCGTAAAAGGCGCGCGCGCGGCGCACGCCCTCGGCCTCGATCACGCCCTGCGGCGTGCGATAGACCAGCAGCGCATAGCAGGCCACCGCCAGTCCGCCCAGGTACAGCACGTCCATCAGGCGCTTGAGCGACACGGCATTGGGGGCCCCAGGTTGCTCGCGCTCCCGCGCCGGTCCTGCGCGCGCACTCTGGCGTACCAGCAGGTAGAGCAGTACTGGCTCCGCAATGACCACGCGCCATTCCCGAAAGGCCACGCGCTGGTACTCGGCCAAAAAGCAGGTCGCCAGGCTCAGCAACAGCAGGGCGAGCACGGCCCAGTCGGCCAGGCGCCACGCGCGAAGAGCCGCCAGGATGCGCGACAGGCGGCGAGCGGCAACGCTCTGCAATTGCTGGAACGGTACGTGTGGTGGTTGCTCACGTGCGGCCAGCAGAGTGTTGCCAAGGTAGGCGCCCGCAGCGACCAGCGTGGCGACCTCGGCCAGGGAAAAGCGCCACTGGGCCAGACTGAGGTTGAACGGCGCAAAGGGGATGCAGGCCACCGCGATCAGCAACGCAAGGTCGGGGCGCAGCAGTGCCAGGATCGCGTAGACCAGCAGCAGCGCGGGTCGCAGCATCGGCACGGGGCACAGGATGGCCGCGGCCAAGGCGCCGAGTACGAGAGCGGTCTGCCAACCGCGCGGCAGCCGAGCAAAGGGCGTCGTCGTACGCGACCATGCCCTGCCCCAGGGCACTTGTTTCGCGACCCGCACCGTCAGCCAAAGCACCCACAGCAGCAACAATCCGCTGACGATCAGCGCCAGCCAACGGCGCGCGGGCGTGCGGTTGCCCACGAGGATTCCGCTTACGGCCGCGAGTTGCGCCGGCGTGCCCTGCAGCTCGAGCGTATGCAGGCCCGGCGTCAGCCGGGACGCCACGCGTACGCGGGCCGGCTCAGTCTCCGTGGCGTTGCGCGCCGACGTCGGCAGCGCAAAGGTCAGGTCGGCCGTCTTGCCGGCCACGCGCGCCACCAGATCGCCCTGCGCCGCGTCCCGCTCGAGCAGCAGATGCAGGTCGGTGCCCCAGAAGTGTACGCGCGCCTGCTCGGGCAGGGCATAGCGCTGCCAGTCGCGCGTCAGGCCCGGGGAGAGGTGTGAGACGCCCAGCGCGTGGTCCAGCAGGGCGGTGTAGAGTGCCGTGGTGGCGCCCTGTGCGTCGAGCAGGGCAAAGCCCCACACGGGGTCGTCGCTGGCGGCGTCCGGCTGGGCCACCTGCAGGCAGGCCAAGCTGAGCCAGGGCCACTCCTGTGTGATGCGCTCGACGGCTTGGCCCAGTCGCTGGCTCTGCACAAAGGCGCTGTCGTTGCCGAGTGGAGGCGCCGCGCCGGTCCAAGGCTCGGGCAGGGCGCACCAACCGCCCTCCAGCAGCCAGATGGGCAGCGCCTCGGCTCCGCGCCGCACCAGCTCGGCGCGCGCCAGGCTGACCCGGGAAAAGTTCAGCAGGTCCTCGTCTGCGCGGCGGTCGTAGGCGCCGGACCAAAAGCCGTAGGCCTTGACGCCCAGAATGTCGCAGTGCTCGAGCGCGCCGCGTCTGAGGATTTCGCGCAGATACTGCAGATCGCTCAGGTTGCGGCCGCCCGACTCGGTGTTGGGCGCCAGGCCCCCGGCGATGATGCGCGCCTGGGGATCGGCCGCGCGGATGGCCTCGCTTGCCGCGGCCAACAACGCAACATACCCCGCGGGGTCGACCTCGCCGGCGCCCCAATGCGGGGCGATGTTGGGCTGATCCCAGACCTGGTAGGCGCTGATGTAGGCGCCGTAGCGTGCGGCGAAGGCGCTCACAAAGCGGGCATAGTCCGCCACGTCTACGGGCGGCGCCCACGGGTTGCTCGCCTCCCACTCGGCGCGCGCCCAGTCGGGCGACGTGTCGAGCAGGGCGATCAGCCCAAAGCCCTCCGACTGCAGAATCGGCAGCACGCGGTCCCACGTCTCCCACTGGTACGCGCCCGGCGAGGGCTCAAGCTCAGCCCAGGCGAACCGCTGACGCAGCGTTCCCAGTTCGGCCTCGCGCAGCAGTGCCAGCACAGCGCGCAGCGCTGGTTCATCGGCGTAGCGTTCAAGGGCCACGTTTGTGCCAAAGCGCGGCTGCTCGAGCGGGGCCTGGTCGGTCGCGAGCCCGTTTTCGCGGCCGTGCTGCGTGGCGCGGTACTGTCCGACGTTGGAGGCAAACAACGCCGATAGTGTCGCCAGCAACGGCACGAGCAGTACCAGGGTCAGCACTCCTCGCAGCCAGTGCCGAACGTGCTTTTTGCCCACGGTCTCTATGGCCTCCAGACGATGTCGCTGACCAGTCCCGAGGCGGTCAGCGCGGCAGCGCTGCCCCGGGTCGGACCGAACAGATAGATATCGCCCGCGCACAGCGTCAGCAGCGCATGGTCGTGCTCAAGCCAGAGCAGGGGGCCGCTCGCTGCGGTGCAGGTGCCCAGGATACGCGGCGGCGCAAGCGCTTCTGCAGCGCCGAGCGCGATGACCACGATGCGCGTTGAGCCGTCCGGCAAGGCCAGGCGCAGTGCCACCTCGTTGCCACTAGGCGACCAGGCAAAGGCCGCGTCGCGACCCGCGTCGGGGTACAGGGTGCGGGCCCCGCTCGTGTCGGCGTCCAGCAGCAGCAGGTCGTAACGCGATGCCTCGCCAAGCGCAAGGTGCGTGCTGGCAAGCAGGCTGTTGCCGTCCGGTGACCAGGCCAGCCGCGGCAACCAGACGCGGCCACGCTCGACCGGCGCGGGCGCAAAGCGGTGCAGCGTGCGACGCCGGCCGTCCGTCAGGTCGAGCAGGCCGACGGCGTCGGCGCGGGCGTAAGCGAGGCGCTGGCCGTCCGGCGCCCAGGCCCACGCTTCGCCCCACCAGGCATACAGCAGGGCACTGCTCGGCGCGAGCAACTGCGTTGACTCCAATGCTGGCCAGCTCACGACGTGCAGATCGTTCAGCGCGCGCCAACCCGGAGGGCCCCCGGTGGCTGTCGCGCTGCTGAACGAAAACGCCACGCCGCTGGGCGCCCAGGCGGCGCGCAACACCCCGCGCAAGCCCGTATCGACCGGTTGGGCGTTCAGCACCACCGTGTCCAGCGTCCAGAGTTCGTTCAGATGAGGGCTGCCGTCCTCCGGCATGCGGGTGTACAACAGCGTGTGACCGTCGGGCGAGAGGGCCAGCACGCGCCCATCCAGCCCGCCGTCGTCGGTCAGCTGGCGCCGGACCGTGTTGTCCCTGCGGGTGAGCCAGGCGTCGCCATTGGCGCTGTAGGCGATGGTGCCGCTGAAGGCAGTGGTGGGCAGCGTGCCCCGGGTGCCCTGCACGCGCCACGCGTCCACTGCGGGGGTCACGACGACGCGACTGGTAAGTTCGCGCCCCACCAAGTTGGGGCCGTCCCAGGTCTCGCGCCAGGTCAGTTGCTCGGCGCCGGGCTGACCGGGCGTGATCACCCGGCTGGCCGAGGGCAGCAGGAATTCGTCGCGCACTGTGTGCTGCACGGGCGCGATCGGCAGGTACTCGAAGGCGTCCCACGAGCGCGTCACGGTGATGTGCAGGCCGGCGCTGAGCGGGGTCCACAGGGGCGGCTCGACGGTACCGGTGCCCTGCACCTCGACCGACAGTGCGTCGAGCAGGGCGCGCACTGTAGGAGCCGTGCTGTACAGGGGCCGATCGGTGCCGTCGATGTGCAGCCATACCCGGTTGGCGACGGCACGCGGACGCAGGCAAGCGCCCAGCGCTGCTGTGAGCAGCAGGCTGCCTGCAAGCAACAGAATGGTGCGCCACGTCGCTGGCGCACGACGGTGCTGGTCGCATTGCTCCATGCGCCGACTATAGCACAGGGCGGACGAACAGGCCAAGGCCAGCGTCGCACACGCAATCTTGACACCAGGGACCTTCTGCCTACCCTCAACGGTTGAGCTGCGCCCGCCGCGGTTTGCGGGTTGGACG
Organism: Anaerolineales bacterium UBA6128; assembly: GCA_002423325.1. Classification (GTDB taxonomy): domain Bacteria; phylum Chloroflexota; class Anaerolineae; order UBA1429; family UBA1429; genus UBA6128. The sequence goes on along the minus strand of DIVQ01000095.1, from coordinate 1,684 downwards.
GGGTCGTGGTAAAATGCCATTTGTTTACTTGGATAGTATAGAATCACTGCGGAGCCAGCATGAGGTAACCTATGGCAGACAAACTGATCGATATCGCGCGTGCTCACGGCCGCGGGATGGTCGTCCCGCTGATGGGCTTTCCGGGAACGCAACTGAACGGTTCGACGCTCAAACAGAACACGTTCAATTGGGGCACCCAGTTCTCCACCATCTTTTCGCTGCAGCGCCGCTTTCATCCGGACGGCATGTTCTTTTTCATGGACCTGTCGGTGGAGGCGAGCGCGCTGGGTCTGCCCGTGCGCTTTCCGCTGGACGAGTCGCCCTCGGTGGAGGTGCATCCCGTGCAGCGCGCGGAGGACCTGGCCAAGTTCGCCAACAGCGACATCCTGAGCGACGGCCGCGTGGCCGTGTTTGTAGAGACGATGCGGCTGATGGCGCGCTATCTCGACGGCCTGAAGGGCGGCTATGTGATCGGCCCCTTCTCGCTGACAGCGCTGCTGTTGGGCGCCAGCAACGCGGCCATCCTCACGCTGGACAACCCGGAACTGGTGCATACTGTACTGCGCTTCAGTTCGGGGGTCATATCGCGCTACGCCCGCGCGTTGGAACGCGCCGGCGCCAGCATGATCGCGATCCTGGAGCCCTCCGCCAGCTTTTTGTCGCCGCGCCAGTTCCAAGAGTTCTCGGGGCGCTACGTGGCCGAGATCTTGGGCACACTCAGCACGGTGCCGATTCTGCATGTATGCGGCAATACCACGCGGTTGGTCCCGTCCATGATCGAGACGGGCGCTCAGGCATTGAGCCTCGACTCCATGGTCGATTTCCCCAGTCTGGTGCGCACGCTGCCCGAGGATGTTCTGCTGATAGGCAACCTCGACACCGTCGAGGTGATGTTGCAGATGACGCCGAACCAGGTCTACCGCACCACGCGTAACCTGGTGGAGGCGATGGCGCCATTCCCCAATTTCGTGCTGAGCTCAGCGTGCGACCTGCCGTTGGAGACGCCTCTGGAGAACATCCACGCGATGATGGACGCCGGGCGTGGGGTAGGACCGGGCAGAGCGTACCCGGGCGGTGATGATTTTGAGGAACTGGCCGAGATCACCGCGGTACTGGGGAGTTAGGGCCAAAGCCGTCGAGGCGCCGGCGCACGGTCAGACGCAAGGCGTGCGTTCGCGATTGCGTGTTGGCGGCCATTCGCCGGCATGCTTCGGGTCTGAGGCTGTCCTGCCGGATCCGAGGAATTGCGCAGGCTGACTGATCGCAGTGACGCTTCGCGCCCCGCGCGGCGCTGTGTTACAATCGCGTGCATGGTCAAGCCGACGCAGATATCCCCGAAGACACTGTCCAATCGCAAGCAGGCGTTGGGTCGGTACGGTGAGGACACCGCCGCGCGCATGCTGCAGGGGTGTGGCTACCTCATCGTAGAGCGCAACTGGCGCCGCGCCGGCGGCGAGATCGATCTCGTGGCGCGCGACGGCGATTGCTGGGTTTTTGTCGAGGTCAAGACGCGCCACGGGCATGCGTCTGGCTGGGCCGAAGACGGCATGACGGCGCGCAAGGCCGAACGCATCACCAACCTCGGACAGGCCTGGCTGGCAGAGCAGGGCCTGGCCGAGGTCGACTGGCGTATCGATCTGGTGGCCATCGAACTGGATGCACGCGGCGCTGTTTCGCGGGTGAA
>DIVQ01000218.1:167-20352 GCA_002423325.1 Anaerolineales bacterium UBA6128 | reverse complement strand
TGCTGCCTGTGGGCGGCATCAAGGAAAAGATATTGGCGGCTCATCGTGCGGGGCTCACCACTGTGTGCCTGCCCCGCCGCAACGAACGCGATCTTGAGGAACTCCCCAAGAGCGTACAGCAAGAGATGTCATTTGTTCTCGTCGACCGAGTGGAGCAGGTCTTTGAGACAGCCTTTGGCAACTCGGAAAACGCAACCCCCCAAGGAAGGGTGAACAGTGACAATTCAGTCCAAGAACAAGGGAGGCCCTGAGTCCAAGATGAGCTGGCGACGGATGGACCTCCATATCCATACCCCCGCCAGCAAAGACTATCAGGACCATAACGCTACTTACCTCGACCTGCTGCGCAAAGCAGAGGCCGCGGGCCTCCACATCATAGCGTTTACCGACCACAATACGGTCGCCGGTTACGCGGCTATGATGCAGGAGATATCGGATCTTGAACGCTGGGTCTCAAGCAACCGCTTGCGCCCCGAAGAGAAGGAAAGGCTGGAAGAGTACCGCCGCCTGTTGGACAAGATCCTGGTGCTGCCAGGTTTCGAGCTGACGGCGACCTTTGGCTTTCACATCCTGGCTATCTTTCCGCCGCGAACGCCGATTCGCAGCATCGAGCACGTGCTGCTACAGCTGAACGTGCCCTTTGAGCTGCTCGACGCCGGCGACACCGAGGTCGGCCCGACCTGCGATGTGCTTATCGCCTACCGCACCATGAACGAGGCGGGCGCGCTCGTGATCGCCGCACACGCCAACTCGAGCCATGGCGTGGCCATGTTCGGGCTGGACATCGGCGGCCAGACGCGCATTGCTTATACTCAGGATCCGCACCTGCACGCGCTTGAAGTCACCGACCTCGACAACCGGGGTCGGCGCTCGACCGCCTCTTTCTTCAGCGGCTCCAAGCCCCAATACCCGCGCCGCATGCACTGCATCCAGGGATCCGACTCACACGCCTATAGCAGCAGCCGCAGCACACTGGGCATCGGCGACCGCGCCACTGAAGTGCTGCTGCCCGAGGTGAGCTTTGCAGCGCTCAAAGAGCTCTTCCTCAGCAACGACTTTGCGCGTACACGCCCGGCCGGTGAAGCTGCCGAAGAGCCCTACGACCACATCGAGGCCGCCGTCAAGGAGGGCCCCACGCTGGTCCAGAGCTTTCATGAGCAGGCCACCCGCCAGGGCGGCCGTCAGCACGCCGTCCTGCGCGACGTCGTCGCCTTTGCCAATTCGAACGGCGGCAACGTCTATATCGGCGTGAACGCGAAACGCAAGGGCCCGCCAACCGGCATCGACCAGCCAGATCAGACAATGTCAGAGCTCAAGACGGCCATCCAGCGTAGCATCACGCCGCCGCTGCCCGTAACACTCAGCGTCCTCAAGAGCAAGGGCAAGAGCATTGTGCGCGTGACCGTGCCCAAAGGTGACGATCCGCCCTACGTGCTCGAGGGCAGCAAGATCTATGTGCGGCAAGAGTCGGTCACTAACCTGGCCATGCGCGACGAGATCGTCGGGCTGATCAAGCGCGTGACCAAACGCCCCGATGCGGCGCCAGCAGCCGCGACCGTGCAGCAGACCCAGCCATCGCGCCAGCCGCGCGACGGCAAGTCGACGGAGCCCCAGGCCGCACAGCAACCCGCGTCAGCCAGACAGGCCCAGCCCAAGGCGACGCCCGAACAGCCCGCTCCAAGCGGCACCGAGACGGAAAAGCCGGCGTCCAGTCGGTCATCCCGCTCCAGACGGCGCTCATCCGGCCGGTCCAAAACAGCGGCGGCCGCCGCGACCAAAGAGACTGCTGAAGCGCCCGCAGAGGCGCGTCCCGCGCCCGCCAAGCAGCGCGCGGCTGTCAGCGGCGCGGCGGATCACGAGCCGCCCCGCACCGGCGTCGAGATTGTGGACACCGTCGAGCGCGAAGGCGTGCTCTATCACACCATGCGCGATCTGCGCAACAACAACAAGGTGCAGAACGTCAGCCGGACTTCGGCTCGCTACCTGTGGCGCTATGCCATCGCGCTCAAGGAAAAGGGAACCTTCCAGCTTGACAAGGTCAAGTGGACCGGCCACCTGGGCCTGTGGCACAAGTACATTCGCAGTAGCCAGCCGCACTATGACCTGGTGCAGAAGGACGATCAGGGCAACGTGCGCATCTACTATGGCGTCACCGAAGATGGCATTCACGGCGACTGGAAAGCCATCGTCGGCCTGGACGACTGAGGCATGCGCATCCGCGAGTTTGCGATCGACGACTATGACGCGGTGTATGCCCTCTGGCGCGACGCCGGTGAGGGCGTGCGCCTGCGACCCTCGGACGAACGCGCCGAGATCGCGAAAAAGCTCACGCGCGATCCTGATCTGTTCCTTGTCGCCGAGATCGACGGCACGCTTGTGGGCGTCATCATCGGAGCCTGGGACGGCCGCCGCGGATGGCTTCACCATCTGGCCGTGCACTCCGACTGTCGGCGCCAGGGGGTGGCCAGCGCGCTGCTGGACGAAGTTGAGCGGCGCTTGGCCGCCAGGGGCTGCCTCAAGGTCAACCTGCTCGTGCATCGCGATAGCGCCGGGGCGCGCTGCCTGTACGAGCAGCGCGGCTATGAGGTAATGACGCCCTACGTGGCCATGGGTAAGGAGCTGTAGATGTTTGAGATCGTGTTCCTGGGCACGTCGGCCTCGGCGCCGTCCATCAAGCGCGGCCTGTCTTCATCGCTCGTGATGCACCGCGATCAACGCTTTCTCATCGACTGCGGCGAGGGCACCCAGCGCCAGTTGCTCTGCAGCGGCCTCGGCTTTCGCAAACTCGACAAGATCCTGCTGACGCACGGCCACCTCGACCACATCCTGGGGCTTGGGGGCCTGGTATCCACCTTTTCGCGTTGGGAATCGATCTCGCAACTGAGCCTCTACGGCGGCCAGTGGGCGCTGCAGCGCGTCAATGATCTGATGAACGTGGTGCTGCGCGGCGGCGAGGCCGACATGGATTTGCAGATGATCACCGTGCGCCCGGGCGTGATCTGGTCGAATTCGGTGCTCACGATTACGGCCTTTCCCGTCACCCATCGCGGGCCCGGTTGCTTCGGCTACCTTTTCGCTGAGCACAGCCACCGTCCCTTTCTGGCGGACGAGGCCGAGAGGCTGGGCGTGCCCAACGGTCCCGAACGCAAGCTGCTTGTGAGCGGCCAGCCCATCACCCTGGCAGACGGCCGCGTGATAAACCCCGAGCAGGTGCTGGGCGAGCAAGTGCGGGGTACGAAACTGGCCTTTGTGGGCGACGCCGGCCGCACCGACGACCTCGTTGAGGTGTGTCGCGACGCCGACGCGCTGGTCATCGAGGCCACCTACACGTCCGACGAGGCCGACCTGGCCGCGCGTTTTGGCCATCTCACCGCCGCACAGGGCGCGCGGCTGGCAGCCGAGGCCAACGTGGGACACCTGTTCCTGGTGCACATCTCGCGCCGTCACTCCGAGCGCGAGATTCTCCGCGAGGCCGAAGCCATCTTCCCCAATACCACTGTGCCCCGCGACCTGGACAGCTATCGCATCGCGCGCAGCAAAGTTGAGCGCGTGGAGCTGACCGATGGAGCTTAGGCGCTTTTTATCCTTGGCCGAGCAACGGGGCTGGCCACTGCACATCCCCACACCCGTCAGCCCGCGCTACGAGATGGCACGCCTGCTCTATGCCCTGGACGAGCGTCTGACGCTGTTCGACCAAGTCGAGGGGTGGGCGGGCAGCGTCGCGGCCGGCCTGTTCGCCCGGCGCGAATACGTGGCGATGGCCCTGGGCGTGCCCGAGGAGGGCCTTTTGCCCACGCTCGTGCGCGCCCTCAACAGCCCCGTGGCGCCCCAAGTGGTCGAGCGAGCCCCCTGCCAGGAGGTCGTGACGACCGACGTCGACCTGTCATGCCTGCCGATCCTCACCCACATCCCGGGCGATGGCGGCCCCTACATCACCTCCGGTGTAGCGATCATTAACGACGCACAGGGCAGGCGCAACGCCGCCTACCACCGGTTGATGCTGACTCCAGATCGTGGCAAGTGCAACACCTTTACCGCGCGCCTGGTGGAGGGTCGCGACACGCACACCGCCTGGCTGCAGGCCGGCGGTCCACTGCCGATGGCCGTGTGTATCGGCGCGCCGCTGAGCGCACAGCTCGCGGCAGCCATGTCGCCCGCACCGGGCGTGGATGAGCTCAGTATCGCCAACGCGCTGGCGCCAACGCCCACGGTCCGCGCCATCGGCCTCGATCTCGAGATTCCTGCCGAGTGCGAGATCGTCCTCGAAGGCTACCTGTCGCAGGAGCTTGGCCCCGAAGGGCCCTTCCTGGACCTGACGCGCACCCGCGATTTCGTGCGCCAGCAGCCCTTTTTTGTCGTCGAGCGCATCACGCATCGCAGCCAGCCCATCTACCAGGCGCTGCTGCCCGGCGGACGCGAGCATCGCCTGCTGATGGGCATGCCGCGCGAACCCACCATCTATGCTGCCGTGAGCCGCGTCTGCACCTGCCGCAACGTGCACGTGACACCGGGCGGCGGTAACTGGCTGCACGCCGTCGTGCAGATCGACAAACGCGGCCCTGAAGACGGCCGCGCTGCCATCCAGGCTGCATTCGAGGGGCACACGTCGCTCAAGCACGTGGTCATCGTCGATGCCGACGTGGATCCCTACGATTCTGAGGCGGTGGAGTGGGCGATCGCGACACGCTTCCAGGCCGACCGCGATCTGGTGGTACTGCCCGACCAGCCCAGCAGCTCGCTGGATCCCTCGGCGCGGCACGTACCCGGCGCCAAGGCGCGCACGACCAAGCTTGGCCTCGATGCCACCATCCATTGGGATACGCCCGCCGGCCCGGCGCGCCCCCAGGACTGGCAAGTGCTCGATTACGAGCCAATCGACCCAACGCCGTACCTGCGTGACCCGGAGGCATCTGCATGAGGCTCACCCGCGAGGAAGAGTCCATGCTGTCCGGCGACGAGGGGCCAGCGGTGCGCCGCGCCATGCAGATCGTCGTCACCCTGGGGCGCGTTTATGAGGCTGAGCGCCTGCTGCCGGTCTCCAGTGTCCAAGTCGCGGGGGTGAGCTACCGCAACCTGGGCGATGCCGGCCTGAGCTTTGTGCGCGACTGGGCGGCAGAGGGCGCCCGGGTCCGTGTGCCCACCACCCTCAACCCGGCAGGTATGGACCTGCAGGATTGGGAACGGATGGGCATCTCGCCAGCCTTTGCTGCCAAGCAACACGAGGTGGTGCAGGCCTACGCCGCGATGGGCATCGAGACAACCTGCACCTGTACGCCCTACTATGTGGGCAACGTGCCGACTTTGGGCGCGCACCTGGCCTGGAGTGAATCTTCGGCGGTCTGTTACGCAAACGCCGTGCTGGGCGCGCGCACCAACCGCGAGGGTGGCCCCAGCGCGCTGGCCAGCGCCATCTGCGGGCGCACCGCCGACTATGGCCTGCACCGCGACGACGCCCGCCGCGCCACGCACCGCGTGCTGGTGCGCTGTCCGGTGCGCGCGCCGCACGAATTCGCCGCGCTGGGTTACGAGATCGGTCGGCGTGTGGTCGACGGCGTGCCCTGGTTCAGCGGGATCGACCTGCCGCCCGCCGACGGCCCCTCGAACGAGGCGACCAGCGACCGGCTCAAGCTGTTGGGGGCAGCGCTGGCGTCCAGCGGCGCCGTGGCGCTGTACCACGTCGAGGGCGTGACGCCCGAGGCCCGGCAGGATACATCGCTCTGCCCGCCCGACGCCTCCGTCATCATTATCGACTCGCTGGCGCCGGCCATCGCTGCGCTGAACGGTCCCGACACCGAGATCGACCTGGTGGTATTGGGCTGCCCGCACGCCTCGCTCTCCGAGCTGCGCGCCGTGGCCGATGTGCTGCACGGCCAGCGCCTGCGCAGCGCCCTGTGGGTCACCACCTCGCGCGCCGTCCGTGACCGCGCCCTCGAGCATGGCGATGTGCAACGCATCGAGGCAGCCGGCGGCCAGGTGGTTGCCGATGGTTGCGTAATAGTAGCGCCGATGCGCGAACTCGGCTACCATACGCTGGCAACGAACTCGGCCAAGATGGCCTGTTACGCGCTGCCGCACGCCGGCCTGCGGGTGCGCTTTGGCTCCACCGAGCAGTGTCTGACGGCTGCACTTGCGGGCCAGTGGCCCGACGCGTGAGACGACATCGAGGGCACAACGGGCATAGTTCGCGCCCAAGTGGCGGCATCACAACGGGAAATGACTACCCACGATGAACATGCAGACAGGGCGTGTAATTGTACCCGGCAAGGCCGCCGGACTGGCGCTGGTGAGCGACCGGCCCATCGGTTTTTTGGGCGGCGTCGACCCGGATACGGGCATCATCACAGAGCCCGGCCATCCCCTGGAGGGGCAGTGCATCGCCGGACGCGTGCTCGTCTTTCCCACAGGTAAGGGCAGCACCGTCGGCTCTTACACGCTCTATCGTCTCGCCATGGCGGGCCTGGCGCCGGCCGCCATCATCAATGCACGCAGTGAACCGATTGTGGCTGTGGGTGCTCTGCTGGGCAATATTCCCATGCTGGACCGGGTGGACCTCACGACGCTGGTCAGCGGCGCCCGCGTTTCGATCGACGGGGAGTGCATCCGTTATGAGTGAATTGGTCTTTGTGAAACTCGGCGGCTCGCTGATCACCGACAAACGGCGCTACGAGACGGCCAGGCCCGCGATCATCACGCGCGTGGCCGCCGAGATCGCCGCCGCGCTCAGGGCGCGCCCCGACCTGCGACTGGTGCTCGGGCATGGCAGCGGCTCTTATGGCCACTTTGCCGCGGCCAAGTATCAGATTCAGCAGGGCAACCTGCAGGACTGGATGGGCTATGCTGAGACCGGCGCGGCAGCCCAACGGCTTGACCGTCTGGTGGCCGACAGCCTGCTGGCCGAGGGCGTGCCGGCCGCGTCGCTGCAGCCTTCCGCCTCAGCACGCTGCACCGACGGCGAACTGGTCGAGCTCGCCATCGAGCCAGTGACTACGCTCCTGCAACACGGCATCGTGCCTTTGGTCTACGGCGACGTGGCGCTGGACACGGTCAAAGGCTGCTGCATCATCTCTACCGAGCAGATCTTTGTCCACCTGGCGCGCGTACTGCGCCCGCAGCGCATCCTGATGGTGGGCGAAGTGGCGGGCGTATTCTCCGGCGATCCGCAGCGCGACGCCATCGTGCGCCTTGTGCCCGAGATCAACGCGCGCAACTATGCCGAGATCGAGCACATGCTCTCGTCGTCTTTCGGCGTCGACGTCACCGGCGGCATGCTCAGCAAGGTGCGGCTGCTCTGGAAGTTGGCGTCCGAACAACCTAACCTCACCGTACGTATGATCACCGGACGGCGCGCGGGCCTCGTGCAGGACGTGCTGCTGAAACCCGACCTGCAGGAGGGAACCCTGCTGCATTACTGACCGTCCATTGCGCATGAGCAATGAACGTCTATCCGCTCTGCCCGACATGAATACGGAAGGAATTGTGTCGTCAGATGGTTAACCTGATTTCGTTTGCAGTCGTACTCAGCCTGCTTGTTTTCGTCCACGAGCTTGGGCATTTCCTGGCGGCCAAGCTGTCGGGCGTGCGCGTGGACGAGTTTGGCTTTGGGCTGCCGCCTCGCATGATCAAACTGGGGCAGTGGCGCGAAACAGAGATCACGCTCAACTGGTTGCCCGTAGGCGGCTTTGTGAGCATGGGCGAAGAGGACCCCACCAGAGAGGGCAGCCTGGCGAGCAAGCCCCGTCGCATGCGCGCGCTGGTGCTGTCGGCAGGCGCCCTGATGAACCTGCTGCTGGCGGCTGTGCTCTTTTCGCTGATGTACCGTGTGGGCACTGCGATGCCCGTCGAGGGTCCGGGCGCGGGCGTCTATTATGTCGTGCCGGATTCGCCCGCCTATGCCGCCGGGCTGCGACCGGGCGACACGATCGTCGCGCTAGGCGACGAGACCATCGCGTCGGTCGAGCAAGCCATCGACTATACCCAGGCGCATCTGGGTGAGCCGATCAGCATCGTGCTGCGCCGCAACGATCAACTGCTGAACCCGGTGACCGCCACGCCGCGCGCCAACCCGCCCGCCAACGAGGGCGCGCTGGGTGTCTCGCTCGGCTACCCCTTTATCACGCAGCGCTACCCCTGGGGAGAGTCGCTCTGGTTGGGCATACGCACCACGGGCACGGTTGTCACCAGCATCCCGCGTGTCATCGCGGGGATGATCCGCAGAGAACTGCCCGCCGAAGTCAGCGGCGTCGTGGGCATCTATACCATGACCGCAGAGGCCGTCAAGAGCGGGCTGGCGCAACTGCTCGAGTTCGCCGGCATGCTGAGCGTCAACTTTTTCCTCTTTAACCTGCTGCCGCTGCCGGCGCTGGATGGCGGCCGCCTGGTGTTTGTGCTGCTCGAGTGGTTGCGCGGCGGGCGCAAAGTGCCGCCCGAAAAGGAGGGCCTGGTGCATGCCATCGGAATGGTCCTGCTGCTCGGGCTGATGGCCGTCGTCACCTACTTTGATGTGTTGCGTCTTTTGCAGTAGAGCGTTGATCTTGGGGGAATCATGAAGTCCGATTTTGAGCGAGCTCTGGAATATCTCGGCCTCGACGCCAGTGCGATCAGCACCACCACGCTGTCGATGCTGTCTTCGCCATCGCGCACGGAACGCGCCGCTTTTGCCGGCTTCTGGCCGACACTCGCGCTCGACGCCCGGCGCGCCATCATCACGCGGATGTACGAAGCCAGTGAAGCCAACGTAGACCTCGACTTTTGGGACCTTTTCAGGCACTGCCTGACCGACGACGACGCACAGGTGCGCGTGATGGCCATTGAGGGCTTGTGGGAGGACGAACGCGCCGACCTCGTGACGCTGTTGCTGCCCCTCGCCCAGCGCGACCCGGCCGAACAGGTGCGTGCGGCTGCGGCCTCAGCGCTCGGACGCTTCCTGTACCTGGCAGAGTGCGAAGAGTTTGACCCTCGACAGGGCACCGTCATCCGCAACGCCCTCGAATCCATCGTGCTTGACCAGAGTCAGCCGATCGACGTCGCGCGCCGCGCGCTGGAATCGCTTGCGCACGTCGATGACGAGCGCATCCGCGGGCTGATTGACTGGGCATACGAGCATGGCGACGAGCGGCTGCGCGCCAGCGCCATTTTCGCCATGGGCCGCAGCGCCGACGCCGCCTGGGCCGACACCGTGCTGGAGGAACTCCAGTCCGACACGCCGGCCGTGCGCTACGAGGCGGCCCTCGCCAGCGGCGAGATCCAGATACAGCGCGCCGTTGAGCCCCTCATCGCGCTGACCACTACCGGCGACGCCGACATCCGCCTGGCCGCTATCTGGTCGCTCGGGCAGATCGGGGGCCAACGCGCCCGCCACGCCCTCGAGCGCCTTGCAGACTCGGCCGACGAGAGCACCGCTCTGGCGGCCGAGGAGGCGATCGCGGAGCTCGAGTTCTGCAGGAGCAGCATGGACCTGCTGGTCGCCGAGTTCAATGATGAGACCAGCGGCGCGGAGCGATGGGTCGACGACGACGAGTCGATCGACGAGGATGAAGAGACCGTTGACGACGACGATAGCCTGGCCGACTGGGACGACGAGCCACTCGACCTGGACAGCGAATAGTCACCCGATGAACGAGCCGCGTGCATCCGAGAGTGTCTCTGCAGAGTCGCCGGCGCCGGACGAGATCCGTCGGCTGCATGCCGTCGTACACGGTCGCGTGCAGGGCGTCCATTTCAGGCGCGATACCGAGGACGCTGCGCGTGCTCTGGGGCTCGTGGGCTTTGTGCGCAATCGGTGGGACCGCACCGTAGAGGTCGCAGCCGAGGGTCCCGCCTCGCGCCTGAAGGCTCTGCTGGCCTGGCTGCACGAGGGGCCGCCGCTCGCGCGCGTTACGCACGTGGACGTCACGTGGCAGCCCCCCACGCATGATCTGGATGACTTTGAGGTGCGTTGGTAGATGAAAGCCAAACCCGAGCGCCTGGCCTGGCTGGTCCTGTTGTCGGCCTTTGCAGCGTTCTGCCTGCTGGCCGTGGCCGTGCCGCTGGGCATTCGCTATTATGTCACCCACGCCGACGAGATCGGCCGCGCCGATGTCGAGTCGCTGGCGGGCACCATCGTCGTCGAGCAGCCCGTGGGGCGCGGCCCCACCCCGCTCAGCAAGGGGGAGCGCGCCGACGTGCGCGAGGGCAGTATGGTCCGCGTCGACGAGGCCTCCGAGGCTTTCGTCACCGTATTTGATCACACGCTGCACCTGTATCCCAACACGACCATTCGCCTGGACCGCATCCGCTTTCCGCGCTACGGCGCGAGCACAGAGCCGCACAGTGTCTACCTCACCGTCCTGGGCGGCCGCGTGGATATCGGCACGGCGCTGTCACCTCAGCAGCCGCTGGATTTTCGCGTGAGCACGCTGCAGGGCGACTCGGTGTTGGCCGCGGACGGCAGCTATGCGCTGGACGTGAGCAACGACCTCTGCGAGACCACCGTCTACCGCGGCTATGCCAGCGTCAGCGCCAATGGCGTCACAGCGACGCTGGGGCCGGGCGAGCGCACCGAGGTCATGCTGGGACAGGCGCCCCAACCCTCCACCGGCGTGGCGCGGCAGTTGCTGGTGAATGGCGACCTGAGTCTGCCGCTGTCTGAAGGCTGGCTGGCCTACAACAACCAGGGAAACGACGGCGGCTCGGTGGACGGGCGCGTTGAGATCACCATCGATGAGGGCCGCCGCGCGGCGCGCTTTGTGCGCGTCGGCGGCGACGGCAACCATTGCGAGACCGTCCTCGAGCAGAAAATCGACCGCTTGCTGCCCGATCCCGTAACGTCGCTGACCCTGCGCGCCACCATCAAGCTCGAGCACCAGTCGCTCTCCGGCGGCGGCTATCTCGGATTTGAATACCCGCTGATGATCCGCATCACCTACCGCGACGTGTACGACAGCGAGGCGGAATGGGTGCGCGGCTTTTACTATCAGAACGTCGACAATCTGCCCATCAATCAGGGCGTTGAACTGCCCCGCGATCGCTGGTACACCTTTGAGTCCGAGAATCTGCTCGAAAGCCTTTCCGTTCGCCCCTTCAGGATCATGTCCATCCGCATCTATGCCTCGGGCTGGGACTATGACAGCCTCATCACCGACGTGCAGTTGATCGAACAATAGTCCAGATGAAAGAACTGTCACGCAAAACCCCTTGACACCAGGCCCGTGACACGCTAAAATACCTATAAGCGCCATTCCGACGAATTGCGTTCGTTTATGTTTGCTACTCGTCGACCATAGACTCACTGCTGCAGCCCTGGCGCCACGACGGCGCGCCGGCACACCCAAGGAGGACGGTCATGCGTATGCGTTGGTTCAACATTGTTCTGCTGGTTACGTTGGTAGCGGGCCTGCCGCTTCTCTCAGTCCAGGGAGCCCCCGCGCCCTCGGAGCGCGCTCAGGCTCTGGCAGCCCCCCAGCAAGCGGGCGAGCAGGATACCGTCCTGCCACAGCAAACCACGGACTATGAGACTGCCATCGCCAAGCTACACCCCACACTGCGCGAGGTGCTGCAGACTGCCAGCGCCACGCTCAAGACGGGCACCGTGCAGGGCCAGGCGTTGCCTGTGGAGCCCCTGATCGTGCAGGTGGTGGCCGACCCCGGCGCCGAGCTCAAAGCCTACTTTGAGCCAGGCTCTCTGATCGAGCGTCCGGCGATCGCCAAGAGCGGCGCCGGGCTGCAGATGTTCATCGGCAAGGTCCAGCCGCGCGATCTCGCCAAGCTGGCCTCGGTCGCCGCTGTGCAGACGGTGCTCCCGATCGAGCTCAGCAAGACTGGGCAGCCGATGGACTATCCCGCGGATGACACCGCCCCCGCCAGGACCCCGGAGGACTGGGCCACGCTGCGCGCCAACGCCACTGAGATCCGCGCCGCCGCGCCCGATTGGGCCGATGCGCGCGCCCTGGGCGACGGCACCCCGCTGGTCCGGCCCGAGAATGGACTGGTCCTGGCTGCCGACCCGCACAATGTCCAAGAGGCATGGGACAACGGGTTCACCGGTACGGGCGTCACGGTGGCCGTGCTCGATGACGGCATTGACACCGCCCACCCTGACCTGATGGGCACCCAGCGCCTGTACGCCAGCGACGTCAACCCGCAGTACAACGGCTGGCCCATGGCGTTCAGCCCCTTCTCGATGCTGCTTTATGCGATGCAGGAATCGGGTTACGGTCCCTACATCACCTATGGCTACACCGGCGCGAACTATGCCGACACCAGCACCGTGCCCTACCTGCGGGCGGGCCCGGAGGCGGGCACCTCGGTCTTTGAATACACGCCGCTGATCGACTTTGCCACGCTCGGCTACGAGCACACCTTCACCATCGACAATAACATGACCCAGAGCGGCATCGTGCATGTGGGCACCCACCCCGATGTCGACTTGCGCGACTATGTCTGGGGTGAGATGGTGGCCGTACTGGTATGCGACCCCCACACCGCGGGCGTCTACGATACGGTGTACGTCGACTTGGACGACGACTATGACTTCCGCGACGAAAAGCCGCTGACCAAGGCCGACATCAGCGACCCCTCCACCTACAACAATATGGTCGCCTACCGTGATCTGAACGGCGACGGCCTGGCCGACCTCTCGGGCGGCTCGCTCTACTTTATCGGCGATGGCGTCAATGTGCTTCCCGGCTCCGATTGGCTGTATGGCGCCACTTCGGGCGGCTATATGAGCCCCAGCAACGGCGACCTGGTGGCCTTCTCAGGCCCCTCGTTCGGATATGACTATTCGCACGGCACGCAATGCGCCTCAGCCATCGCCGCGCAGGGCGTGGTGAACGCCAAAGTGCCCGAGTTCCAGGAGGGCTCTGTGAGTGGCGCCGTGATCGGCGTGGCCCCCGACGCCAAGTTGGTGGACGTCGCCGACATCTACTGGAACTTTGACGTCAGCAAGATCGATGCCTACCTGTTTGTTTCGGTGGGTTACGATGGCATCGACCAGACCGGCTGGAGCCTGTACGACGACAGCTTTGACAACGATGACACGGACGCGATCCAGGTCGTCTCCAACTCGTACGGCTCGTCGGACATCGACTATGACGGCTGGGACTATGACAGCCAGTTGGTGTCGCAGATGATGCGTTGGTGGGCGCCCTATCAGCAGTACACCTTCTCCACCGGCAACGGCGGTCCGGGCTATGGCACCACAGCGCAGCCCGCACCCGACACTGCCATCGCCGTCGGCGCGTCGACCGAGTTCAGCGCCACCGGCTGGGACTCGATCACCAGCACCGCGCAGATCAACATGAACGATGTGACCCCCTTCTCGAACAAGGGGCCGGGCGCGAACGGTCGCACAGGGGTTGATGTGGTCGCCAACGGCGCCTACGCCCCCGGCGATGAAGCGCTCAACTACTATGCGATCTCGATGTGGGGCGAGCCCAACGGCGACTATTCCTGGGACTCCTGGGGAGGCACCAGCCGCTCCAGCCCCGTCGCAGCCGGCGTGCTCGCGCTGGCCTATGATGCCTTCCACCAGGCGACCGGGGAGTTCATGGAAGGCGCCATGGCCAAGCTCATTCTGCAGTCCACGGCCACGGACCTCGACTATGACGTTCTGACGCAGGGATCCGGCTCGGTCAACGGAGGCGCAGCCGCTCTGGCCGCCGCGCTCCGAACGGGCATCGTCGCGGGGGTGCCCGAAGGCTCGTCTGTGACGACCGAGTGGCAACCCGGCGACTATAACGGGGACGATTACCCCGCCTTTGCGCACGTCATCAAGGCCGGCGAGAGCGTCAGCACCACGGTCATGGTAGCCGATCTTTCGCAGCACTTGAGCACAACGCTCGCCAGTGACGTGGAGCTCACCCTCATCAAGCAGGACGAGTTCGACTTTACGATCACCCCCGAGATGGTCGCCGGCGAGTACGCCAATGGCGCCGAGAACCGCGACAACTTTTACAAGGCCTTCCAGTACATGATCCCGATCACCGCGGTTCCGGGCATGGACGAGGCTTGGTACAACCTCGATGTGCCCCTGGATACCGATCTGATGGTGGTGCGGGCGCTGTTCCCGTTCGACGAGTTCGATGCCGACGGCGACTATACCTATGACAACCGCTACTACCTGATGGTCTACAACTGGACTGACATCAACGGCGACGGTGATGTCTGGGACGACAAGGACGGCAACGGGACGGTCAACATCATCAACCGGCCTCAACAGGTCTTTGACTGGGACCTGATCGATGGCGGCATGGAACTGGAGTGGAGCGACGCGCGCAACGAGCTGGACCGCTACGAGTATGCGCGCTTCTCGTACCACCGGCCCGGGGCCAACCGCATCGAGATGTGGGTCAACAATCCCATCGAGCAGATGCGCGACGGCCTGTTCATCGGCCTGCGGCACTTGCCCACGGACCGATTCACCGACGCCACGCATCTAAAGTTCCGCGTCGAGTACTATAGCAAGCAGGACTGCCCCTGGCTGGAGCTGACAAGCAGCGGCGGCCCTCTCGGCGACGGCACGGTCATCGTCCCGTTCGATGAAGGCATGAGCGGTTCGTTCGAGGTCACGGCAGCGCCACCAGCCGACATGCGGCCCGGCGTCTACCAGGCAGCGATCGAGATCGCCAATCCCCTGCCAGGCCTGCAGCCCGGCGCTGTGGACCCCGAGCAAATTGCCGTCATGTATGGCAGCCCGGTCATCGTGCCGGTTGTCATGTCGGTCGTGCAGGACGTGCCCGCCCCCGGTGAAGCCTGGGAGTTCGGCGGCGTCGAGACCTACAACGATGCGTACAACGCCGGCCGACTGTACAACAACGGCGCCGTGCGCGGCCAGTTCGACTGGACCTGGCGCGAAGAGTCGGGCGACTGGCGCTTTTTCTTCCAGGACCTGCCGACCACCGCGCCGGCAGCTGAGACGAACAGTTACCTGATCGTGCGCGATCAGTGGGCCGATCCTGCGCCCATGAACGATATCGACACGGTTGTGCTGGGACCCACGGAGACGGCTTTGGGCGGGGGCAACGACTGGTTCACGTCACCCGAACCCGACTACTTTGGTCCCTACACGCTGCAGACAGTGGCCCAGAGCCCTGTGGTGCGCTCCGGTCGTGCCGTCTGGATGTTCAACACGTCCAGTGGCGCGAATGAGGACTGGGTGGGCGCGCCCGTCGGCAACGGCGGCCTGCACGAGATCCTGCAGCATCACGTGCTGGCGGACGGCGAGGAATTTGACGTCGTCTTTACCAAGACGCTGGGTCTGATGGACGTGGGCCCCGACGAGCTGTACACCGAGACCTGCACCAACGACGGTTACCTGGGCCAGGTAACAATGTCCTCCAGTATCGGGTTCAACGAACTGATGGTCGAGACCTACGGCCTCAGCCCCGTTGATTCCTACGAGGGCCTGCCCATCGTCTTTGCGGGTGACGATCTGGAGGCGGTATTCACGTTCCAGGTACAGCACGGCGGCAAGATGAGCTTTGTCATCGACAGCGCCGACATCTCGGACCTCGACCTGTACCTGTTCTACCTCGGTCCGACGGGCGCCGAGACCGTGGAGCAGCGCGGCTCGTCGGCAGGACCGACCGCGGCCGAACGGATCGACTATGTGATGCCGGAGGATGGCGTCTGGGCCATCGCGGTGGACAACTACTCTGGCCCCGCCGGCACCTTTGACCTGGACATGCTGCTGATCATGGGGTACGACGTCGAGGCCTCGGGCTATCCCCTGGGCCCCGTGCCGCCCGAGACGCCTGTGGTAGTGCAAGTACACTACTCGGGCGCGGCCTACCTGGGCGAGACCGGGCCGATGCCGTTTAGCACGGATCTGTCGACCTACAAGCCGGATCCCAGCGCGACCGGCACCCTGTACTATGGGATGATCACCATGGGCCCGGCCGAGTCGCCAGCCCTGGCGGTGATCGACCTGCAGGTGTTGCGTATGCTGTGCGAGCCCGAGCCGGTCGACCTGCAGTTGAGCGTGCGGCCTGAGAGCTTCTGCCCCGGGTACAACCTGGAGTACACGCTCGTAATGACCAACACGACCTCACAGACGATCACGGATATCGTCATCACCGACGTTCTGCCGGCCTTGACGAGCTTTGTGAGCGCCTCGGGCAGCACCGGCGTCAGCGGAGCCTACAACGGCGCAACCAACACCATCACCTGGACCAAAGCGTCACTGGCGCCCGGCCAGGTGCTGACCGCGCAGTGCGTACTGCACAGCTACTCGTCCATGCCGGACGGCTACATGCTGACCAACACCTTTGAGTACGGCAAGCAGCAGGTGTCCGTCACGGCGATGTCTGACACCGATCGTTGCGGCGTGACGCCGACACCGACGGCCACCGCTACTGCGACGGCCACGGAAACGCCAGAGCCTACCATGACGCCTACGATCACAGAGACGCCGCAGCCCGGCTTCATGATCTACCTGCCGTTGCTGTCGCGCCACGTCAGCTAGCGCTACTTTCAACGAGAACCCCGGGGCCGTACGGCTCCGGGGTTCTTCTTTTTTTCTGCGCACGGTGTTGTGCGCCGAACGGATGCAGGCCGTCAGGGCTTGATCACGGTCCCATCCCAGCGACGCACCTCCGGCCAGGCCCCGTTGTAGACGTGTTCGGGGAACGGGCAGCGGGCCGCGCGCGCTTCGTCGATGTCGACCCCGTGGCCGGGCTGGTCATTCGGCCACATGCAGCCGTCGTGCACCTCGGGACAGCCCGGGAAAACCTCGCGCGTTTCGGGCCTGAACAGCGCCAACTCCTGGATGCCAAAGTTGCTGACGGCCAAGTCCAGGTGCATGTTGACGGCGTGCCCAACGGGCGAACAGTCGCCCGGGCCGTGGAACGCCGTGCGCACCCCCATAAACTCGCAAAAGGCGGCGAGCTTGCGCGCCTGGCTCAGCCCGCCAATGTCCGAGATGTGCACCCGGATAAAGTCGATCAGTCGCTCGCGAATCATCGGCACATACTCGGCCTGGTTGACGTACAACTCGCCCATCGCCAGCGGCGTGGCGCACTGCGAGCGCACCATCCGGAAGTAATCATTGTCCTCGGGCGCGAACAGGTCTTCCAGGAAGAACAGCCGATAGGGCTCCACTGCCTTCGCCAGCCACACCCCCTGAATCGGCGGGATGCGTTCGTGCACGTCGTGCAGCATCTCCAGGTCATCACCGATGTGCACGCGCAAGTGCTCAAGCATCTTGGGGACGGCGCGCACGTAGGGCGACGGCTCCCAGGTGTCGACCTGAGCCGGGTTGAGCGCTTTGACTGCGTCGAGCTTGCGGCCACCATAGGTCGCCAGTCCCGGGATGCCCATCTGCACGCGCAGGTGATGGAACCCCATCTCCATCAGACGGCGCACATCCTCTTCGAGTTCGCTCAGGCTGTTGCCCGACGCGTGCGAGTAGACCGGCACGGCCTCGCGGCACTTGCCGCCCAGTAGCTGGTAGAGCGGCATGCCTGCACGCTTGGCCTTGATGTCCCACAGCGCCTCGTCCACCCCGCTCATGGCGTTGTTCAGCACCGGACCGCTGCGCCAGTACGAGCTCACAAACGCGGCTTGCCAAAGGTCCTCGATGCGGTCCACGTCGCGGCCGATGCAGAAGGGTCGCAGGTACTGCTCGATGGCGGTGGCCACCGCGAGCGGCCGCTGCGTAAACGTGGCACATCCCAGGCCGTACAATCCCGGCTCGCTGGTGATCACCTTGACCACCACGAGTCGGATCCTGTCGGGCGCGGTGAGAATGACCTGAATGTCCTTGATCGTGACCATGCCGTCCTCCACCAGATGCGTTTCGCCCATTCTAGCGGGTGTCGCACACAGGTCAAGGTCGGCCACGCAGACGCCTTGACACACATCCTCTTTGGGCCTATCCTCGCAACACACTGGCCGGGAGCGTGTTACTATCAACAGCAAGCCCTTTATCGTTGGTATAGCCGGCGGCTCTGCCAGCGGCAAGACGACGCTCGCCAATCGCCTGGCAGCCGCGCTCGACGATCTGTCCGTCGAGACGCTGCACATGGACGCCTACTTTTGGCCCGTCAAGCCGCGCACAGCGTCGCCCATCACCGGCGTCGTCTACGACGACTACAACTTGCCAGAATCGTTCGACTTGGCCAGATTGATTGACGACGTCGACGCCCTGTGCAACCGCGCCGACCGCCCGCAGGTCATTCTCGTCGAGGGGCTGATGGCGCTGCAGGATGCCGACCTGCGCACCCGTCTGGACCTGGGCATCTTTGTCGATGCCCAGTCCGATGAGCGCATCGTCCGCCGGCTCAAGCGCAACATTGCGCGCGGACTCTCGTTCGATGAGATCGCCACCTACTTTCTGGACTCGGTGCGCTACCGGCACCAGGAATACGTCGAGCCGTCGCGCTGGCACGCCGATATCGTGCTGAACGGCACCAACACCTCTGACCGGGGGATCGCGCTGGTGGCCGACTGGGTGCGGCGCCACGCGCCCGCGCGCGACGACCAGCCCTGACCTGTCTCACCGCCACCCGGCGACGAGACGGCCGCGCTGGCACTGTCCATGCGTGACGGCGCGGCGCACGAGCTCACCCGCAGTCAAAGGAGAACAGCATGCCCGAACGATCACCAGTCCTGCCTCGCGAGCGCATGATCGCGGCGCTGGAACACCGCCCTATCATCGGACGCGTGCCGCACTTTGAACTGGTCTTTTATCTGACGATGGAGGCCTTTGGCAAGGTGCATCCCACGCATCGCCACTATAGCCAGTGGGACCAGATGTCAGAGGACGAGCGCCGTCTGCACCGCAGCGAGATTGCCGACATCTATCTTGCCACAGCGGAGCGCTACGAGCACGATTGCATCTTTATCCACCCCAACCCCGGCACACTCGATGAGACCTTTCGCCTGATCGACTTGATTCGCGAGCGCAGCGGCGACCGCTACATGCTCGTGATGCACGGCGACGCCACCTACTCGATCCCCAATGGCGACAACATGATGGAGTGGAGCGTGCGTCTCGCCGAACAGCGCCAGTCGCTGAAGGATGAGGCCGACCGCAACGTGGACAGAATGCTCGAGCGCGCACGGCTCTTGCGCGAGCACGGCGGCCTGGATGGCTTTGCGCTCTGCGCCGACTATTGTTTCAACAACGGCCCCTTTCTGCGTCCCGAGGTCTTTGCTGAACTGATCACGCCCTATCTCAAGCGCCTGGTCGCCGGCCAGCGCGAGCTCGGCTATTACGTCATCAAGCACACCGACGGCAACATCATGCCGATCATCGACCAATTGGTGGACGCCAACCCGCACGCGCTGCACTCGCTCGACCCGCAGGGGCACGTGGACATCGCCGAGGTCAAGCGCGTCTATGGCGCGCGCGTGGCTCTGATCGGCAACGTCAACTGCGGCCTTCTGACGACCGGCACCGATGAAGAGGTGATCGCGTCGGTACGCTACGCCTTGCAGAGCGGCATGCCGGGAGGCGGCTATATCTTTAGCACCAGCAACTGCATCTTTACGGGTATGCCGCTGCGGCGCTACGACCTGATGCTCGACGTCTGGCGAGGTGAGGGCAACTATACCGCTGCCGACTGGCCACAGGGGACCCGCATATGAGCGGCGAATACCTGCTGGCCATCGACAACGGCACGCAGAGCGTCCGCGCGCTGCTTTTCAACCTGCAGGGCGAGCTGCTCGACAAGGCGCGCGTCGAGATCGAGCCGTACGTCTCGCCCAAGCCTGGCTGGGCCGAACAACGCGCCGACTACTATTGGCAAAAGCTGTGCGAGGCGTGCCAGCAACTCTGGGCGCACACCAGTATCCCGCGCCACGCCATCGCCGCGCTGGCGCTCACCACACAGCGCGCCACCATGGTCAATGTGGACGCCAACGGCCAGCCCCTGCGACCGGCCATCGTCTGGCTCGATCAGCGCCGCACCTACGGCCTGCCACCCATCAAGGGTCCCTGGGCGGTCGCCTTTGGGCTTTCGGGCATGACCGAGACCGTGGCCTACTTTCAAGCTGAGGCCGAGAGCAACTGGCTGCAACGCTTCCAGCCCGAGATCTGGGAGCGCACCCACAAGTATCTGTTCCTCTCGGGCTACCTCACCCACCGGCTCCTGGGGGAATACATCGACTCGGCCGGCTCGCAGGTCGGCTATGTGCCCTTTGACTACAAGGCCATGTGCTGGGCCAGCAAGGGCGATTGGAAGTGGCTGGCCGTGCCGATGCCGCT
>DIVQ01000218.1:0-153 GCA_002423325.1 Anaerolineales bacterium UBA6128 | reverse complement strand
CCGGCACGGTGATGGGCAGGGTCACCCGCCAGGCCAGCGAGGCAACCGGCATCCCCGAGGGACTGCCGATGATCGCGGCTGCAGCCGACAAGGCTTGTGAGGTCATCGGCGCAGGCGCGTTGGATCCCAGCATCGGCTGCCTGAGTTACGGCA
>DIVQ01000004.1 GCA_002423325.1 Anaerolineales bacterium UBA6128 | reverse complement strand
GCGTCGACGGCGCCCTCTACAAGGCCATGGAGTTCGCCGGCGACGCCATCGAGACGCTCTCCATGGACGGCCGCTTCAGCATGTGCAACATGGCGATCGAGGCCGGCGCCAAGGCTGGGCTGTTCCACGTGGACGCGGAGACGCGCGCCTACCTGGAGGGCCGCGCCAAACGCCCCTGGACCGTCTACGCCTCGGATGAAGGGGCGGCCTACGCCGACGTCGTCGAGATCGACGCCGCCGCAATCGAGCCGCAAGTGGCCTTCCCGCACCTGCCCAGCAATGCCAGGGCGATCAGCCAGGTGGGCCACGTCGCGATCGACCAGGCCGTGATCGGCTCGTGCACGAACGGCCGCTGGAGCGACCTGGTGCAGGCCGCCGAGGTGCTGCGCGGGCGCCAGGTCAACCCCAACGTGCGTTGTATCATCATCCCGGGGACTCAGGCGGTGTACGCCCGCGCCGCGCGCGAGGGCCTGGTCGAGCAATTCATCAATGCGGGGGCGGTCGTCAGCACGCCCACGTGCGGTCCGTGCCTGGGCGGCTTTATGGGCGTCCTGGCGGCCGGCGAAAAGTGCATCTCGACCACCAACCGCAACTTTGTCGGACGCATGGGCCACGTTGAGAGCGAGGTCTACCTGGCGGGCCCGGCCGTGGCCGCCGCCAGCGCAGTGCGCGGGCGCATCTGCGGTCCGGACGAACTATAAGATTGCAGCACAAAGCCACAAAGACTCCAAGGAAAGCCAATGGTGGGTATGTGGGGACTTGGTTCAGTTGTGCTTTGTGCCTTTGTGTCGTGGTGGTGAGTCTTGGCTGAGGGTCCAATGAACGAGAACGCCTGGTTCCAGTGCATCCGTGGCTGCGAGGGTCGCTACTCGCTGTTCGACGTGATCTACAACTGCCCGGTATGCGGCGGTCTGCTCGAGGTGGCCCACGATATGGAGGCGCTCAAGCAGCGCACCGGCGCCGAGTGGCGGCGTCTGTTCGAGCAGCGCGTGCGGACCAACGAGTGGCCGGTCGGCAGCGGCGTGTGGGGCAAAAAGGAGTGGGTCTGCCCGCAGATCGAGGACGACAACATCGTCTCGATGTTCGAGGGGCATACCAACCTGTTCTGGGCGCAACGCTTTGGCCAGGAGATCGGCCTCGAGGACCTGTGGGTCAAGCTGTGCGGCAACAGCCACACGGGCTCCTTCAAGGACCTGGGCATGACCGTCCTGGTGAGCGTGGTCAAGCAGATGATGGCCAACGGCTCACCGGTGCGCGCCGTGGCCTGCGCTTCCACGGGTGACACGTCCGCCGCGTTGGCCGCCTATGGCGCCGCCGCCGGCATCCAGACCATCGTGTTCCTGCCGCGCAACCGGGTCTCGGCCGCGCAGTTGATCCAGCCCATCGCCAACGGCGCGCTGGTGCTGGCGCTCGACACCGACTTTGACGGCTGCATGGCGCTCGTCAAAGAGATCACCCAAGACGACACCATCTACCTCGCCAACTCGATGAACTCGTTACGCATCGAGGGGCAAAAGACCGTCGGCATCGAGATCGTGATGCAGTTCGATTGGGAAGTGCCCGACTGGATCATCATTCCGGTCGGCAACCTGGGCAATGTCACCGCGCTCGGCAAGGGCTTGCTGATGATGAAGGAACTGGGCTTGATCAACAAGCTCCCGCGCCTGGTGGCGGCGCAGGCGGCCCAGGCCAACCCCTTCTATCTCAGCTACCTGACCGGTTTCCGCGAGTACGCGCCGGTGCGTGCCGGGCAGACGCTGGCCAGCGCCATCCAGATCGGCAACCCGGTCAGCTATGAGCGCGCCGTCAAGATCATGCAGCAGTTTAGCGGCATCGTGGAGCAGGCTACCGAATCCGAGCTGACCGACGCCTCGGTGCGGGCGGACCTGACGGGCATGTACACCTGCCCGCACACGGGCGTGGCGCTGGCGGCCCTGATCAAGCTGTTAGGACGCGGCGTCATCAAGCCGCACGAGCGCGTGGTGGTCATCTCGACCGCGCACGGGCTCAAGTTCACGCAGTTCAAGCTGCAGTACCACGAGGGCACGTTGCCCGGCTTTGGGCCCGCCGAGTTGCTGCGGCGCAACCCGCCCGTGGAACTGCCCGCCGACCTCGCCGCCGTGCGCGAGGCCATCTCAAATCACAGGGCGTTGTGACCGGACACGATCAGGGGAGGTAAGCAGGTGACAATCGGGGGCAGAGTCTGGAAATACGGCGACAACGTGGATACCGACGCCATCATCGCGGCGCGCTATCTGAACACCTCATCGGAGGCCGAATTGGCCGCACACGCCATGCAGGACCTCGACCCAAGCTTTGCGGGCCAGGTCAAGCCCGGCGACATCCTCGTGGCCGGCAAGAACTTTGGCTGTGGATCGTCGCGCGAGCACGCCCCGTTGGCGCTCAAGGCCTGCGGTGTCGCCTGCATCGTGGCCGAGAGCTATGCGCGCATCTTTTACCGCAACGCCATCAACATCGGCCTGCCGATCCTGGAGTGCCCCGAGGCCGCGCGCGCCACGCTGGCCGGTCAGACGCTCGAGGTCGAACTCGCGTCCGGCCGCATCCGCAACCTGGACACGGGCGAGACCTACCACGCGGTGGCCTACCCGCCCTTCATGCTCGATCTGATCGCCGCGGGCGGGCTGGTGCCCTACACCCGCGCCCAACTGCAACAGCAGGCGGCTCGATGACCGGCAGCGACGCTTCGCGACCGCGCGTGGCCTTTCAGGGCGCCCATGGCGCCTACAGCGAGCAGGCCGCCCTGGCGCTCTGGAACGGCGCCGTGCAGCCCGTGCCGCTGTCCAGCTTTGACGAGGTCTTTGCCGGCGTGGAGTCCGGTGAATATGAGCGCGGCATCGTGCCGATCGAAAACTCGTTGGCGGGCAGCATCCACCGCAATTATGACCTGTTGCTCAGGCACAATCTGTACATCATTGCCGAGCACAGCCTGCGGGTCTCGCACTGCCTGATCGCCCACCCTGGGGTGGCGCTCGACGAGATCACCGAGGTACACTCGCACCCGCAGGCGCTGGCACAGTGCGAGGACTCGTTGCGCGCGCTGGGGCCCTGGCGCGCCATCGCGCAGGGAGACACGGCTGGCAGCGTCAAGCTCATCCGCGAACAGGGCTGGCGGCACGCCGCGGCAATCGCGGGCGAGGCAGCGGCCGAGCACTATGGTATGGCCATCCTGCACCGCAACCTGGAGGACGAGCCCGCCAACTATACCCGCTTTCTGGCGCTGGGCCGCGAGCCCGCCGACGCGGACCTTGGCGGCCCGCACAAGACCTCTCTGGCCTTTGCCGGCAAGAACGAGCCCGGACTGCTCTTCCGCTGCCTGGCTGCCTTTGCGCTGCGCAACATCGACCTGAGCAAGATCGAGTCGCGCCCGCTGCGCGGCGTGCCCTGGGAATACGTGTTCTACTTGGATTTTGCGGGCAGCCTGCGCGAGCCGCGCTGCGAGCGCGCGGTTGAGCAGTTGCGCGAAATGTCGTCGTTCGTGCGCGTGTTCGGCTCCTACCGGCGCGGCCAGCCGGCAGGGCCAACCACCGAGTAGTCGCGCCATGCCTGGCGCGAATCGACCCAACTCTATGGTGCGGTAGGCATACCGCGACCACCGAATGCCAGGGGAGAAGCAAATGTCCAAGACCTACCGAATCGGCACCCTGGGCGGTGACGGCACCGGTCCCGAGGTCGTGCGCGAAGCCGTCAAGGTCGCCGACACCGTCGCACGAAAGCAGGACTTTACGATCGACTGGGCGCCCTACGACATCGGCGGCGAGCGCTACAAGCGCACTGGCGAGATCCTGCCCGACGGCGTGCTCGACGAGTTCCGCACGCTGGATGCGATGCTGCTGGGCGCCATCGGCCACCCGGACGTCAAGCCCGGGCTGTTGGAGCGCGGCATCCTGTTGACCATGCGGTTCGAACTCGACCTGTACATTAACCTGCGCCCGGTCAAGCTCTACCCCAACGTCGACACGCCGCTCAAAGACAAGCGCCCCGAGGACATCGACTTTGTGGTGGTGCGCGAGAACACCGAGGGCCTGTACGCGGGCGCCGGCGGCGTCCTGCGCAAGGGCACGCCCTGGGAGGTGGCCACGCAGGAGTCGATCAACACCCGCATGGGCGTGGAGCGCTGCCTGCGTTACGCCTTTGACTATACCCGCAAGCGCGCCAAGGACCACAAGCTCACGCTATGCGGCAAGACCAACGTGCTCGGTTTCGAGTTCGACCTGTGGGAGCGCGCCATGGCCGAGGTGGGCGCCGAGTACCCTGACATCAAGACCGACTATGCCCATGTCGACGCCACCACCATGTGGATGATCAAGAACCCCGAGTGGTTCGACGTGATCGTCACCGACAACATGTTCGGCGACATC
>DIVQ01000118.1 GCA_002423325.1 Anaerolineales bacterium UBA6128 | reverse complement strand
GGTAACCTCGATCATCGAGTAACGCACACAAGGAGGGTTCCCGGGCTGCACCCGTGAATCCCGGGAGCTGGGACGCACATGGCAAAGAAAGCGAACCGACTGGTGATCACGCTCGCTTGCACCGAGTGCAAAGAGCGTAACTATACGACCGAGAAGAACCGCAAGAACGACGCGGAGCGCTTGGTGCTGAAAAAGTTCTGCCGTCGTTGTCGTAAGCAGACCGAGCATCGCGAACAGCGCTAGGTCGACGATCAATACGGCTCGCGGGGCATCTGTGTCCGGCGCGCCGAGGTTGAGGGTAGCAGCTGCTACCCATCGCAGGCGAGTAGCTCAATTGGCANNACGGTCTCCAAAACCGTAGGCTGCGGGTTCAATCCCTGCCTCGCCTGCCAGCAGTGTCTTTCAGACACCGTACCGGACGGAGCGGACAGTGGGCGCTGGCAACAGCCAGGTGAGCGGGCCAAGTCCAGCCGCTCCGGTTCGGGGTGCGGCGTTTTTGTTTGTAAGGGTTTTGGTCAGGGAGGATGGCGCCAGTGTCCAAGCAGGCAACCGCGGTCAAGGACAAGGCCAATAAGGTCGTTGAGAAGGCCAAGGCGGTCGACAAGCCCAAGGCCGTCGAAAAGGCCAAGACCGTCGACAAGAGCAAGGGCAAGCAGAAAAAGCCCAACAAGCTGGTGCGCTACTTTACCGAAGTGCGCGCGGAGCTGCGCAAGGTCATCTGGCCGACCCGCCGCGAGGCGACCAACTTGACGCTGATCGTGAGTGCGGTGACGGTCGCCATGAGCATCTTTTTGGGGCTGATCGACTGGCTCCTGACGCAGCTTTTCGCGCTGATCATCGGCTAGGCGTTTGTGCCTCAGCCGCAGGACGGCTGAGGTAGGAATGGACAAGATGGATTCTCCAGAGCAAGGCACGCTGCCAGAGCAAGAGCTCGAACCAACCGAAGAGGGCCAAGTCGCCGAGACTGCCGAGCAGGACGCAGAAGTGGCTGAGAGCGCCGAACAAGGCGCTGAAGCGGCTGAAGCGGCCCAGGAGGGTGGCGAGTGGTTCGTGGTGCACAGCTATTCTGGCTTTGAGAACAAGGTCAAAAAGAACCTCGAGCAGCGCATCGAAACCATGGGCATGCAGGACAAGATCTTTCGCGTCGTGGTGCCCACGGAAGAAGAGGTCGAGATTCGCGATGGCCAGCGCCGCTCCAGTCGCAAGCGCGTCTTTCCGGGCTATGTGCTGGTGCACATGGTGCTGGACGACGAGTCGTGGTACGTGGTGCGCAACACGCNNTCGACAAGATCCTCAAGCGCATGGAAGAGGAAACGCCGACCATCAAGGTGAGCTTTCGCGTGGGCGAAACCATTCGTATCATCGAGGGCCCTTTTGCCGATTTCATGGGCGTGGTAGACGAACTGTACCCCGATCGCGGCAAGGTGCGCCTGCTGGTCTCGTTCTTTGGGCGTGAGACTCCCGTGGAGATGGATTTCCTCCAGGTGGAGCGGATATAGCAATTTGCCAGGACGCCTGCGGGCGGTCACGCACTGGCTCGGAAGAGGAGTTACATGGCGAAGAAAGTCATCGCGGTCGTCAGGCTGCAGATTCAGGCGGGCAAGGCCAACCCGGCGCCGCCCGTGGGCCCCGCACTCGGACAGCATGGCATCAATATCGTGCAGTTCTGCAAAGAGTATAACTCCCGCACACAGGCGCAGGCCGGTATGGTGATCCCGGCAGAGATCACCATCTATACCGACCGGTCGTTCACATTCACGACGCGCACGCCTCCCGCCAAGAACCTGTTGCTCAAGGCGGCCGGGGTTCCCAAGGGCTCGGCCGAGCCGAACAGCATCAAGGTTGGTTCGGTGACGCGCGCGCAGCTGCGTGACATCGCGACCCTCAAGCTCAAGGATCTGAACGCGCTGGATGTTGAAGGCGCGATGCGCATCATCGAGGNNCGAGGGCACGGCGCGCAGCATGGGCATCAGCATCAAGGATTAGTGTCTGTCTGGCAGGTCGACCGAGGGTCGGCCATTCGCGTGGGAGGACGGACGCCAGAGCGCGTCTTCCGCCAATACCACAGGAGACTGAGATGGGTAAACAGGGCAAAAAGTTTGCAGAGGCAGTACAAAAGGTCGACAAGACCAAGACCTATGCGTCGCGCGAGGCGCTCGAGCTGATCAAGCAGCTGGCTTTCGCCAAGTTCGACGAGACGGTTGAGGCCCACCTGAAGCTGGGCGTGGACCCGCGCCAGGCCGACCAGTTGGTGCGCGGCGTGGCATCATTGCCGGCCGGCACCGGCAAGACGGTGCGTATTGTGGCGTTTGTAGAGGGCGAGACCGCCAACATCGCTCGCGAGGCCGGCGCCGATTTTGTCGGCATGGATGATCTGGTGCAAAAGGTACAGGATGGCTGGACCGATTTCGACGTGGCGCTGGCTGTGCCGCAGTCGATGGGCAAGATCGGGCGCCTGGGCCGCGTGCTCGGCCCCCGCGGTCTGATGCCCAGCCCCAAGTCGGGCACGATGATCCAGCCCGAAGATATCGCCAGCACCATTCAGGCGCTGCGCCAGGGACGTGTCGAGTTCCGCGTCGACAAGACTGCGAACCTGCACGTGCCGTTCGGCAAGGTGAGTTTCAGCGTGGACGATCTGATGGCGAACTGGACGGCGCTGATGGGCGTGATCAACCGCGCGCGGCCGTCGGGCGTCAAGGGTCGGTATATCCAGCGTATCACGCTCACATCGACCATGGGCCCCGGCCTGCATGTCGATGTGAACGAAGCGATGACGTTCACGTCCTAGTTGTTCGCAACACAACCGCATAGTTGGCCACAGACAGCAGGTGCGCGCAGCGCGCTCAAACCAACGGCCTGCCGAGGCGAAACACTCTGAACCGACCAGGATCAGCCTGGGGGATGGGTCTTTTGCGTCGGCAAGGCGCAGAGACCCATTTTTGTTTTTCGAGAGGAGGACATCTTGCCAAAGAGTCGTCAACTGAAACAGCAGATGTTTGGTGAGTATCAGGATCGTGTGAGCCGCGCCCAGGCCATCGTATGGAGCGGGTTCAAGTCGTTGACCGTGCAGCAGGCGCAGGATATTCGAGCGCAGCTCCGACCGTTGGGGGCTGAGATGATGGTGGTCAAGAACACCGTCATCCACAAGGCGCTCACTGAGTCCGAGTTGCCCTACGACGAAGCGATGATGTCGGGGGCCAACGTTGTCACCTTTATGTATGATGACATCGCAGGCGCCACGAAGGTCATTGCCGACTATGCCCGCACCCACGAGGCCTTCTTCCAAGTGAAGGGCGGCTTGCTGGGCGGCTCGGTGCTGAACGCGAGTCAGGTCGCCGCGCTGGTGGACCTGCCGTCGCGCGACGTGCTGCTGAGTCGGGTGGTGGGCTCCATGCAGGCACCCATCACGAACTTTGTCAGTGTGTTGGCCGGGGTCATGCGCGGCCTGGTCAACGTGCTCGATGCGCGCGCCAAGCAGATCGAGGGCTCACCGAGCTGATCTCGGTGCAGCGTTGGTCATGTCAGTCAAGGTTCGAATAGCTATAAGGGAGGCCCTATCGTGACAAAGGAAGAGATCATCGAAGCAGTCAGCCAGATGACGGTTCTGGAGCTTTCGGAGCTCGTCAAGGCGCTTGAGGAAAAGTTCGGCGTGAGCGCCGCGGNNACAAGATCCAGGTCATCAAGGTCGTACGCGAGCTCACCCAGTTGGGTCTGCGCGAGGCCAAGGAAGTGGTCGATGGGGCTCCGCAGCCCGTGCTCAAGCAGGTCAGCAAGGCCGACGCGGCCGCTGCCGCGGCGAAGTTCAAGGAAGTCGGCGCGACCGTCGAAGTCAAGTAAGCTACTTTCGTCTCGGGTTGTAGAGACGTTGGAAGGGGCACGCAGCCCTGCGGCTAGCAGAGCCACGCTGGCCCCTTCCAACGTCTCTACGTTTGCCCGGACCCGTGCCCGGCCCGCGCCCCCGGCCTGAAGGCCGGGTCTGCGCGGCAAAGCCCGCTGAAGCGGGCTGGGGCCTCTGGCTGGTCTCCAGCCCCTTCTGGGGGCTTGGTGCCCGCAGGCCGGCATGTCAGCGCGCGACGCTGGCCAAAAAAGAAGCCGAGCCTCTGTCGGAGGCTCGGCTTCTGCAGTCGTTCGTCGGGGAGACTACATCCGCTTCAGGACTTCGGTCTTTTTGTCGTCGTACTCGGCCTGGGTGATCAGGCCGGCGTCGAGCAGGCCCTTGAGCTGCTTGAGCGTCTCCAGCGGATCGGGCGCGGCGGCCGGGGCGGCCGCGGGAGCCGCGGCGGCAGGCTTGCTGGAGCTGGCGATGCTCTGCGCGAGCACCTGGCCGGCGGCCATGGAGGTGCCCAAGCCCAGGCCGATGGCAGTCATGTCACCGGCGGCGCCCTGCTTGTTGGCGGCGTCGCCGACGGCGCGGGCCGCCTTGAACTTGACGTATGCGTCCATGTCGCCGATCGCGCCGATCGAGGCGGCCTCGTCGATGGCCTTGCTGGTCTCCTCGGTGGGGCTCACCGACAAGATGTACAGCCGTTTGAGTTGCAGGCCGATGGCGGCAAAGTCATCCGCCAGCTTGACGCGCGTGGCGGCCGAGATCTCTTCGAACATGGCCGGCAGGTCCAGGATCGAAGTGGTGTTCTCGCCGAGCAGGTCGGTCAGACGGTTGATGATCATCGAGCGCAAATAGTTGGTGACGTCCTGAGTGCTATAGTAGCCGCGGGCGCCCACGATCTGGCCCACAAAGAGCTGTGGGTCGGCCACTACAAAGCTGTAGGTGCCGTGTGCGCGCACACGCACCATGCGCAGCACGCTGTCGCGCAGCGTAATGGGCTCGGCTGTGCCCCAGCGCTGGTCGAGCAGATCGCGCATGCTGATGAAATAGCACTCGGCCGTAAAGGGGGTGCTGCCGCTAAAGATCTTTTGCACCAGGTTGACCAGCAGAGGGATGTTGGCGGTGGTAATGGTATGCCTGCCGGGCTGGAAGGTATCCAGCGCCTTGCCGTCGCGGAAAAACACGGCAGTCTGGCCCTCACGCACGATCAGCTGGCTGCCGATGCGGAAATCGCCCGCCCCCGACTCGGGAATGCGACGCACGATCTCCTCAGCCCCCATATCGGGGCATTCGATAACGTCGAGAATTCTGGCCATGGTGATCTCCTTCATGCCCACGTGGGGCTAGGCTGATGGGACGACTGCTACTGGATGAGCACGTCCTGTCGCTGGCTGAACGTGGTGTTGAGCTCTTCCAGCAACTGGATGAGCTTGGTGGTCTCGGCGCTTGGGTCGCCAACCTGGCCCTGTTCGGCCACCGCAGCCAGCGCGGCCGCCAGGGCGTCAATCGATTCGAGCATGGCCTCGTCGAACTGGTACAGCTTGGTGAGCTCGTCTTCTTTGATCTTGATGGCGTCAAACAGGCCCGCATAGCCGTAGCTGGCGGTCTTGATGCGGTCGATGAGCAACTGCAGCTTCATCGATGCGCGCTCCAGCGGCACCAGCACACGCAAGCGACCCTGCATCGTGAGGTCGTACTGGATCTGATTGAGCGTGGTCAGTTGCTCTTCATACTTTTTGGCGACGTGCAGCCTGAGCAGTTTGTCGGCCTCGCGGCGCTGTTCTTTCTTTTTGTAGCCATCATAGCCCGGGATCCTGCTGACGAGCGCTTCGAACTTGGACTGGGACGACTGAATCTTTTCGGTCAGATCTCCGACCATGCTTTGCCCCCTTCTTGTGCCTACAACAGGTGGCCGCCATGTCGAAGCGGCGCTTGCTGCTCCTATACGTGACTGCAGGGATCTGTGTTGCACTGCGCTCATTGTAGCGCACTCACAAGCAATTGCAAACCCCTCTGCGGCAGGCGCCCGCGCACCACCGCGCACGCCATGCGGGGCTGTTCAGTGGGCGCGCCCCGGCAGCTATGGGGTGGCGCCGAGCCCCCGTGCGGCGAGGGGGTGTGTGGGCAAACGCGCATGTATGCGCTTTCATCACAAACGACCATGCTCCATGCTTGACGAGTAGTGAGGCGGCTGCTATAATACACGGTGACCAGTGAGAAATAGGGGCGCTTGTAGCGCTTCGCACAGGGCGATGCATAGGGTTGACGCGGAGCGAACGTGACCCGGCAAGCTGAGGCAATCGGGCTTGTGTTTCTCCTGAACAGTCGGGGGGTTTCGTACAGAGAGGAAGACAAGCAGAGATGTCGAAAGCAAGTCAGCAAAAAGTAGAGGCCGAGGGCACGATCGTGGAGGCCCTGCCTAACACGCAGTTCCGCGTGCAATTGGATAACGAACACGAGGTTCTGGCGTATATCTCGGGCAAGATGCGCAAGTACTATATCCGCATTCTACTCGGCGATCGCGTGCGTGTGGAGTTGTCGCCGTACGACCTGAACCGGGGCCGTATCGTGTATCGCTACAAGGGCCGCAGTTCCTCCGACAGCGAGCAATCGGCGTAACCCCTGCGCCCGCGCGGATTCGAGTTCCTGGTCCCTGGTGAACCTGTAGCACTTGAGGGAGCCAAGATGGACAGCCCCAAACGTATGCCGCGCTATGATGTTCGCAATGATGGTGTCGGTCCGTATGCGGTGTTTTACTGCGAACGTTGCGATCGCGAATTCCGCAGCAAGCCCGATGTGCAGGCCACAGTCGGCAAGACCGTCGGACGCGGCGCCTTGGGTGGGCTGCTGCGCAACGTCCCGCTTGTGGGCGATGCGGTGGCAGACCACGTCACGGGTGAGGATCCGCGCTACGACTATAGCCTGACCCCCGCGCAACTCGACAAAGCCTGGGCAGAAGTCGGAGAGTACTTTCACGTCTGCCCGACCTGCCTGATGGTCGTCTGCCCCTCGTGCTGGGATGCCAAGACGGGCTACTGCGTTGAGGACAGCCCGCGCAAGGAAGAGATCGCAGAGGCGGAGGCGGAGCAGGTCGCGGGTGTGCTCAAGGGCATCGCGGGGGCGTTAGGCCTTGGCGGGGTGGTGCGCGAAGCGTCCGAAGCCGTCAAGCAGGCCAGCGCCGGGCTGGCGCGATGCCGCAAGTGTGGCGCGACGGCGCCCGCCGGCACAAAGTTCTGCACCCAGTGTGGCGCTGCGATGGAGCAACCGACCGTGGCCAGATGCGCCAAGTGCGGCGCTGAGCTCAAGGGCGGCAAGTTCTGCCCTGAATGCGGCGCNNCCAAATTCTGCCCCGAGTGTGGCACCAAGGCAGACTGAGCGCGCCATGCGCGCAGATACTGGCTCCGGTGATCGTGAGGGTCGGCCCCACCCCCGGTAGGGCGAGTCCCCACGCTGTCGTCCTGTAGACGATTACCTTGTGTAGATCCGCCTGCTTCCATACCCTCGCGTGCAACGGGATTGACGCTGTCCCATGCACATGATATACTGGCTGTGTGATCGGCACCGGCTGAAAGGCATACGCCAGGCCGGTGTGTGCGTCCATCGCCTTGCAGAGCGCGACGCGTAGATGCGTCAGTCTCTGCCCCTCGCAGCGAAGGAGGCATGCCTATCGAATGAGCCGCGTACGGACCACTGTCGCACCGCATGGTTGCGCTTGGGGTCGGTTTTGGCGCTACGCCCGCACTCCCGGAGGCGTTCTCCGAGGAGCGTCGACCGAACAGTTCTGCCACAAGCGCCCCACATGATGCCGCTCTGACAGAGCGCGCATGCCCTCACATACAGGAGTCAGACATGGCCAGTGTAACGTACGATCATGTCGTCAAACGCTTCGGCGACGTCATCGCCGTCAACGACCTCAGCATCAAAGTTGCCGACAAGGAATTCCTCGTATTCGTAGGCCCCTCAGGCTGCGGCAAGACCA
>DIVQ01000123.1 GCA_002423325.1 Anaerolineales bacterium UBA6128 | reverse complement strand
CGTGTTGAGCGTTTTCCACTACCGCACGCGCAAGCAGGGCAGCCGCGCCGGCTTTTTGGATGGCCTGCTTACCGCCTCGCGCGGCGTCGGGCGCGTCGTCATCACCATCACATTTGGCGCGTTGCTTTCGGGCGCGCTCATGTCCTTCTTTGCGATACTCCTCAGCCGGCTCGATTTCCTGGTGCGTGACTGGCTGGCTCTCTTCAGCAGGATGGGGTTATAGCGCATGAGTGACCAGAAAGCGATCCAGTCTGTTCTGGCCGTCGATGTCGGCAGCACGCTCACGCACGTCTGCCTGCTCGACGTAGTGGATGGCGTCCACCGCTTTGTGGCGCGCGCCGAATACCCCAGCACCGTGCACGAGCCTGAAAACGACCTGATGATCGGCGTCGTACGCGCCATCCAGCAACTGGAGCAGATCGCGCAACGCCCCATGCTCCAGAGGCTTGAGCAACCGGTCGACCCCACCGATCCCGCCAGCGTGGCCGAGGTTGGCCCAATCCAGCTGATCACGCCCGAACGGGATACCGGCGAGGGGGTCGACCTGTTCGTGGCCACCTGCAGCGCCGCCCGGGCGTTGCGCTGCGCCATCGTCGGCCTCACAGCCACGCTGAGCGTCGAAAGCGCCCAGGCCGTCTGCGATTCGACCAACGCGCTGGTCACCGAGAGCATCTCTCTCAGCAAGCACATGCGCCGCTGGGACAACCAGGTGCTGGCGCGCCTGCGCGAAGACCCGCCCGATGTCATCCTGATGGTCGGGGGAATCGACGGCGGGCCGGTAGAACCGCAGGAGAGCGCGGCGCGCGTGCTGGCCGCCGCCTACGACGACGTGCCCGCGCAACGCCGGCCCATCGTGGTCTATGCCGGCAACTTGGAGGCGCGCAAGGCGGTCTCTGCGCTGCTGTCGCCGCTGTTTGACCTGCGCGTCGTCGACAACGTACGCCCCAACGTCTACACCGAGAGCCTGGGCGAGCTGCAACGCGAGCTGGCCAGCATCTATGAACGCGACAAACTGGCCGCCCTGCCGGGCTACGAGCGCCTTTCGCGCTGGGCACAGGCGCCTGTCAGAGCCACGACCGAGGCGTACGGCGACGTGCTGCGCTACATCGCACGCCGCAACGAGCTGACCCAGGGCGTGCTGGGCGTGGATGTGGGCGGCAGCACCACCCTCATCGGCGCCGCCAGCGGCACCACCTACCAGTGGAGCCTGGGCGCGGCGCTGGGCGCAGGCAGTGGCATCAGCCGCGTGCTCGAGCACTCGGGCATCGGCCACGTGCAACGCTGGATCCCGCTCAGCGCTTCGGACGACGAGGTGCGCCAGCGCCTGGAGAACGCGCGCCTGCGCCCGCAAAGCATCCCGCAGACGATGGAAGAGCTGCTGACACTGCACGCCGTCGTCCGGCAGGCCCTGTTGCTGGTGATTCGCGCCATGCGTCAGCGCTACTGGTCTGACGCCGGCGCCGACGCCGCCGCGGTCGAGACCACACCGCCCTTTGATCTGATCGCGGCCCGTGGCGGCGCCATCGCGCACACCCCGCAGGAGGGCCTGCTTGCCATCACGCTGCTCGATGCGCTGCAGCCGGTGGGTCTGACGCGTTTGGTAGTCGATTGGGCATCCATCTGGCCGCAACTGGGCGCCCTCGCAGCCGTAGCGCCCATGGCCGCCGCCCAGGTCCTCGAACGCGACGCCTTCCGCGAGCTCGGTACGTTGATCGCACCGATCGGCGAGGCCCGCGACGGCGAGTCGGCGCTCAACCTGCGGATTATCCGCTCGGCCAACGGCCAGGACAAGGGCCAGGTCACCGAGGTCGATGTGCCCGCGGGCGTCATACAGC
This sequence comes from Anaerolineales bacterium UBA6128, assembly GCA_002423325.1. Classification (GTDB taxonomy): domain Bacteria; phylum Chloroflexota; class Anaerolineae; order UBA1429; family UBA1429; genus UBA6128. The sequence goes on along the minus strand of DIVQ01000123.1, from coordinate 2,794 downwards.
GCTTTCCGCTTGCGCTGCACGAACACGCTATCATCGAGGTGCGGCCCAGCACCCAGTTCGATATCGGCCTGGGGCGCAAGGGCTTGGGCGGCAAGGCCCAGATCCGCGGCGGCAGCCTGGGGATCGTCGTGGACACACGCGGCCGCCCACTGGCACTGCCCCAGGACACACGTCAACGCACGAAAAAGCTGCGGAATTGGTTGGAGAATCTGATCAGCGATGTCCACTGGCCTGCTTGAGACGCGCTTTGCGTCCTCAACCCAACTGGTACGCCGACAACTCCTGCCCGTGCCGGGCGAGGTGCTGGTACACCTCGGCGACCAGGTACAGGCCGACGACGTGCTGGCGGAAGCCCACTGTGACGGACAGCTCCACGCCATCGACCTAGCAGCCGAGTTAGGCCTCAGCGTACGCGCGCTGGAGCGTCACCTGCTGGTCTCCGCCGGAGACGAGGTCACGGCGGGCACGCCGCTCGCCACCGCGCGCTGGCCGCGCCTGCGCAGACGCAGCGCGCTGGCCCCCTGTGACGGCACCGTGCAGGCCATCGTCGCCGGGCAACTCTTGTTCCGCCAGCGGCCTGAACCACACCGACTGCACGCCTACATCCCCGGCCGCGTGCTCGAGGTGCACCCGCAACGCGGCGTCTCCATCGGGACCGTCGCCGCCCTGGTGCGGGGCATCTGGGGCAGCGGCGAGCGACGCCTGGGCCCGCTCGCGGTGATGACGGGCGCTGCTAACGAAACGTTGACCTGGGACAAGGTGGGCATGCGGTACCGCGGCGCGCTGCTCGTGGGCGGCATCCTCGATGACCCGCGCGTGCTGGCGCGCGCCGGCCAATTCCGCCTGAACGGCATCCTGGTTGGCAGCATCGCCGCCAGCCTGCGTCCGCTCTGCCAGCAGATCGGGATGCCCATTGTGGTCACCGAGGGCATGGGACACATTCCGATGGCGTCCCCTGTCTTTGAGCTGTTGTTGTCTCTCCATGGACGCCAAGCGATCCTCGCGGGCGGCGGAGGTGACGCCCAGAGCGGGCCCGAGCTGATCGTGCCACTGGGCGGCGAGCCGGCGCCCGCGTCACACGCACTGGTTCTGGCGCACCCACTCACCGTGGGCGCGCTTGTCCGGCTCACGCGCTCCCCCTACCTGGGGATGGTGGGCCGCGTCATCCTGCTGCCCGACACGCCCCAGGAGACTGCCATCGGCACCCGCGCGATGGGCGCCCAGGTACGCATGGCAGATGGTCGCCAGGTGTTCGTGCCCTACGTCAACATGGAGTTGCTCGGCTGATGGACTCGCTTTCACCTCCGGGCGAAGACAAGCACCAGTTGCTCATCGTGCTGGGCGTCGTCTTTTTCGTCCTGGCGATCGCGCTGATCTCGTTCGTGCTGGTGCGCCTGGCGCCGCCCGGCCCCGCCGGCACAGAGGTGCCGGGCGGCGCCGCTCGACCACCGACGGCAGCGCTCAGCGAGACGCAGCCCGTCACAGATACGCCAGGCCCGGCAACCAGCGAGCCCACCGCCGCGCCGTCCGACACGGCTGCGCCCGTCGAAACCACCCCCGACGGGCCCACGCGTACCGCTACTGCGCTGCCGACCTCGGCGTTGCCCACATCGACGGCCACGCCCTCGCCACAACCCAGCCCGACCGGCACGCTGACTCCGGTCTTGCCGCCGCGCCCGACCCGCGTGCCGCGACCTACGCTCACCTGACGCCCTCTCGCGCAACGCGGTTGACGCAAGCGGCCCCTTGGCCTATACTCCCACCGTCTAGCGTGTCCCTTGCCCGCGCACACGTGCACCACAGCAGGACAAACCAGCATGCAGCTCTCGCACGAACAGGTGCGTCACATCGCCGAATTGGCCAAGCTCGCGCTCACCGACGATGAGGTGGAGCGCTTTGCTCAGCAGTTGTCGGACGTGCTCGCCTGGGCCGAGGAACTCAAGCGCCTCGACACCGACAGCATTCCGCCCACCGCCCAGGTGTTCGACCTGCGCAACGTCACCCGACCCGACGTCGTTCGGCCATCGCTGACTGCCGAAGAGGTGCTGGCCAACGCGCCGCAACGTGACGGAGACTATTTCCGCGTCAAACCCATCCTGGATCAGAGTTAGTCGCGACCCGAAGCGACTCTGCGATACTATGCCTTGCTCCACAGGAGGTCCTCCCGCTTGGAGCTTTACGCTGCCACCATCCACCAGGCCGCCGCCATGCTGTCCGCCCGCGCGGTCTCGTCGGTGGAACTCACGCAGGCGCTGCTGCAGCGCATTGCACAGGTTGACCCCGACCTCCACGCCTACCTGTGCGTCACGCCCGAGCGCGCGCTCGACCAGGCGCGTGAGGCCGACCGGCGCCGCGCCGCCGGCGAGGACGGCCCCCTGCTCGGAGTCCCGCTGGCCATCAAGGATGTGCTCTGCACGCGCGGCATCACAACCACCTGCGGATCGCGCATCCTGGCCAACTTTGTGCCGCCTTATGACGCCACCGTCGTCGCCAAACTGGCGCACGCGGGCGCCGTTGTGCTCGGCAAGACCAACACCGACGAGTTCGCGATGGGCTCTTCCACCGAGAACTCGGCCTATGGCCCCACCCACAACCCCTGGGACCTGACGCGCGTGCCGGGCGGCTCGTCGGGCGGCAGCGCCGCAGCGGTGGCCGCCGACGCGTGTCTGGGCGCCCTCGGCAGCGACACCGGCGGCAGCGTGCGCCAGCCCGCAGCCTTGTGCGGCGTGGCAGGGCTCAAGCCCACCTATGGCCGCGTCTCGCGCTACGGTCTGGTGGCCTATGCCTCCTCTCT
>DIVQ01000016.1 GCA_002423325.1 Anaerolineales bacterium UBA6128 | reverse complement strand
TCGCCACGATAAGGTTGGCCGCTGGCCCCGAAAGCGAGACGATGCCGTGGCCGACATAGGGGCCGTAGCGCAGGCGATAAGTGGCCACCGGCACAGGCTTGCCCCAGCCGATGCCCATGCCCGTCAGCGCTGTCACCACCATCATAATGCTGCCCAGCGGGTCGAGGTGCACCAGCGGGTTGAGCGACACACGCCCCTGGTTGCGCCCTGTCGGGTCGCCCAGCAGGCTGGCGCTCCAGGCGTGCGCGCACTCGTGCACGGTGATCGCCAGCAGCAGGGCTACCAGCGTGGCGACAAAGCGCAGGGTGTCCAGCACAAACAGCGCATAGACGAGCAGGACCAATCCGGCCACCAACCAAAAGATCTGGTCGCGGCCAAGACGCAGATTGCCAAGAAGGTTGGGGCGCGTGTTCATCTCGCTCCGACGGGACAGCTTTATATGCAAACCATCACAGCACGGACGCAGTCGCGTCGCGCAGGCTGTTCAGCAGCGGCATTATAGCACAGTTTGGCCAACCTGGCAGACAGCGCCCGCCAGACAGTGTGCGACACCAGCAGACTCCCCCGATGGCAGCACCGCGGGGCGCGCCAAACAAAACAAGGCAAGCGAGGCGCTTGCCTTGTCGTTCAATCAAAATGCGCGGTCTACTTGCGCGTGCGACGCTGCCGCTTGACCGCCTCCTGGAAGGCCACCTCAAACGCTGTCGGCATGCGCTCCTGGGGTCCCTGCGGCGCGGACTCGACCGACGCATCGCCGTCGTCGTCCGTCATCTCTTTCATCGTCAGCGAGATGCGACGCTTGCGCGTGTCGACCTCCAGAATGCGCACCTGGACTTCCTGCCCGACCTTGAGCACCTCGGACGGGTGCCGCACAAAGTCGTTGGAGAGCTGCGACACGTGCACCAAACCGTCGGTCTGCGCGCCAATGTCGACAAAGGCGCCGAAATCGGCGAGGCGCACCACGCGCCCGGAGACTACCTGATTCCTGTCCAGGCTCGCCAGAGACGCCTTGCCCTCCGCCTCGGCCTCTTCGGCGCCAGGCAGGGTCAGGCTGATGCGATTGCTGTCGAGTTCGATGCGACGCACGACCACGTCGATGACATCGCCGGTCTTGATGTTCTTGTCGATCCCAGCCTGCTTGAGGATCGAGATGTGAACCAGGCCGTCGCGATTGACGCCCACATCCACAAAGGCGCCGAAGTCGACTACATTGCGGACCTTGCCCTTCATCCGCATCCCAGGCTTGAGCGCTTCAATACTCGCCTCCGGCTTGACCGGACGGCGGGCTTCGTTGACGACCGCGTCGGCACTGGATTCAGGAGCTTGGGCGGCTCCGGTGGCCATCGTCTGGCTCGTCTCTACTTCTGCTGGCTGAACCTGCTCCGTCTGTTCAGCCATGACGTCTTCACCCTGCATTGCTCGCGATCCCCCACAGTTCCTGATATCGAGGCCTTGTCACCAAAGCCGTCTTTTATTATCGCATAAGAAAGCGCAGCCGTCAAATCGGCGGCGTCTACGGGCGCCGATTTGACAGATCCCCTGCCCTCGGCCTATACATCCTGTGTGACCGTAAACCGTCGCAGTGCCGACGATGAGGAGAGCGCCAGCATGCACCTGCTCGAGACCCGCTTGCCCGGCGTGCGCATCATCGAACCACAGGTGTTCGAGGATGTGCGCGGCTTTTTCTACGAGAGCTATAACGCGCGTGAATACGCCTCACACGGCATCAACGACCGGTTTGTGCAAGACAACCACTCGCGTTCGGTGTACGGCACGCTCCGCGGGATGCACTACCAGACGCCGCCCGGCCAGGCCAAGCTGGTGCGCGTCGCGGTCGGCGAGGTGTTCGACGTGGCCGTGGACATCCGCCACGGCTCCCCCACCTACGGCCAGTGGGTGGGGGTAACGCTCTCTGCGCAGAACCGCCGTCAGCTGTATATCCCGGTGGGCTACGCACACGGCTTTTGCGTCACCAGTGAGGTCGCCGAGTTCCTCTACAAGGTCACCTCTTACTATGCGCCCACGCTGGAGCGTGGTATCGCCTGGGACGATCCCGAGCTGGCGATCGACTGGCCGATCCGCGAGCCCGTGCTCTCCGAACGCGACAAAAAGCACCCCCGCATGGCACAGATCGCACACGATTGGGTCTACCAGCCCCCGTAGGCGCGCCGGGTCTCGGCGTGGAGAATGCGGCCAATCACGTGCGTGCGCGGTTGCTCCGACCGCTGGTGGGCCGTCCCCTCGCAACAGCTACACGCAGGGGCGATCACAAGGATCGCCCCTGCTCTGTGCCCGCTCCACAATTCATCCCCCTTGCGCCAGGCCGCGCGCGGCGCTATGATGTCCGCATGTGCCCGCAACCTGACCCGAAGGAGCAACGCGACATGCCCACGCCCTCGCCGCTTGCCTGGCGCTTTCCCGCTGCCAGCACCCACGATGGCATCCCGCTCGGCAATGGTCTGTTCGGCGCCCTGCTGTGGGGCGGAGAACACCCTGCGCGTCACCATCAACCGCGCCGACTATTGGGAACACCGTGGCGGCATCCGCTTCGGCCCCGAGGCCACGTACGCCAACCTGCGGCGCTGGCTGCAGGAGGGCGATTTCGCCAACCTGAAGCGCGTCTTTGAGGGCCAGGGCACGGCACGCCCCGGCGAGCCCCCGCGCCCCACGCGCCTGCCCATGGGCCGCGTCGACCTCGCGTTCGACGCGCTGCTGTCGCCGACGGGCGCGCCCTGCTCGAACGCGAGACGGTAGCAGGCGAGGAACTGCTGATCAGCGCGCGCTAGCGCGCATCAGCGAGTGCTGAACGCACCAGCGCACACTCACACACAGGAGACGAACCATGCAGACACGCACGCTTGGCCGCACCGGCATGACGGTCGGCGCCATCAGCCTGGGCACCGAATACCTGCTCGGGCAGTCGCGCGCCGACATCACGCGCGTGATTCACGCGGCCGTCGAGCGCGGTGTCAGCTACTATGACATCTTTTGGCCGCAGCCCGACTTTCGCGCGCACCTGGGCGCCGCCTTTGCGGAACGGCGCGAGCGCGTGTTGCTGAGCGCGCACCTGGGCGCGGTGATGGACGGCGCCCAGTACGCCGTTTCGCGCGACCCGGCGCTCTGCGAGCGCTACTTTGCCGATTACCTGCGGCTGTTGGGCACCGACTATGTCGACGTGCTCTTTTTGCACAACAGCAACGACGCGGCCGACCTGGACGCGCTGTTCGCGCCGGGCGGATTGCTGGAGCGCGCCCAGGCCCACGTGCGCGCCGGCCGGGCGCGCGCCATCGGTTTCAGTGGCCACAACGCAGCCACTGCGCGGCGCGCGGTCGAGAGCGGCGCCATCGACGTGCTGATGTTCCCGGTCAACTTTACCAGCCAGGTGGTGCCGGGCTTTGACGCCCTGTTGGCGGCCTGCGAGCAGCACCAAGTCGCGCTGGTCGCGATGAAGGTCTTTGCCGGCGGGCGCCTGCTGCGCGCTCAGACCACCCTCGAGGTCGACGAGTTTTTGATGGGGCGCGCCGAGACCTCCGGGGGGCCCACGCGCTTTGCGGTGGACCGCCCCGCCACGCCGCTGCAGTGCCTGGCTTACGTGCTAAACGAGCCCGCAGTCTCGACGACGGTACCCGGCTGCCGATCGGTCGCTGAACTCGAGGGCGTCCTGGCCTACTATGACGCCGCGCCAGCCGAACGCGACTATGCCGCGCTTTTGCCGGCTTTTTCGCACTATCCCGAGGGCCAGTGCGTCTACTGCAACCACTGCCTGCCCTGCGCGGTGGACCTGGACATCGGCGCCCTGGTGCGGCTGCTCGACGAGGCCGGCGCCGCGCCCACCCCCGAGCAGCGCGCGGCCTACGAGGCGCTGGCGGGGCAGGCTTCCGACTGCATCCAGTGCGGCGACTGCGAGGCGCGTTGCCCGTTCGGCGTGCCAGTGATCGAGCGGCTGGAAGCGGCGGCGGCGTTGTACGAGTAGCCAGGCACGGAGGTGAATCCATTGGCGCAAGACTTTCTCGCCTTCTACGCCAGCCACGGGCCGATCAGCCAGCCGGGCGTGTATGCGCCCCTGCTGGACGATCTGCCGCGCGAGATCGGCGCACTGCGTCGCGTGGTCCAGGGCCTCGTACTGCACATCTTTTGGGCCGAGCGCTACGGCGTGCCCAAGGAATCCGTGCGCGGGGACGAGGTGCAGCTGCGCGATGTGGCCCGCCAACTCGAGCGCATCGTCGAGCTCGACCCGCGTCCGCTGATGGTCGCCCGCGAACCGCAGACCCGCCTGGTGGGGAATTGCCGCGACTTTGCCGTCATACTGACCACGCTGCTGCGCCAGCAGGGCGTGCCCGCGCGAGCGCGCTGCGGTTTTGGTCGCTACTTTTCGCCGGGGCGTTACGAAGACCACTGGGTTTGCGAATACTGGAACACCGTGGAGCAGCGCTGGGTGCTCGTGGACGCGCAACTGGATGATCTACAGATGAGTCGGCTGGCGATCCCCTTTGATCCGCTGGATGTGCCCCGCGACCAGTTCATCGTGGGCGGGCGGGCCTGGCAACTGTACCGGAACGGAGAAGCCGACCCGAACACCTTTGGCATCTTTGACATGGGTGGTCCCTGGTTCATCCGCGGCGATTTCGTGCGTGACGTGGCCGCGCTCAACAAAGTAGAGCTGCTGCCCTGGGACTCGTAGGGCCTGGCGCAGACCAGCGACGACGCGCTGCCGGCCTACGACAGCCGCAACATCTAGAGGGACCCGTGCCTGACCTGTCCAACATCCTGGCCCGCCTGCGGCGCGACCCCGACCTGGGGCCGAATATCACGCTGTGGCACGAGGACGCGGCGCGTGAGCCGGCCTGGGCCGACTGGCCGCTCGATCTCGACGAGCGCCTGCGCCAAACGCTGGCCGCGCGCGGCATCGCGCGCCTCTACACGCACCAGGCGCAGGCGATCGCGTTGGCGCTGCAGGGGCGCGACGTGGTGGTCATCACCCCCACCGCGTCCGGCAAGACGCTGTGCTACAACCTG
>DIVQ01000051.1 GCA_002423325.1 Anaerolineales bacterium UBA6128 | reverse complement strand
GGCGCCCTGCAAAGCGTGCTTTCTCCCGCCACGCAACCGGATCAGGACAGATGAAACGCACCACCAGCGTCCCTGTTCCGCTGAGGCCCCCGGAGCAGGAGCCTGCCCCGCCCACACGGCTGCTCGCCGAGATCGCGCGGCTAGAGCAACGCGTGGCCAGCCTCGAACGCCAACTCGTTGAGCGCGAGACGGCGGCGGCCCGCACCCTGGCGGCGCGCGATGCGCGCTATCGCAGCCTGGCCGAGAGCTCACAGGACATCACTCTCATCACCTCGCCCAGCGGAACATTGCTCGAAGTCATGGGCAACACCATGGGTCTGCTGGGCCTGACCATTGCAGAAGTCCTCGCACTCTCCAGTGCTCGCATCCTGGCGATGCTGCATCCCGAGGACCGTGAGGCGGTGATCGAGTGGATCGGCAATGCCACCAAATGGGAGGCCAACTCCAAAACTCAGACCCGCGTGCGCGACAGCGCGGGCGAGTACCGGTGGGTCGAGTTGAGCTTTAGCACGCTCTATGACGACAGCGGCACCCAGACAGGCCACGTGTATCTCGTGCGCGATATCAGCGAACGCGTGCATGCGCAGGAAGCCCTGGTCTATGCCGAGCGCCTGGGAGCGCTCGGTCAGATGGCCGGCGGGATCGCGCACGACTTTAACAATATCCTCGTCGCAGTATTGGGCTTTGCCGAAAAGGCGCTGTCCGATCTCGAGCGGAACCCCGCAGACGTTCGCGCTGATCTGCGACGGATCATCGCCGGCGCCAACGACGCCGCAGAGGCCGTGCGCCGGCTGCAGTCACTCTATCGCCGCGGCGATGACACCAGCGACTTTAGCCCCGTCGATCTCAGTACACTGGTCGGCGATGTGTTGGCGCTTACCGAACCCACCTGGAAAGACGAGCCGCAGGCACGCGGCATCACTGTGCACGTCGAGACGCACCTGCACGCCGCCGATCCCGTCCTGGGTAATGCGGGAGAACTGCGGCGCGTATTGCGCAATCTCATCAGCAACGCGGTCGAGGCAATGCCGCAGGGCGGACGGCTCACCATCAGCACCCGCAGCGAGGGCGAGAACGTCGTCATCTCCGTCAGCGATACCGGCACCGGGATGACTGAGGAGCAGCGGACTCGTTTATTTGAACCCTTTTACACGACAAAGCCCTCCACCGGCAGCGGACTGGGTTTGACTGTGTCGCGCAGCATTGTGGTGCGTCACGGGGGCCAGATCGAGGCCACCAGCACGCTGTGCCGGGGGAGCACGTTCACCGTCATCCTGCCGACGGCTCCGCCCCAGTCCACAGCTCTGGCCGAACGACCTGCGCGCGAAGAGTACCAGGAGACGCCGAGCATGGCGTCGAGCCGCGCTAACGTGCATGCTCTGATCGTCGACGACGAGGACAGCGTGCGCGAACTGCTGCAACGCCTGGTAGAGCGCGAGGGTCACACAGCAACCGTGGTGTCGAGCGGCCGCGAGGCGCTTGAGCTACTTGCTGGCCAACGCTTTGACCTCATCATTACCGATCTGGGCATGCCCGATACGCCAGGCAGCGAGGTGGCGCTGCAAGCACACGCACGGTGGCCTGAGACGCCCGTGATCCTCTCCACCGGCTGGGGCGACACGATGACGCCCGAACAGTTGGCCGACATGCACATCACCACGCTCCTCGCCAAGCCGTTCACGATTGCCAAGCTCCAGGAAGCCCTGGATAACGCACTCCAGACTCGCCCAGCCCAGCGCTAGCCCCCTGCAATCGACCGGATCAGCCGTGCGTAGGGCCTGTAGTCGAGCGCCGGGCGAGGATCCATGGCGATGTACAGCTCCATCAGGCCGAGCTCGCACGCGCGGCTGCGCCTCGCAAGCAGCAGATCAGCAATGATGGCGCCCTGTGAACGCCATTCTGCGAGCGCCTGCGCGATGCTGTCCTCGACCTCCTGCTGCACCACCAGCGCCCGATTCGCCCGAATGGCGGGATCGCGCCCCTGGACTAACGCATCTTCAGGGCAGAAATCCCCCCACACAGAGTACTGCAGCGTGCTCTTGATCGCATACGGCGCGCCCCAGTCCACCGCCACGGGGTCCCCCGCCTGCACGCCATCGTAACGCCCAGTGTCGTAGGCCGCCTGATGGTCGCTGTGTTCTCGATAGCCATTGGGGATCATCAACCGCGTGATGCGTGCACGCCGCAGCAACTCGACCACGGAGCGCATCGCGCCGAGCTCTCCGCCCGAAAGCAGTAGCCCCACAAAGTTACGCAGTGAGAAATCGGGGAACCCCAAATGCACGAGATGCCGTTCATCGACACCCACAGCCGCATACGCGCGACGTGACTCCTCGATGCGCACCTGCACGATGCTGTCGCGCTCTTCCTCGCGGCTGTACCCCGCGCGGCCGTCACACATGATGCACACATACACTTCGGCCCCAAGGTCGCGGCAGACCCGCATCGCATAACCAGCGCCCAACAGAGCGTCATCATCATGCGGGCTGAGCACGAGCAGCCGTTCGTCGCCGGGCCGCCACTCCGCGAACAGCGTGTCGATGTCATGCCCAACCAACTGCTGCTGGAGGTCCAGATACACGTATTCACCCATCTTTGACGTCTCCTCCTGCTGCTCGCGCGTGCAAAGCAGAGGCGCCGTGTGTTGCCGCACTCGGCGGGTATGGCTCAGGCCGCCGGGATCACCTTCGCGTGGTAGAGTCGTGATACGCAGGCGCCATCATAGGCGGCAGTCCGTACCTGTCAACCGCTCGTCACGCTTGTCACGTTGTTGCCCACTGCAAAGCAGCGTGCTATAATCGCGAACGATTGGCACACTATCGGTTAACGCTTCGCGACAATCTGACAGGAACCCGCCCAATGAACTCAGATCCGCAGGACACCACAACAGACGACGCCGCCCACGGCGATGGCGCTCAGTTCGACGCCCTGCTGGCGGCCGCGCAGGCAGCGAGAGCGGCCGGCGCCGACGAGCGTGCGATGCGGCTATACGAGGCAGCGCTGCTCCTGAATCCGCAGAACGAACCGGCTCTGCTCGGTCTCGCGGCGCTGACAGCGGACCCGGCGCAGGCGCGTGCTCTCTACAAGCGCGTACTGGACGCCAACCCGAGCAGCGAACAGGCCCTGGCGGCACTCGCCGGGCTGGATGCGCAATCGGACACGACCGAAAACGCGGATGCAGCTATCGTGGCGCCCGAGCCAGCCGCTGAGGACGCTCATCCGCAGCAGGAGCAGCCTCCCACGCCCCTTGCGGATACACCCACGCAGTCCGCGGAGACCGCCGCGCCACAGCCCGAGACCGTTGCTCCGTTGGCCGCACAGGACGGTGTACAGCCCGAAGCGATGGCTGAGTCCGCTGACGTCACCGCACGGCCCGAGATTGCGCCTCCAGAAGGATTTGTTCCTTTGAGCGCCAGACTCGCCCAGACACCGCCGTCGGGCGTGCGCTCCGGCAGACTAGGCAATGTACTGATGCTCAGCATGCTGGCGTTGCTGGTGTTCGGCATCGTGTCGCTGCTCCTTCTAGGCAACAGCCCATCACGCACGCATAGCGTGCGCGCGGCGCTCGGCATCTACACGCCCACAGCAACACCGACCGCGACCGCCACGGCCACCGCCACGGCCACGCCCACCGCCACGTCCACGGCCACCCCGACGCCCACCGTGACGCCGACTGCCACCATAACACCGACCCCCTCGCCCACCAGCACGCCGGCGTGGATCACGGCTCAGTACCGGCCGCTGCCGCTTGACGAAAAGTGGATCGAGGTGAACCTGACCACTCAGACTCTGTATGCCTGGGACGGCCAGGAACTCGTGTTCGAAACGCTGATCTCCAGCGGTCGCACCGGCACAGCCACCCGCCAGGGCAAGTTCAGGATCCAGACCAAGTACGTCTCCCAGACGATGGCGGGACCCGGCTACTATTTGCCGAACGTCACGTGGGTGCAGTACTTCGTCGGCGCCATGGCCTTCCACACGGCCTACTGGCACAACAACTTTGGCAATCCGATGAGCCACGGTTGCGTCAATATGCGCGCTGAAGACGCCGAATGGCTCTTTAGCTGGACTGAACCGGTGTTGCCCGCAGGCAACAAATCCGTCAGCGCCACCGCCAGCAAGCCCGGCACCTGGGTGCTGGTACACAAGTAAACGCGTTTTTGCGCGATACTGGCGCTCACCGTGCAAACGCTGTAGGCCCCAAATGAGGAAGACCGACCATGACTAACCTGACATTCTCACTGGACATCGACAAGCTCAGACAGGACCAACCCGAGGAGAGTGGCTCGACGGAGTGGCCCACACGCAAACTCATCATCATCGGCGCCNNCGAGCCGCTGATTCTCGTGGGGCAGGCGTTTGGCGGTCAGGCCGCCACCACCAACGAGATGGAGAACTATCCGGGCTTCGCGGAGGGCATCAACGGCTACACCCTCACAGAGCAAATGTCGGCGCAGGCTCAGCGCTTTAACGCCGAGATTGCCTACGAGCAGGTGACGGAGCTCAACCTTAAGGTCTACCCGTTCGAGGTTGAAACTTACGAGGGCGGCTATTACGCACGCTCGCTGATCCTCTGCACGGGCGCCTCGCCGCGGCGCCTCGGCGTGCCTGGCGAGGACAAGTTCATCGGCAGAGGCGTGTCGTTCTGTGCCACCTGCGACGGCTACTTTTACCGTGACCGCACCGTCGTGGTTGTGGGCGGCGGCGACAGTGCGCTCGACGAAGGACTGTACCTTACGCGATTTGCTCGCGAAGTCATCATCGTCCACCGCCGTGACAAGCTGCGCGCGAGCGCAATCCTGCAGGAGCGCGCCCGCGACAACCCCAAGGTGCGTTTCGTGCTCAACGCCGTGGTAGACCAGGTGCTGGGCGGCGACGTCGTCACGGGAGTGCGCCTGCATGACACCGTCACCGGCGACACCTCTGAGATAGCCACTGACGGGGTGTTTGTCTATGTTGGTCTGGTGCCGAATACGGATCTCGTCGTCGACCAACTGGCGCTCGATCCTAACGGCTACATCATCACCGACAAGCAACAACACACAAACATCCCCGGCGTGTTCGCTGCCGGGGATGTCCAGGATCCCCATTTCCGCCAAGTCGTGATCGCCGCGGGATCGGGCGCCGCCGCGGCCATCGAGGCCGACCGCTTCCTGGCCGAAAAGGACTATGAAGAAGCTGCGTCAAAAACGAGGGCATAGCCGGGGGGCGTGCCCTCCTGGTCAAAGTCGGGGAACAGCTCCTTGCGCGTGTAGACCTTGCCGCTGATGATCATCCATTGGCGATACTGCTCGCCGTCCTCCCCCTCCACTGTAAAGTAGCCATCGGCGAACTTGTCGATCGCTAGAATCTCCTTGAGCAGACTCATCACGTCTGCCGGATCCTCAACAGCGTCGGTCCCGAAAAAGATGTACTCGGTGCCCTCCAGATCGTGCTGAGGAAAAGCCCAGCCGGCCTTGAGACGTTCACGGATCGGCGCGTCCTCCTGCAACAGCTCCGCTTCCGGCAAGCTGACGGTGAGCAGCGCACGCACGCGACTGACCTTGTCCGCGTGCTCTTCAGCGGTCTCGTCCACGCCTTCAAACTCTACGTCGGGCCAGCTCAGCTCCATCCAACCACGCACCGCATAGGTGTAGGTCATCTCTTTGACTCCCCCGTCCTTGTTTCGATCCAGCCGCGAGGCTGCCAGCGCCGCACATTCTAGGCGCTGCAGAACGCCTGTCAACAGTGCACACTGATCAGGCGAGCTCCTCGTGCAGGCGTTGGCGCACAAAGGCCGCCGCCTCATCCCAAGTGGGCTGGCCGCGGAACCCCCCGGGATAGCGCGTAGTGAGTGTGCCACAGGCGCTTCCCAGCAGGCCACAACCCCGCAGGCTGAGTCCGTTGAGCCAGCCTGCCAGAAAGCCGGCGTCAAAGCTATCACCGGCCCCCGTGCTGTCCACCACATCAACCGCGACTGCCGGCACATCGATTCGCTCAGCGCCGCGACACACCGTAGCACCACGTTCGCCGCGCTTCACCGCGAGAAGGGACACGCGTGCCGCCATCGCGTTCAACGCTTGCTCCGCATCCTGAAGGCGGGTGATGGCCAGCAACTCGTTCTCGTTCGGCAGGAACAGGTCCAGTTCATCGAACAGCCCCGCGGTGTCCCAGCGCTGCTCGGGATCCCAGTTCGTGTCCAGAGACACAGTCATGCCCGTCGCGTGCGCCTCGCGCATCATCTCGGGCATGTACGCACGCAATCCCTTGAGCAGGAAAGGGCTGGCAACGTGCAGATGTCGCGCGAGGTAGAACAGATCCGGCGACACGTCGCGCTCATCCACCTTGGCGATGGATCCCAGATATGTGAGCATGGCCCTGTCTGCGCCTCCGGCGCGCGAGAGCACTACGCAGGCGCCTGTCTGAACGTCAGGATCCAACATGATGCGATCTGTTTCCACGCCGACTGTCTCCAACGACTGGATCAGAAAGCGCCCGAACAAGTCGTCGCCCACCCGACCCGTGAAGAGCACTCTCAACCCCAGTTTGGCCGCCGCAGCCGCGAAAATCGCGGACGAACTGCCCGCGCACACCGTGAGGCTGTCGACAAGCTTTTCGGTCTGGCCGAACTCGGGCACCACATCGCCTGTGAGCACAATGTCTACATTGAGCTCTCCGACTATCAGCACGTCGTACGGTCGAGCGTTCATGGCCCGGTCTGACTCCTGTCAAGCGTGATGGCCATCGATACGTTGCGCGGCCGATCGGGGTCCAGCCCACGCGCAATGGCGCGGTGGTACGCCAACAGTTGCACAAAAGGCAGGTACAGCACAGCACGCGCCGTCTCGACAACGGGCGTGCCCAATACGCATGTCTCGTCATAGCCGACCACGCCATCGGCGCTGTTGGCGACGGCAATGACTCTGGCGCCGCGCGCAGCCAAATCGTCCAGTACGGCCCGTTCCTGAATCAGCATGCTTTCGCTCAGCAGGCCCACCACGAGATGCTCGCCATCGACCAGAGACATCGGCCCGTGACGGAATTCGAGAAAGTGGTAACCCTCGGCCTGCTGCAGCGACATCTCTTTCATCTTGACTGTCGCCTCGTTGGCGAGCCCGTACAGCGGCCCCGATCCCAAAAAGGTCATGCGCTTGAGCGTCTCGTCGCGCCCCCAACGCTGTGCCAGCGGCTCGACACGCGCGATCAGGTCATCGGCCAGGTCGGGCAACGTAATCAGATCGGCCGCCAGAGTCCGGTCCTCGGCGATCAGCGCCGCCGTCATCTGCACGGCCAGCAACATGCTGGCGAATGAGCGCGTCTGTGCATAGCTCTGTTCACGGCCTTCCGGCAGCTCGAGCATATATGTCGCCGCGCGTCCTACCGGCGAGTCGGCGTAGCATCCGATGGCCAGCACATCGCTGCCCCGCGCACGCATGGCCTCGACCGCCCAGAGTGTCTCGCTGGTCTCACCTGAGCGCGACAGCGCCACGACCAGAGGCTTGTCTTGCGACGTCAGCACACAGCGCTGCTGCCAAAGCAGTTCGGAGGACGGCACCCCGCGACACGCCAAACCGGTAAGTTGCTGAAAGGCCGCGCCGGCGAACTGCGCCAGATAGTGTACGGTGTCAAGACATCGGTTACAGGGTGTATCAGTACATCGTTGACACATCGAGATAGACGCCGTCGCGGTCTGGAGTCGTGAAAGCGCGGGTCGTGCTGGTGGCCAGGTCGACCTCGCGTACGTACTTTTGGCGGTACTGCACAAGCAGTTTGCCCGCCAACTCCTGGATCGCGACGCGCTCGTTGGCGAGAGGCTTGGCCACAAAATAGCGCTGGCCCCGGTACGATAGACTGCCTTGCTCGTTGAGCCG
>DIVQ01000136.1 GCA_002423325.1 Anaerolineales bacterium UBA6128 | reverse complement strand
AACGGATGTCATGATACCAAACAATGCCTAGCGCGCATGGGCACCCACTTGTGACCGACCCCGGCGCGGTAGGCAGTCTGCGACTACGGTCTGCCTGTCTTCGGCACTGTCGCTGCTTCCAGGTTTTTTCGTCTGTTTCGTGGCCAGAGGCTTTTCTACCCCAGCCCGCGCTCGCGATACGCCTCCGCGGCCTCGCGCACCAGCCGCGCGTTCTCGGTGGCCTGGTAGTTGCCCTCGAGCTCATCGGCCAGCGCCAGCAGTTGCTCGTAACGCACGCGGTAGGGCCGCAGCGCCTCGTAGACCGCCAACACCTTGTCCTGGGGAATCAGCGCCAGTTCGGCCGCCCGCCGAAAGTTGGCTGCCAACTGAGTAAAGCCCGCCTCCTCGGCGATCTCAGCCTGTGCCCGCAACGTGTCCGGATGAATGGACACGTCGCGCGCGTCGAGTCGGCCGGCGCGCACCGCCTCCAGCGTCAGCTCGGTCAGAGGCTTGCCGGTCACCGTGGTGATCGTTTCGCGAGCATGCTCGCCCAACGGGTATGCTGGCCGTTTCATCGCAGACTCCTTACTCTACCGTTGCACCAAGTCGCCGTGCGCCGGGCCTGATGGAGCGCCAGGTTTCCACCTGGCCCTGCCGGGTAGAAACCCGGCGCTCCACATACCGGCGCTCCATCAGCCTTCCGGCTCCCAGTCGTACTGCAGCTCGCTCGGCGGCCGGTCCGCCTCCACCTGTTCGATCTCGCGGCGGTGCAGCAGCATCGTCTTGACGATCAGCCGCAGCCGCACCCAGTTGTCCACGTTCACCGGCACCGGCTGGACCCGCTCCTGCTTGGCGTAGCGCGCCGCGTTGCGCCCGATCTGGCGGTACGATGCGAGCGTCAGGTTCGGCGACTGCGAGAACAGCTCCAGGTTGTTGAGCGGCGCCAAATCGGCCCGGTGGATCACGGTCGTGCCGCGCGACTGCATCCCGATGGCCACGCCCGAGCCGCTGAGCTGCGCGCCAGCATAGCCGATAAAGGCGCAGTCGGCGGTGTGGTGCACCTGCACGATGCGCGCGCTCACCCCTTCATCGGCGATGCCCTGCAGCAACTGCTCCAGCACCGCCCCGTGCGGCAGCCCGCCGATCGTCTCGGTGAGGGCGCGCCCAAAGGCCGGCCCCACGGCCACGATCACCTCGGTCCCCGCGCCCTTTTCCGCCGCGCCCAGCGAGTGCAGGCGTTCGGCGAGCGAGGAGGACGCTCCCCCCTGTTCGCCATGACCCGCCAAGTAGTCGGCCGGATCCTTCGCCTGCGGGATGTCCTGCACGCGCTGCCAGCGCTCGCCCTCCAGGCGGTAGCCGGTACCCGGACCGGCATAGTCGTTGCGGTCGTTGATCGCGCTCTGCACGCGAAAATCCTCGCCAAAGATGGCTGCCGGCTGCAAATAGTCGCCGATGACGCGCTGGCGGCTCATCTCCAGCAGGCGCTCGGCCACGTCGGTGTAGCCGGCCGCGTCCAGCGCGCCGATGGCGTCCAGGATGTTGCGCTCGCCGTGCATGAACGCGTCGGCGGCGTCCAGGTCGGCGGCCACATCGCGATCGGGCATATCGCGGCTGTCGTGCGCCACCGTCGCCGCCTGCACCTCGGCCTCGCTGATGGCCGGCAGCCCCAGCCCGGCGTACAGCGCCTGCATTGCGCGCGCGGCGCGCTCGCGGATCGCCAGCGCCTGAGCCTCGCCCACAGGATGAAGCCCTGCATCGATGCGCATATCGCGCTGCAGCACCAAATAGTCATCGTACTCGTCGGCGTCAAAGTTGCCGCCGCCGAACATGTTGTCGTAGCGCGGCACCGCACTGTAGCCCGAGTGCACAAAGTCGGTGCCCGGGATGAACTGGCACATCAGCTTGGCCGTCTTGCGAATGTCCGAGTGACTGGCGAGCGCGTCGTTGCCCGAGGCCACCTCCAGGTTCAGGATCGCGGCCAGCAGGTTCTCGGCCAGGATCGCACGCACGCCTCCGGGCAGCGACTCGGGCAGCGCCACGCAGCTGATCGAGCCGTTCTGCACGCCCTGGCTGCCGGCGCCCTTGGTCACCAGCAGGCAGCGCGCCTCCAGATACAGCATCGAGCGCTGATCGGCGTGGCCCATCAGCGCCTCAGAGCCGGTGCCGGAGGTGAAACGGGTCTTGACGCCGCGCGACGCATACGCCGACGCCAGAAAAGCCTTGGACCAGGGCGTGTCGTCGCCATCGACAAAGGCCCCCTCGGTGCCATAGACCGACAGTGTCTCGGCATAGCTGGTGAGGCCCTTGAAGCCCAGTCGCAGGTTGACGCCCTCCTCCACCGCGCACTGCGTGAGCACGCCGCCGCGCCCCACCTGCGACCCCACCATGATGGCCAGGGCGTTCCAGACCGCATAGCGCGCGATCCCCACGGTGGTCTCGTTCTCGCTGAACCCGCGCAGCGCCGCCTCTGCGGCGTCGGCCGCCAGCAGCGCCGGGCTCTCCTTGCGGTTGGTGACATGCGCCTGATTGGCCGGCGTGCGCCGCAGGCGCATCTTGCCCAGCGCCATCATCATCTCGAGCACGCTGAGCGGTCGCACGATCTCGACCAGCTTGGCGGCCGTGCAGCCGCTGGCCAGGCGCACCAGTCGCTCGCGCGGCACGTTGATGTCCACCAGCATGCGCGCAATGGTCTCCGAGGGCGTGGTCATCGCCTCGGCCGCGGCCGTCGCGTCAATGGCGTGGTCGGCGATAAAGCGCTCGAGCATGTCCATCTGCGCGCGCGGCACGCCGTCCATCTCGACAACGCGCCCCCTCTCCACACGCAGGCTGGGCGCGGGGTCATAGGGGCCATCGCTCACCACCAGCCCCACCTCAGGCCAGGGATGCACAAAAGCCTCCCGGTTGATCGGCCGCTCCTCCAGCGCCGCGTAACGCTTTGAGCGCGTCATAGTTCACCTCCCAGCTGTCCGCAAGCACCCGTATGCGGAGCCCGAGAAGAGTGTAACCACGAAAAACACGAACTACACGAAAGAACACCATTTATCATCTAGCAATCCTCGCGACCTCCACGAGCGGGTGATGACCAAAGCTGACCAGCAGCCCGAGGCGCATTCCAGTGGCCTTCAGGTAGTTGTGCACCTGCGCACGATGCTCCGGGCGCAGCTGGCTCGTCGCTTTGAGTTCGACGATGATCTTGTCGTAGCAGACAAAGTCAGCGCAATAGGTCTGATCGAGAGCTAGCCCCTTGTACGCTAGGGCTAGCATTACCTGTGCCCTGTGCGGGATGTCTCGCAGAGCAAATTCGCGCCCCAGGCACTCCTGGTATACCGCTTCGAGAAAACCTGCCCCCATCTCTCGGTAGACGGCAAAGATCGCTCCCTGGATGGCGTACGACTCTTGCTTGTAGATGATCTTGTCTTCCTCGGCCACGCCAGCCTCCGTGCACGGTCTATCGCCTTTCGTGTCTTCTGTGTGTTTCGTGGTTCATGTCCAAGTCAGTATGTCCCCCGGGCGGAAGCGTGTCAAGCTATCATCGCCGTTTGTCCGAGCGGCCGCTGCTGCTATAATCACGCTATGACGCAGCGATCAGCCACTCCCGCGCTCTCCACCGGCTCGCCGCAGCTCGACGCGCTGCTGGAAGAACTGCGCGCCGGCGACAACGTGGTCTTTTTCGCGCCACACGGCGCGCACTATGCGCCCTTTGTGGACGCGATGTTGAGTTACCTGCGCACCAGCCCCCTCGACCTGGTCTACGTCCGTGCGGACGGCCGCTTTGACGCCGACACAGCGTCGCTTGCGCGCCGCCGCGTGGTAGACATGGCCGCTCTGCCGCCCAGCAGCGACCCGCTCGCCGCGCTGTTCGCCGCCATCCGCGACATCGGCCCGCACGCCTACACGCTGTTCGACCCGCTGGATGCTTACGCGCCCTGGTTCCCCGAACCGGACGCTCAGGCGCGCTTTTTCACCACCATCTGCCCGCTGCTGTACGAGCTGCGCTCGGTGGCCTACTGGTGCATGCCCGCCGGGCACTACGGATCCGCCACCATCGCGGCCGTGCGCGACTGCACGCAGATCTTTGTCAAGGTAGACCCGCTGGGCGACGACCTGCTGATCACGCCGCAAAAGGTCTGGGGCCGCTACTCGGACGCGATGTTCCGCCCCCACCGCCTCAGCATGTCGGGCGGGCGCCTGCGCATTTCCGCGCTGCCGCTGGAGGGCGATCCTCAGCACGAGTACGTGGCGTCTCTGGCCGACAAGAACCGCGAACTGGCCGAGATCCGCGACGCCCTGCAGCAGCGCAATCGCCAACTGGCTGACCTGAACGAGCGCCTCGCCGAACAGGGCCGCCTGTATCAATCACTGCGGCAGAACCTCGATCATCTGCTGGCGCTGTTCCAGACTTCGCAGGCCATCGGCTCCAGTCTGGCGCTGGAGCAGGTGCGCCGCGCCGCTGTGACCGGCGCCCGTCGGCTGTTCGACACGGCGGCTTGCCGCCTCTGCCTTGCCCAGGACGCTACGGGCCAGCCCTGCGACTATGCCGAGGGCATGGACGCCGCCTCGACAGCCTGGGCGCAGTCGGAGCAGGTGGCGGTGTTGCGCGCCGAGGTCTGTACCGCGGAGCGCTGCCGCGCGATCGTGGTACCCGAGGCGGGCGCCGAATCGGGCGGGAGCGTGGCGTTGGCGCCCCTGATCGTGCGCGGCGCATGCCTGGGCACCCTGGAGCTCTACGCGTCCGACGCGCGTCTCGTCGACGACGAGGCGCTCACCCTGCTCAGCTACCTGGCATCCGAGGCCAGCATCGCGCTCGACAACGCCCAGCTCTATCGCGAGGTGGAACTGCAGGGCCAGCAACTGCGCTCCTTCGTCGAGGACGTCATCAGCAACGAGGAGCAGGACAGCCGCCGCCTGGCCTTTGATCTGCACGACACCCTCGTGCAGATCATCGTGGCCTCCTACCAGCACCTGCAGACCGCTCAGGCCTGGCGCGATCGCGACCCCGCCGCCGAGGCGCGCGAGCTGGAGCAGGGCATCCAACTGCTGCAACGCGCCATCAACGAGGCCCGCCGTCTGATCGGACAACTGCGCCCGGCCGGGCTCGATGACCTTGGCCTGGTGCACGCGCTGCGCCTCTACGTGGCCCAGTTGATGGCCGAGGCTGATTGGCACGTCGAGTTGGTGGTCTCGCCCAAGTGGCCGCCCCTGCCCCCTGCGCTGGAGACGGCGCTCTTTCGCATCGTCCAGGAGGCCACCCACAACGCGCAGAAATACGCCCAGGCCACACGCGCCCAGGTGCGCCTGGAGGTCGAAGGCAACCTTCTGAGCGTGACCATTCGCGATTGGGGCCAAGGCTTTGACCCCAACGCCGTGCCGTCCGAGCCGCAGCGCGGCCTGCACATGGGGCTGGTGGGAATTCGCGAGCGCACGCGCATGTGGGGCGGCTGGTGCGATATCGAGAGCCAGCCCGGGCGCGGCACCCGCATCGGCGTCAGCATTCCACTGGACCGTGCACGCGCGACCCGCGAGGGGGGAGCATGATCCGCGTGCTGATTGTGGATGACCAGGCCATCGTCCGGCAGGGCCTGCGCGCGATGCTGCAGGCCGAGCCCGACCTCAACGTCGTGGGCGAGGCGAACGGCGGCGAGCAGGCCCTCAGGCTGGTGCGCGAGTTGACACCCGATATCGTGCTGATGGACGTGCGTATGCCCGGCATGGATGGCCTCGCCGCGCTCGAGCAGGTCAAGACCATCGCGCCGCGCGTCAGCGTCATCATGGTGACGCTGTACGACAGCTCCGAGTATCTCTTCCGGGCGGTGTCATTGGGGGCGGCGGGCTATGTGCTCAAAGACGCCAGCCGCGCCGAGTTGCTGCGTGCCGTGCGGGTCACCGCCGAAGGCGGCGGCATCGTGGCACCCTCGCTCATGCCGCAACTGCTGCGCGAGATCGCCCATCCCTCCCGAACGCTGGGCGGCGCGACCGGGGCGCCTCTGGCCGAGGCCCTCTCGCCGCGCGAGCTCGAGGTGCTGCGGCTGATTGCGGATGGCCTGACCAATCAGGAGATCGCCGACCGCCTGATCCTCAGCCCCACCACCATCAAGACGCACGTACAGAACATCATGGACAAGCTGGGCGCCTCAGATCGCACGCAGGCGGCCGTACGCGCTGTACGCGGTGGGTTGATCTGAGCGCTACATGCTCCGCCCCAGAACCCCTGCGATCGCGCGCATTTCGTTCACCAGGCGCTCCGAATCGTGGAACGTCAGGCTCTGCAGGCCATCCGAAAGCGCATTCGCCGGATCGGGATGCACCTCAATGAGGATGCCGTCAGCCCCTGCGGCCACCGCCGCGCGCGCCAACGTGGGCACCAACTGATAGTGCCCGGCGGCGTGGCTTGGGTCCACCACCACCGGAAGGTGCGAAAAGCGCTTGATCACGCCCACCGAGGCGATGTCAAGCGTAAAGCGCGTCGCCGTCTCAAAGGTCCGGATGCCGCGCTCGCACAGGATCACCATCTGGTTGCCCTGCGCCAGCACGTACTCGGCCGCGGCCAGCCACTCGTCCACCGACGTCATCAGCCCGCGCTTGATCATCACCGGCCGGTCGACCTTTCCCACCTCCTTCAGCAGCGAGAAGTTCTGCATGTTGCGGGCCCCGNNCGGATGCCGCGCTCGCACAGGATCAGGGCGTATCCGCCCGCCGCCAGCACATAGTCGGCCGCCTGCAGCCACTCGGTGACGGTCGCCGCCAGCCCTCGTTTGAGGATGATGGGGCGCCCGCTCTGGCCCACTGCGCGCAGCAGGCTATAGTTCTGCATGTTACGCGCCCCGATCTGCAACACATCCACCACATCCATCATGCCATCGAGATAATGGGGATCGGTCACCTCGCTCACGATCGGCAATCCCACCTCGGCCTTGACCTCGCGCAGAATGCGCAAACCCTCCTCGCCCAAGCCCTGAAAGCTGAACGGCGAAGTGCGCGGCTTGTAGGCGCCGCCCCGCAGCGCCGTAGCCCCCAGCCGCTTGACATGCTGCGCCGTCTTGAGCAGCTGCTCGGGCGACTCGACCGCGCACGGGCCGGCGATCAGCACCACCCTGTCGCCGCCCACGACAGCATCCCCCAGCGGCACCAGCGTCGGTTCCTTCTGGAACTCGCGCGAAGCCAGCTTGTAGGGGCGCATGATGCGCGTGACCTGCTCCACGCCCGGCAGCACGGCAAAGGTATCGGTTGAAACACTGCCCGTGTCGCTGCCCAGGATGGCCACGACCACCTTGTCGGTGCCCATGTTGAGCTGTACCTCAAAGCCCAGCCTGGACGCGCGATTGACCACGGCATCGACTTGAGCCTGCGGAGCGCCCTTTTGCATTTCTACGATCATGCGAATTCCCCCGTACTGAAAACCGAGCAGTGCCCGCAAGCTGCGAGCACAAGCTCGGTTTACGTTCCGACCTTGGACCGTCTATCAGCGTTCGTTCAACACGCGGCCATCGGCCATGCGATAGGTATAATCCACGTACTCTTCGATGGTGGGATCGTGCGTCGCCATCATGATGGTGACGTGCTCTTCATCGGCAATGCTGCGGAACAGCGCCATGATGCCACGGCCCGTCACGCTGTCCAGCTCGCCGGTGGGCTCATCGGCCAGGANNGCTGCTGCTGCCCGCCGGACAGTTCCTGGGGGCGATGCTTGGCCCAGCGCGTCAGCTTGACCACCTCCAGGCACTCGTCCACACGCGTCAGACGATCGCGTCGCGCCAGGCTCAGCATGCGCATCGGCAGCTCGACGTTCTCAAAGGCCGACATCGTGGGCATCAGCGCGAACGACTGGAACACGAACCCGATCTGCCGACGCCGAAGAGCGGTGGACTCCGCATCGGAGAACCTCGACACATCGTGCCCAAAGAGGCGGATCTCCCCCGAACTGGGCTGGTCCAACCCGCCGATGATGTTCAGCAGCGTTGTCTTGCCCGAGCCCGAGCGGCCCATCAAGGCCACAAACTCGCCCGGCTTGACCCAAAAGTTCGCACCTCGCAGCGCGTGCACCTCACTGCCGTCGACCTTGTAGACGCGCGCGATGTCGCTGCCCTCCGCGACATACTCAGGTGTTATCTCCGTCACAGCTATGCCCGTCCTTTCGGCGCCGACTCTGACCGGTCCTCATCGCCCGAACGCCGGGCGGCCCGCTTGCCCAGCACGCTCTTGACCCGGCGACCCAGATTGTGCCCGCGTGAACGCTTCTGAGGCCCCCACGATTCGGCGACGTCGGCATAGTTAACGTTGTTCGCGCCCAGCTCCTGATGCCTGGCCGGCACCACCAGGATGCCCTTCTCGGTCATCTCTACCTGCGCGCGACCTGAGATGCCCAGCTCCTCCAGGTACTCGCGCGGCAACTGCAACCGGCCGGCGCTGTCGAGCACCACATACTCGTGATAGGTTACCTGCCCCTGCTTGGGCTGACCGGCCGAGTCGGCTGCCTGCTCGGGCGCATCGCGGTCGGTTTCAGCCGGCTGGCCCAGCTCGCCCTGCACGCGGCGCACGCGCTCGCTGGAGGTCTTGCCGTCGCGAATACCCACCACGCGGTCGACCTGATCCGAAACACGCGGATCGTGCGTCACGGTGACGATCGTGAGCTGGTACGTCTTGTTGAGATGGCGCAGCGTGTCCAGAATCCCCTGCGCGGTGACCGTATCCACTTCGCCCGTCGGCTCGTCGGCCAGCAAAAGCACCGGCTTGTTGGCCAGCGCCACGCTGATAGCCGTGCGTTGCTGTTCGCCGCCGGAGAGCTGGTGCAGCGTGTGGTGCCGCCGGTCGTACAGGCCCACCGCCTCCAGCAACTCGCGGGTCCAGGCCGACCGCTCGCTCGGCGACATGCCGCCCCCCACGATGATCGGCAGATCCACATTCTCCTGCACGTTCAGATAGGGGATCAAGTTACGCGAGGGCTGTTGCCAGACAAACCCCACCTTGTGCCGCCGATAGCGCGTCAGCCCCGCCGGCGACAATTTGAGCAGATCCTGCCCATCGACGATCGCCTTACCCGCGGAGGGCACGTCCAGCCCACCCAGAATGTTCATCAGCGTCGACTTGCCGCTGCCGCTGGGCCCGACGATGCCCATGAATTCGCCGCGCTCGACGACCAGGTCGAGTCCCTGCAGCGCCACCACTTCCAGATCCTGTACCTTGTATATCTTGACCAGATTGTCGCACAGGATCAGAGGCCCGTTGCTCGCCATCTCACCTCGTCCTTACCCGTATGTGGCTCGGCGATGCGCTCCGGCGCACCCCGGCTCACACGCCATTCGCTAGACCGACTCGCCCAGCTTGACGGCCTCAAAGATCCTCAGCCGCATCAGCAAGTAGATCATGCCCGCTACCGCGAGCACCAGAATCGCACCAAAAACCACATAGATCTTGAGAATATCGTCCCACGCAATCAGGATCACGAACGGCGGCACATCATAGTGCGCTTCGGTGCCCACCTGCAGGAATGGGATGAACAATCGGCTCACCCACACACCCAACAGTGTCCCCGCGCTGACGCCCGTGCCGATCAGCAGCAGTTGCTCCAGTCCCAGGAACGAAACCATCTGTCCCAGCGACAGCCCGATTGCGCGCAGCACGCCAAACTCGATAAAGCGCCGCCGAAACGCGATTAATGAGTGTAGCACAAAGCCCAGTGTGGTCAACAGTGCGGCCGCCGCAAAGCCGACCGACAGGATGCCGAACACGCCAGCCCGCTCGGGACGATTGCGCACCGCCGCCACCTCGTCGGCCGTCGACTTGATAAAGGTCGCATTGATGTCCAGTTCGGCCAGCTCACGCTTCACCTGTGCCGTCGGCGTTCCCGGCACCGTGGTGATCCATACCTGGTACGGAAAGATGCCCCCCAGGCGCTCGAAAACATAGTCCAGATTGCCCACGAGGCAATAAAGATTGTTTTCATCGGGGTACCAGGTGGGGAAATATCGAAAGGCGTCGGCAACGATGAACGGCACCGTGGCGCGTTCGCCGTACGCCACCAGGTTCAGGTTGACCCGATCGCCGACGCGCACGGCGAAATCGCGCATGACGCTCTCGCTCACCAGCAATGCCGAGCGATCCAGCGCAAGGCGATTCATCAGCGCGCCCAGCGAACTCGAGGCCAGGTCGCGTCGGAAAAAGGCGACCGACGGGAAATCGAGTCGATCGATGCCATAGAACGATGCGCGCCCGGCGCTTCCGGCGCCCACGGCGCTGGCCGTGTACTCGCCCACGCGCGTGGCGCCAATGATGCTCGGCGCCTTCAAATGCTCGCTCACCGGCACAAACGCCCAACTGCTGCTCTGCTCCGCTTCGACCGCACCTGTGGCCGTCGTCGTTGCGCCGCTCCCTGCCGGCTGCGTGATCATATCGTCCTGCGTCTCGCCCTGATCGAGGAACTGATAGTCAGCGCCATACTTGTAGTACACATGGTCGACCACGCTCTGATCGAGCGTGCGCGCCATCGACGCAGTGAACGTCGCCATACTGAGCGTCAGGACCATCAGCAGCAACGCGCCCGTATACTGGCTGGACACGCGGGCGAGTTGCCGCAGCGCCAACACCACCGACAGCGCCCGCATGAACCTGCCCGCCAGCCAGCCCAGCAGCTCCATCACCAGCGGAAAGACGCGCACCACCATCAGCGAGACCGCAAAGATGGTCAGCGCCGGCACCAGGAACAGCAACGGATCGCTGAACGGGTCGCCGCCCACCTGATTCCGCAGAATCGCGATCGTTCCGCGATTGCTGAGCACATAGTAGCCGTAGGCGGCGGGCACCAACAGGGCAAAATCGAGATAGTAGCGCTGCCACACCGGCTTGAGCAGCGCGCGCGCGCGTTCGCGCTTGTACGTCACGATTGTCAGCCGCGCCGCCCGGATGGCCGGCATCAGACTCGCCGCCAACCCCACGGCGACCCCCACCAGGGCCAGGCGCACCGCGCGCGGCGAGAGTTCTACATTGAGCGGCTTGCCAAGCTGGAACGTGAGGAACGAGACCGTCTGGCCCATGATGATGGCCACATAGCGCGCCAACGCCAGCCCGGCGATCAGCGCCAACCCACCCACCAGCAGCCCCTCGAGGAGATAGATCCCGATCACCTGCAGATCGCCGGTGCCGCGGCTCTTCAGCACCGAGATCTCGCCGCGCTGGCGCTCCACGATGAGCCCCGAGATCAGCCCCACAAAATACAGCACCAACCCGAGGATGGGCACCGAGAAAAAGTAGAGCACCACCGCCATGCTGCGCGTATTGGTGTAAAAGGTGCGCAACGTCTTGTCGGGCGAGAGGTGCAGTTCCACGCCGGAGAGCAGCGCATTCGTCTGCGAGTTGACCTGCGTGATGCCATGCAGGAGAGTCGGCACGTCATCTACGCGCAGGTCCGCGCCGTCCAGCACCAGATACCAGACCGCCGTCTCGACCTGATCCGGCATGGTGGGTTGGATGCGAGCGCGAAAGATCTCTTCCGAGGTCAGCAGGATGGCCCCCAGCGTGTCGGGGCTGTAGAACCAGAACTCGTCGTTGGGATTCCTGGCCGCCCAGATGCCCGCGATGCGCACCGGCACCTGCAGCGACTTGCTCTCCAGCGTGGCCTTGTCCTGCTGCGCGCTCACCGTGCCCTTGACCGGCCGGAACGCGACATAGATCTCGCCCGCGTGCAGGCCCATGGAGCGGGCCACCTCTGCGCCCACCAGCACGTCGATGATGTCAGGGTCGGCAGCGTCCAGCGTGGGAAAGGCGCCGTCCAACAGGTCGATGTGCTCCTCCAGGCCCGAGGCGAACCCCAGCGACATCCAGCTGATGGGCTGACGCATCTGAGTGTAGGCCGCATCGGTGGCAGGAAAGATGCCCAGGCCATCCGTGGCCATGTAACGTACGACGATGCGCGCCGGCAACCCCAGCGTGCCCGGCACTGAATCGGCCACGTAGGACGACATCGGCTCGGTATCGGCNNGAGCCGATGTAGCGGTACATAAAGGTGAACGGCGATCGACCGTTGCTCTGGGCGTAGCGACCAGGATCCAGGCTGCGCTGCAGCACGCGCAGGTTGGCGGCCTCGCTGTACAACGGCACGCTGGCCACGAGCGCCACGGCCACCGTCATACCCACCAGCGCGCAGAGTGTGAGCCCCTTGTTGTTCCAGAGGCGTTTGGCAGCAACGGCGAACACAGCAAACAGGTTCAACGGCTGGCCTTCCTATTGCCCCACCACGACTTGGCCCTCTTCGAGCCCCTCCAGGATCTCGACGCGCTCCGCACTTTCGATGCCCACGCGGACATCGACCGAGCGCTGCCGGCCCTGCTCTTCCACCAGCACAAACCGTCGTCCGCTGAAACGCTGGATCGCCGCCGGTGGCAACCAGAGCACATCCTCCTTGCGCTCCAGCGTCACCTGCACCCTGACCAGGTCGCCCGCCTCGAGGGCAGGCGCATCAGCGCTGAGCTGAATGTGCGTGCGTGTATCCGGATCCTCAACGCTGCTGCCGCCGCCGCTGCCGTAAGGGTAGGGCAGCTTGACGATCTCGCCCGCGAACACCTCGCCCGGGAACGACGGCAACGATACCGTGACCGGCATCCCTTCGGTCAGCTGTTCCTTTTGCGTGGATGAGGGATCGGCGCTGATCTCGAGTTCGCTGTCGTCCGACACCACGATGACCGGATTGTAGGCATCCACGGTGCGCCCCTCATAGATCCCGACCGAAGTCACCTGGCCGGCGAGAGTGGCGGTGATCACCGTAGCACTGAAATGCCCCTCCAGCCGGTCGAGGCTCAGCTCTGCCCGGGCAACCGCTTTGCTCAGGCCAGGGTCGACTTCGGTAGCCAGGTGCGCAAAGTCGAGCTCTGCCAGCTCCAGACGCTTGCGCTCGATCTCCAGATCGATCTCGCGTTGCTTGCTGGCCGCGAGAACCTTGTCATAGTTGGCCTTGACGATAGTATAGTTGATCGTCGCCCGCTCCAGCGCCAGGGCCTGGCCACTGGCCTCAGCCCCCGGCTGGCTGGCACGCTGATCGTAGGCCCTTTGCGCAGCCTTGCGTTCGGCCTCCGCCGACTCCAGATTGGCGAGCGCAATGGTCACGTCCGCGCGGTTGCTTTGCGATTCGAGCTTGGTCAGGTTCAGCCGCTGGATCTCCAGCGCAATCTCGGCGCGCTTTAGCGTGTACGCCGTTGCCTCCCGGGCGGCTGCCAGCGCGCTCTGGGCGGCATCCAGCTCCAGTTGGGCCTGCTCGATCTGCTGATACAAGTCGGCATTGTCGAGTTCGGCCAGCAGCTGACCAAACGCGACCGTATCGCCGTTCTGCACGTACACGCGCGAGACGCGCCCATCCTGCCGGAAGAACAGCTCGTGTTCTACCGAAGGACCCACCCGCCCACTAAAGCTGAGCGTCTGCTCCACCACGCCGCGCTGCACGACGTAGGTTGGCTTCTGAGGGATGGGGGGCGCGGGCACGGGCGTGGGCGTGGGCTCCTCCTCACGCACCGTGGGCAGAATGGTGCACCCGGCGCTCAGCAGTAGCGCCGCTGCCAGCACCACCAGGCGTAGCGAGGCCAGGGCACGAACGGGACGAGTTGCCAACATGAACTGCGCTCCTGGGTACGTTCGCGGGGTGCGGACCGCACAGCAAGCCGCGATCGACTGCGCTGTGCGCCCACCCAAAAAGCAACTCCGGCGCGGCTCCTGCCGCGCCGGAGCCTGGTGATCGTCCGGTGTTGCGATGAGGGTCAGACTGCGTCCTCAGGCTCAACGCTGACCTTGACCGTGATCTTGACACCCGAATGCAGCCGCACTTCGACGTCACGCGTGCAGATCTCTTTGAGCGGGTCTTCCAACAGCACTTTGCGCTTGTCAATCTCTTCGCCCAGCGTGGCGCTCAAGCGCTCCGCGATGTCGGCGTTGGTGACCGAGCCGTAGAGCTGCCCGCCTTCTCCCGCGCGCACCTTGAAGATCAGTGACACGTCTTCGAGACGCGCAGCCTGCGCTTCGGCCTGAGCCACCGCCTTGGCCTCTTCACGCGCCTGCGCTTCGGCCTCTGCAGCAACGCGCTTGCGTGCACCCTCGGTGGCCGGCACGGCCAGACCTCGGCGCAGCAAATAGTTGCGCGCATATCCGTCAGCGACCTTGCACACGTCTCCGGCCGTACCGAGCCCCTTCACTGCCTTGAGCAACACGACTTCCATTAGTGATCTCCTTCATCGCTATACTTCGGGCGTTAACGGTCTTTTCTGCCCCAGGCCACGGCCGCTGACTGCGCCGCGTTGGGGGCGCCACGTCCGCGCACAGTTGCTCTGAAACTGAGACTATACACTAAATGTGATGGCTCCGCAAAGGTCGGGCGTTTGACCCCATCTCTGCGGCCGAGCGCTTGTTGCCAGCGCTCCAGAAAACTGCTACACTGGTGACGTGCTGGGCGCTCTGCACGGCACACGACGATTCGCGCCTCAACAGGTGTCCGCTCACGATGACCGTTGTCAGCCACGATGCGCGCGCACCGCGCTACGTGCGCGAGAATCAACCGGACCAGCAGCCTGCGTTGGCCGCCTTCCAGGATCCGGCTCTCATTGCCCAGAAGGGGCGTCTCTTCGTGTTGTGCCTGAAAGACACGCCCCCCGATCTGCTGGCCGCGCTCTACGAGCGCTATTATGCGGACCCCTCGTGCGATATTATTCCCGTGCTGCAGCGCACGCTGAGCGCCCTGGCGGCCGAGCGGCCCGAGGCGCGCGCGCTGATTCCGCTGGCGGTCGTGATCGAAGGGCTCAACGTCTCCGCCGTGGGCACCCCCGATGCGACGCTCTGGGTCGACCGATTTGGGGCTGCACGCGAGCTGTTGCCCGCGGGGCGCGAAACACGCGAACTCGCGCCGTTGGCGCCCGCCCATTCGCCACTCCTGGCCGCAACTTACCGCCTGACCGCAGGCGACGTGCTGGTGATGACGCTGCACGCCGCACTGCAGGCCCAGGTGCAGCACGGCTGGGGTGGCCTCGGCCGCGGCACGGTGGCGCACACCGCCCATACGCTCGCCAGGCGCCTGGGTTCCGATACCCCGATCACGCTGATCGGCATCCCGGGCTTTGCACCCGTCGCCGATCTGGGGCCGGTTGGACGCGCGCCCAAGGCGAGCAAGACGGTTGAAGCGCAGCAAGACCAGGGCCGGCGCTCGCCAGTCTGGCCGGCGCTCGTCGTGGCCCTTCTGGCCGTCACCATCGTCTTTGCCATCCGCCGACCCGAACTGTCACGCGACAGCCTTTTGCACCTGTTCGATTGGGCCCTCACGCCAGTGCCCACCAGCGCCGTCCCCAGGGGCACGCCCCCCGGGCAAACGCGTACCATGGTCGTGCTGCCGACTGCGACACCGGCACCGGAGACGCCAACGCCCACCTCACGGCTGGTGGCCGCACAGACCAAAGAGCCCACGGCCACGCCCACGCTGGTCAAATACCCGGCGCCGGAGCTGCTCTACCCGCGCGAGCGAGAAGAGTTGACCGAACTGAGCACAACCCTGCGCTGGGCGTGGGCCGGCTCTCTGGCCACGGACGAATGGTTCGATGTGCGCATGTGGCGCGAGGGCACGCCCAAGACGAGCATCGCCTGGACGAAAGAGCGCAGCTACCTCGAGCGCTACCTGCGGCCCGGCTGGTACCACTGGACCGTAACGGTGGTGCGGGGCGAGGGACGCGCCGTCTTGGCCGAGTTGTGTGACGAACCCGAACCGGTGAGCTACCTGGTGCTGGGAGCGGGCGTGGAACCGAGTACGGCCACGCCCACGCTGGTGCCCTCACCCACCCAGCAGCCCGTGCCCACACGCGTCACGCCGGTGGTACAGCCCACCCGCGCCTCGGGCTCGGCAGGCCAATAAGGACATACCGAGAACAATGCAGGCCGGTTCAGTACGCAAGGTCGCGTGGCTGCCATGGACGGTGTGCCTGATCCTGGCCACCGCCCTGGCGCTCGTGCACGCCGGACCTGCGCTATCACTGCAGCAGGCCTCGGACGACGCCACAGCAGACGTCACCCTCACCTGGACGCCCACACCGCCGGAGAGCATCAGCCCCACCGCCACACCGGACCCGAGCATCACCCCCACGGAGACGCCCGAGGAATCTCTCACACCCGAGGAGACCGCGACTGCCACTGCCACGCCCGACGGAACGTGGACCGTCACGCCCACACCAGAGGCGACAACGGACCCCGACGCGACTCCTACCGAGGAGCCCCCAACCGCCACACCGACGCCCGATCTCAGCGCCACCCTGACCGCCACGCTGGACCCGAGCATCTCGCCCTCGCCGACCGAGGAGCCCACGATCACCCCCACCGAGACCCCTACGCCCACCGCAACGCCGCGGTCGGCTGCTCTGCCGCTCGTCTGGCGTCAGGTCCGGCGTCTGCTGAACGGCGGCCTGGAGTCGGGCGAGTTTGTGCCCGGCTGGCAGATTGGCGGCAACCTGCCCGCGGCCGTAGTGCGCAGCGAACGGCACTCGGGCGTCTTCGCGGCGCGCCTGGGGAACCCGAACTTTGACAGCGCAGGGGGATGTCCGACGGGGAGCGCCTCGATCGGTCAGGTCATCGATGTGCCGGCGACCCTCCGGTCGACGCTGCATTTCTGGTACTGCATCTATTCGTACGACACCATCGACTTTGACTATTTCGCGGTGACCATCACGCGCGGCGACAGCGGCGAGACGCGCTCCGTCTGGCTGGACGGTCGCACCGACTGGTCGCCCCAATTGTGGAGTTCCGGCTGGCAACACGGAACGGTGTCACTCGATGCCTACAGCGGACAGGCCGTGACGGTGCGCTTTTACAATGTGCTCTCGAACGAAGACGGTTGGTACAACACCTGGACGCTGCTGGATGACGTGTCGGTCAACATGCCGTAGGAATCCGTCCGCTAGATGGCGAAACGAATGTGCAGCACGTCGCCGTCCTGAACCAGGTACTCGCGCCCCTCAAGCTGTAGATGCCCCGTTTCACGCGCCCCCGCGACCGAGCCCGCCGCCGCCAACGCCTCGTAGCCCACCACCTCGGCGCGGATGAACCCGCGCGCCATGGCGGTGTGGATCGCGCCGGCCGCCTCCAGCGCCGTCTGCCCGCGCTGCAGTGTCCAGGCACGCACCTCTTTGCCGCCAGTGGTGGTGAAAAAGGTGATGTAATCCAGCAGCGCATAGCCCGCACGGACAAATCTCGCCAGCCCCGGCTCGCTCAGCCCCAACTCGGCGCGGTACGCCGCGGCGTCGTCGGCAGGCCAGGCCCCCAGCTCGGCCTCCATTTGCGCGCACAGCACGATCGGCGACGACGCGCCCTGCGCTTCAGCCCAGGCGCGCACTCGCGCCGCCAGCGGCCCACCCTCGGGCAGATCGTCCTCCGCCACGTTGGCCACCAGCAGCAGCGGCTTGGCCGTCAACAGCGCTACGTCGCTCAGCGGAGGAGAGTACTCCTCTCCCGCCCACTGCCGCGGCTCAAGCGCCGCACGCCGCGCCGGCTGGCCCATGCGCAGCGTGTCCAGCAGCCCCTCAACGATCGCCAATTGCTCCTCGAACTCTTTCGCGTGCCCCTTGGCGCGCGTCTGCAGGCGCTCCTGATGCCGCTCCAGCAGCGCCAGATCATCCAGCATCAGCTCCAGCTCAACCGTCTCGATGTCCGCCACCGGATCCAGCGTCTCTGTAACGTGCGCAACGTTCTCATCCTGAAAGCAGCGCACCACCATCGCCACCGCATCCACCCCGCGGATGTGCGACAAGAACTGGTTACCCAGACCTTCGCCCTGGCTGGCGCCCTTGACCAGCCCGGCGATGTCCACCACGCGCAAGGTCGCAGGCGTCACCTTGTCCGGCTGGATGATCTCGGCAAGGCGCTGCAGGCGCGCGTCGGGCACCGCCACCACGCCGATGTTCGGCTCGATCGTGGTGAACGGATAGTTCGCGACGAGCGCGCCCGCCTGCGTCAGCGCGTTGAACAGCGTCGACTTGCCCACGTTCGGCAGACCCACCAGCCCCAGTTGCAGCACCATCGCGCCCTCCCGTCCGCTACCAGACGATCGGCGCCGTCGGCACAAAGCGCTGCACCTTGCGCCAGCGCACACTGTCCGCGCGATAGTGCGCGCGCTGGTACAGCGGGCAGTGCCGTCCGCGCGGATCGATGTCCACCACAGTGTTGCCCTTGATCTCGAGCGTATAGATGCCGTCGCCCAGCTGCTCCTTGATCAGATAGCCGGGCAGCGGATAGGTCATCGTGACGCGATCGCCGGGCGCCCCCGCCCCCGCCAGCACGTAGCGTCCCTGCCAGTGCGCCTCGCGCGGCACCTCGTTGACGAACACCCGCAGATCGGGGCTGCCCGTCGCCAGCCACTCGGGCGCGTGCATGCGGATGCTGCTGCAGGGCTGCTTGAGCGCCAGCTCCAGCCGCCCGTCGTACGGATCGTGGTTGTAGACGTCGGCCCAGGGCGAGGCATGGTTGAGCCGCAGGTTGACCGAAAGCGCGCCCTGATCATAGTGCAGCACGTGCTCCCACAAATAGTAGAGCGTGCGCGTAGCGTTGCCGGTGCAGCAGTGCATCAGGCCCATGCGCGTGGCCCAGTCGTTGCCGTTCAGCCAGCCGCCAAAGCCGCCCAGACTGCGCTCCGCCACGCGCTCGGCCGTCTCGTTGGGGCCGATCGGGCGCGTGTCCATGTAGCGCGGCCGCGTGCGGATCCAGTCGACGCGCGTCAGTTGGCCCTCGGCGAAATAGTTACGCGCCCAGCGCTCGGCGTCGTCGTAATAGTCGGCCACGCCGCCCGCCGACAGCTTGAGCGCGACGGCGATCATGTCGGCCAGCTCGCAGATCTCAAACTCGTCGTAAAAGGGCGAGCGCACCCCCGAGTAGGGCAGGCCGTCGTCCGACGACAACTGCGGGTTGATCACCGTGGGAAAGTAGCCGGTCAGCGTGGAGCCCTGCAGCCGCGCCCACTCATAGCTGCGGCGGCAAAAGGCGAGCAGTTCCTCGTCGCGCGCGGCCAGCGCATACTCCAGCAGCCCCAGCAGCACCAGCGCGTGGCTGTGAAAGTGCCCGCCCGGCACGATACGCTCGGTGGGGGCCAGCGGGTTGGTGGCCTGGCCCTCCTGCGTGTACTCTCTCCGGTTGATGAACACGCCGTCCTCGTCGAACAGCGCCGCGTGATGGCGCACCGCCAGCGCCAACCGGCGCGCCAGATCCAGCGCCGGCTGGTAGCCGGTGGCCAGGTAATAGCGCGACAGGCTCTCCAGCAGGCGTGCGCCGCCCATGTCGACCATGTTGTCGCTGGGGCGGTCGGGCAGGTCGGCCGGCAGGACGGCGTTGGGCGCGTACAGGCCCGCCGCAAAGTAGGCATAGTCATCGCGCTTGATCGCCAGCGCATCCAGCCGGTCGATCATGCGCTCGGCGATGCCGGTCCAGAGCGGGTTACGGTCGCGCAGATAGTAGATCGTCAGCGCGTTGAGCAGCCGGCCGTTGGGAAAAACGCCGGCCAACTGCGTAACCGCGGGATCCTGCGGTGCCGCCGCGGCCTGCGGCGCCGCCGCGGCCTTCGGCGCAGTGATGCGCCCACCCGGCAGGTAGATGTGCAGCGCGGGCATCCCCACGCCATAGAAGGAGCCGCCCGTCATCGGCATATAGTAGAGGCCGTCCGGCCCAATCGAGCGCAGGATGACCTCGCGCCAGGTCTCGTCGACGTGGCTGTTGAGTGTGCTGCCCGAGGCCATGCGCAGCAGCGGCAGCGCCTCATAGAACTTGCACTGGCACCAGTCGCTCCAGTCGTGCGTCAGCACCGGCGGCTGGTGGAAAAAGTTGGCCCAGAAGTAGATCTCGTGGTCCGCCGCGGGATCGGTAGGGCCGGTGACGCCGTTGACCGCCAGCGCGATGCGCTCGGCCAGGTCCAGCGTGTCGGGGATCAGGTCGGCGTAGCGCTCGCCCTCATACGGCGGGATGTCGACGTCCGCGACTATGTCGCGCGGAACCTCGTCGCGGATGTAGCGGATGCCGCTGCTGAGGGCCATGGACCTGCCTCCTGCGTGTGGTGCCGACAGGATAGCGCGGCGCGGGGGGATGTGTCAAGGCGCGAGGGCGTTGGGCGGATCCGCGAGTACTCTCGCGCGGGGTCCGCCCCTATCAGCGCCCCAATGCCAGGTGAAACCTGGCGCTCCACGTACCTGCCCTCTCGCCTCCTGCCTGTACGGGCGCACGGCTGTGCGCCCCCCGCTTGGCACGCATACAGAAACCGAGTTTCTTTGAGAAACTCGGTTTCTTCAGAATGCCAAAGCCTTCGCGGGCATGTCGCCGCCGGTGCAGAGGCGGCTCGCGAGTACCCTCGCGCCGTGTGCGCCCCCGCCAGGCGAGCACCCTCGCCCCGGCGAGTACCCTCGCCCCGGCGAGTACCCTCGCCCGCTCCCCCCNNTAGGGGCGGACCCCTGTGTCCGCCCCTATCAGCTGGACCGCCGGCTTTCAGCCGGCCATGGCGCAGCGCAGAGGGATGCTGGTTTGGCAACCGGCGGTCCGGCGCGCGGGGGCGAGTACTCTGGCCCCTACTCGCTGCCCGCCGGCACGCTCGTGCCGGGGCCTACGCGGTAACGTGCCGGCCATGGCTCGTAACGCGAAAAGATCTTGTCGCGCGAGAGGATCGCGCCGTCCTGCTCCACCGTGCGATAGATCGTCGCGTCAATGCCATCGTGCGCCCGCTCCGCCAGGATGCGCACGCCCGGCGCCAGCGTCGGGTCCACGTCGTAGACCGGGTCGCCCGCCGGCACCGGGTTCTCCAGCAGCGGGTCCTCCATCGTCACCTTGCGTCCGGTGGGCGCGCTGTACAGGCGGAAGTAGAG
>DIVQ01000145.1 GCA_002423325.1 Anaerolineales bacterium UBA6128 | reverse complement strand
ATGTCGCCCTCGACCTTGTATAGGATCTGCACTTTGGCGCCTTTGATCTCGGTGTCGGGCGCGCGGTCGAATCTGAGCTGCAGAGAGCCGTCGTCGGCGGTTCGCAGGCCGGGCAGAGTCGGTAGCTGCAGGGGTTCATGTGAGAGCCTGTAAAGAAAGCCGTTGAAGAAGGTCACGAGCCGTGGTTGTTCGCCCGAGAAGGTAAAGTGGTGATAGGCCATGCTCAAGTGCGAAAGACTGGCGACAAAGATACGGTCGACGTACGGTTCAGTGATCGATGGCTTGCGTCCCTGATAGGTCTCGGGATTCACAGTGAGGCCGGTCCACGTTTTGTAGTGGTCGTAGGGAGCCTCATCCCAGTTATAGAGCGCGAACTTGTCCCACACCGCGCCAAAACCGCCCGGTATTGCGCTGTCCACGGCCTCCAGACCCGTTTTCGTTTGCGTGTTCTCCCAGATGGTGCGGATCAGACTATCATTGCTGAAATGGTGCGTGAGCAAGTAAAAGAACAGGAATGCGCCATACTCATGCGTGCCGTTCTTGAGTTCCAGCGGCGGCGGGTCGCTGTTGGGTTGGAAAAACCACTTTGAGTAAGCGCCTGCCACTGCCGTATTGGGATAGATCCATAACATGGCCCACGTGGCGGTCGCCTCGCACAGCCAGGCGTACTCGGTCTTGTACACGCAGTCTACGTGGACATCGTAGGAGTCCTGGATGACGTGCATGAACTCGTGCGCCAGGTTGCGGTTGTCGGCGCCGGGCTGATTTCCACCATACCCTGGCGTGCTTGCCGTCGAGATACTCCCACTTGTCAGGGGTGACCGAACCGCAGTCCAGGGGGGCCAAAGGGCGGGCACCGTCAGCGGGAACCGGATCTTCCCAGGAGCCCCGGTAGATGGGTGGAATAAGGTAAGGGGCCAGCACCGTCTGGGCAGCGGGCGAGAGGCCGTCGAACTGGACCTTGGCCAGTTTGACGGCGTCTCCGTCCACAACTGCGCGGTCATCGCCGCGGAAGCGCGCCGGCAGACGCGTGTCGCTAAAGATAACATACACCTTGTAGATCAGGGCGGTCTCGGCGGTGATCTCCCCGCGCTGCAGCGCAGCGTCGATCAACTCGAGGCTGCTCGGTGGCGTCCCGCGATAGTTCGAGACGCGGGGTAAGTAGGCTGTGAGGTCCGCGTCGGAGGGCGCGGCGCTTGCGAGTGGCAGCGAAGAGGAGGCTACTACCAGGAGGACCAGGAGTACGCTGAGACGCGATGGCCGCGGATGCATCGGTCACCTCCAGACTGCCGAAGCCAGGTGCGCAGCGCTGCACTGCCTTAGCTCGTTCGGGCGACGGAGGCGTCAGGTTGGTAAGCACTGACAGACAGCAATGCACGGTTCACGGGGCACCTGGTCTAC
The DNA here is from genome assembly GCA_002423325.1 of Anaerolineales bacterium UBA6128. Taxonomy (GTDB): domain Bacteria; phylum Chloroflexota; class Anaerolineae; order UBA1429; family UBA1429; genus UBA6128. The sequence goes on along the minus strand of DIVQ01000145.1, from coordinate 5,460 downwards.
ATGATGCGCTGATATGTCAGCGGTCCGATTACATAATAAGCTAAAGTGCGCGGCGGGTCACGGGGGTCTGACAATGCAACTGATTGGCTGTGGTCACGAACCGAACAGGTGGTACAATGGCGTGCGTGAGGCTGATCTGAGGCCTTGCGTACTTTATAGATGAACGGAGGAGACAACGATGCTGAAGGGCAAACTGATTCATCCGCAGATTCTTGGTGCATTGGGTGGCGCCGGCCACGGCTCACAGGTACTGATCGCGGACGGGAACTATCCTTTTGGCACGGGCGCCAATCCGAGCGCGACGCGTGTCTATCTGAACCTGACGCGCGGCAGTGCGCCCGTCGATGAGGTGCTGGCGGTGCTGGCCGAAGCGGTTCCCATTGAGGCCGCCCGCGTGATGATGCCGGCTGACGGCGTTGAGGCGCCGATCTTTGTATCGTTCCGGCAGGTTTTGCCCAAAAGTGTCGAGCTCGAGGCACTCGAGCGCTTTGCGTTCTACGATGCTGCGCGGAGCAGCAACGTCTGCCTTGTGATCGCCACGGGCGAGCAGCGTATCTATGCCAACATTCTGCTAACCATCGGCGTTGTGCCGCCGGACGCGTCGTAGCCTCTGCGCCCGCGACGCTACTGCAGCGAGACCGGCAGGCCGACACTCTCGGGAAAGTAGAGATCGAACTCGGTAAAGCCGCGTGGAAACTCGTAGACAAAGGTGTCGGTGCGTGTCTGGCCAGCTGCCAGCTCGTAGACGACCGAATCTTCCCAGAAATCGGTGATCAGCGTGCTGTCATTGGTGGTGTGGAGCGCCGGGGTCTGCGCCCAGCCTGTCTCCTCGGGGCCGGTATGCGCGAGCACGACGGTCTCGGGCGCAAACTGGACACTTGTGTTTCGCAGGTTGCGGATATCGACAGTCAAGACCACGATATAGTTCTCCGAGTCAGGTTCGACGTAGAACTCGTCCCACTCGTCTGTGGCCTCTGCCGAAACGACCGTGACTTGCCAGGGACCGACGGGGGCGGGGAGCAGCAGGCGACAGCTTGCGAGCATGGTGACAGCCAAAACAAGCATGACAAGGGCGCAGCGGGTGCACGAACGTCGCATGTCAGTCTCCCTGGTGCCGGGGCGCTGGTTGGAAAGAACGGAATGACGCGATCAGTGCGTCCATCTGGGCGCTGATGCTGTCATCAATGTGTTGACGGGTCGGATCCGCGTCATGCCACGCCAGTGCGCGTCGAATGCCCTCTCGAAAGCTGACGCGCGCGTGGAACTCGGGGACGACGCTCTTGATCTTGCGGTTGTCGAATACGACGCTGTGCATCTTGTCCCCCAGCAGGCCGGGCCCCCAAGCGGGGTGCAACGCGGCGATCGTCTGCGACGGGATGTGCACCAGGTCCGCCTGACAGCCGGCTTCTTCGGCGATGGTCTGGTAAATCCGATCCCACGTCAGCACCTCGTCGCTGGTGATGTGATAGTCCTGACTGATGGCCTCGTGTTGGCCAAACAGGCCGACAAGGCCAACGGCAAAATCGGTGTGATAGGTCATCACCCAGAGCGAGGTGCCATCGCCGTGCGAGATGATCGGCTGGCCGCGGCGCAGCCGTCCAACGATGGTGTACCCATGTCCGCCGACGCCTGCCGGGATCCAGGTGGGGCCAAAGGTGTAGGAGGGACGCACGATGGTGTAGGGAAAGCCGGAAGTCTGCCCGGCAACGCGCAGCGTCTGCTCGGCCGCGATCTTCAGGCGCGAGTATTCCCAGAAGGGGTTGGCGAGCGGCGTATCCTCGGTGATCAGATAGTGTGTTGGCGGCTTTTCATAGGCGCTTGCAGTGCTGATGAAGAGGTACTGGCCGGTTTGCCCCGTGAAAGCATTGATCGCGCCCGCGACCTGCTCGGGGAGCATGGCAATAAAGTCGGCGACCACATCGTAGCGGCCTTCGGATGCCACGTGGGCGAGCGCTGTGCGGTCGTTGCGATCACAATGCACGGTGCTCACAGGTCGCGAGAAGGTGGCGTCTCGCGTGCCGCGGTTGAGCAGCGTCACGTCGTGGCCCAGGGCCAGAGCCTGCTCAACACAGGCCGTGCTGATGTTGCCGGTGCCTCCAATAAACAAAACGCGCATCTCGATCACACTCCATGCCGCGGTGCTGACTATCCGCCATCTATGCGGTCGCGGTTTGGTAATCTGGCACAGGCATGATAGCATAGCTGATAGACACGGCGCAAGCGACACCCGCACGCCTGACGCACGCTGAGGCGTCAGCTTCTGTGCAAAGCGCCGGACGCGAGCACAAGGGAGGCTCTGATGACTGACAATGCGGTTCGCATCGCATACTTTGACTGCTTCTCGGGGGCCAGCGGCGACATGCTACTGGGGGCGCTGCTCGACGCGGGGCTGTCGCTCGAAGAGCTCAGGCAGGATCTGACGGCGCTCGATCTGGGTGGGTACGACTTGCAGGTCGTGCGGCAGGTGAGCCATGGGCTCAGCGGCACAAGGTTGGCAGTTCAAGACCTCGGCGGCGAAAAGCCGGCGCGACACCTCAGCACCGTCCGCGNNGCGACATCATCGAGCGCAGCACTCTGCCGGACGAGGTCAAGACGGCCAGCGTGCGCGTGTTTGAGCGCATCGCACGCGCCGAGGCGAACGTGCACGGTGTGGACATCGAGGCCGTCCATTTCCACGAGATCGGCGCGGTGGATTCGATCGTGGATATTGTGGGATTCTGCAGCGCGGTAAAAAGGATGGGCCTGCAGGCGCTTTACGCGTCACCCTTGCCGCTCGGCAGTGGCACCATCGTCACGGAGCACGGGCTGCTGCCGGTGCCGGCGCCTGCAACCCTTGCGCTGCTTGCTGACGCGGGCGCGCCTACCTGCCCCTCTCCCGGACCCGGCGAGTTGGTCACGCCGACCGGGGCCGCATTGCTGACCACGCTGGCCACGTTCGCGCAGCCCGCGATGCGCGTGCAGGGCGTGGGCTACGGGTTCGGCACGAAAGAGTTCCCCTGGGCAAACGCACTGCGGGTCTGGATTGGCGAAGCAAGTGGCAAGGCGACCACGGTGCGTAATCGGGATGCATGCGCGCACGCACACGCACATTCGCACGAACACCCGCATTGTCACGAGCAGGAACACGAGCACGAACATGCGCACCAGCACGTGCATGGCGGACCGGAGCACGCCCATCCGCATGTTCACGAGCATGCGGGTGACGAACACATGCACCCGCATGACGACGAAGAGGGAACGGCCTGATGCCCAATAACGTAGCGCTGCGTGATGCCATCGTGACACACCCTGTCGCGCCGGGGGGCGCGGCGTTCTGGTGGCTGGGGCAGATGGGCTACGTCGTCAAGACAGCGCGGCGCACGCTGTACTTTGATCCCTACCTGTCGCCGAGCCCGGCGCGGAGGGTGGCGCCGCTGATGGCGCCGACCAACGTCACGAACGCGGACTGGGTGTTCGGCAGCCACGACCACGGCGACCACATCGATCCTGCGGCGTTTGCCGGCATCGCCGAAGCGTCGCCGGGGGCGCAGTTCGTCTGCTCGCGGGTGGCGCGCAGCAGCGTGGTGGGGCTCGGAATTCCGGCAGCGCGCGTGGTGGCGCTGGATGAGGGTCGGGTGGACGAGGAGGAGGGGCTGCGCATCTCAGCGGTGGCCGCAGCGCACGAGTTCCTGGATCGTGATCCCCTCCTTGGCTATCCCTATCTGAGTTACATCGTCGAGGCGGACGGTGTGACCATCTATCACTCCGGGGACACATGCTGCTATGAAGGGCTTCTGACCAAGCTTGCCGCTTGGCAGTACGATCTGTTCTTTGTGTGTATCAACGGCCGCGACGCTGAGCGGTACCGCCGAGGATGCATCGGTAACATGACCTACCAGGAGGCGGTGGACTTGGCTGGGGCGTTGAGACCAGGGCTGACGGTGCCCGGCCACTATGAGATGTTCGCGGCCAACTCGGAGGACCCGGGCCGTTTCGTTGACTATTCGGCCGCCAAGTATCCCGGGCTGGCCGTCTGGACCGGCGGGCATGGAGAGGCAGTCGATCTGGCGGCACGATAGCACTGTGACGCCATGGAAGGGCCGCCTCAGCCAAGCGGCTCCAGAGCCTGCTCGAGGTCCGCGATGATGTCGTGCGCGTCCTCGATGCCCACACTCATGCGTACGAGCCCGTCGCCGATGCCGAGCTGGTAACGCAACTCGGGCGCCAGTGCGCGGTGCGAAGAGTGCGCCGGGTAGAGCACCAGGCTCTGGGTGTCGCCCAACGTGGTTGCGGGCAGCACGATCTCCAGCCGCTCAAAGAACCGGAACACCTCGCTCCGCCCTGCATTGTGCAGATCAAAGCTCAGCATGCCTCCGTAACCCCGTGCCTGGAAAAGATTCTGCGCGAGCGCGTGTTGCGGGTGCGTTGGCAGTCCGGGATAGTTCACCTGGGCGATGCCTGGGTGACTGGTCAGCCACTGGGCGACTACAAGCGCATTCTCACATTGCTGGCGGACACGCAGGGCTAACGTCTTGAGGCCGCGCAGCGTCAGCCAGGCCTCGTCGGGTCCCAGGTTGGCGCCCAGCAGCTTTTGGCGATCGCGCAGGTCACTGCAGCGCGCGCGGTCGCTGCAGACGACGCCGGCGAGAACGTCGCCATGCCCGGCAAGGTACTTGGTCGCAGAGTGCACCACATAATCCGCGCCGATGCTGGCTGGACGCAAGAGCCAGGGGCTGGCAAAGGTGCTGTCCACGATCAGGGCGGTGCGGGCGTCGTGGGCGATCTTGGCCAGGGCGCGCACGTCAGCGAGCTTCATCAGAGGGTTAGAGATGACCTCGCAGAGCAGGGCTACCGGATGCAGTTCGCTGCAAGCTGCGGCAACGGCCGCCAGGTCATTAGCGTCCACAAAACGTGAGCGAACGCCCAGCTCGGCCATGGTACGGGTCAGCAGAGCGTAGGTCGCCCCATAGACGTCGGAGGCGGCCACAACGGTGGCCCCGGGTCTCGCGCCGGCACCCAAAAGCGCGGCATGGATGGCAGCCATGCCCGACGAGTAGGTGACAGCATCGTCAGTATCCTCGAGGGCGGCGATTGCACGTTCAAGGGCAGTCACGGTGGGGCTGCCATAGCGCGTGTAGACGTAGCCAGCCTTTGCGCCCTCGAACACGGCGTCGAGATCCGCCATGTCATCGTACAAGTAGCCGACAGAACGGTAGAGCGGCGTGCTGGTAGGCGTGAAATCGGGCCGCGGGGCTCGCTCACCGGCGTGAACGGCCAGCGTCTGAATGCTTTGTTTGCGCTGCATCGAGCCTCCCCTGAACGTCGTGGACGCCTTGACCCGCGTGCTAAGTGCTAGGAGGGCACTGAAAAAGCCCCCCCGTCGCCGGCGACGGCCCGGGCTGAAGCCGGGGCCTGCGCTGCAAAGCCTGCTAAAGCAGGCTGGCATTGGTTTTATGCGGTTTTCTAGCCCCCGAAGGGGGC
>DIVQ01000066.1 GCA_002423325.1 Anaerolineales bacterium UBA6128 | reverse complement strand
CCTGGGCACCAATGGGCTCGATGTCATCCCAAAGGCTCTGTACCGGCTTGCCCCTAAGCTCGTCCAGATAGCGCTTTCTACGGATTCGACCGTTCTTGTCCGCGGGGAAGTGCAGACGCCCTTCGCTTTCCCACTCCTGCATCTTCTCTCTTGAGATTGCCCAACCATTACGCGGCGGCTTGTAGCCTCTGTACTCATACATCAAATTGGGGCGCGGAGCCGGATTTGCCAGATTGTCGAGTGCGTACCGCCGTCCATTCTCATCGACATGCGTGAAGAACTTGTCGACGTATTCTTGGTAGCCGAGGGCGTCGAAATTGTACTGAGCATTAAGGGCTGCTGCCTCAGTCCTCGCATAGAACAAGATGCTGTCGGTACACACACCGAACTTGTTGGATTGGTGGACGGCGCTACTGCTGCCCGTTCTTCGCTTCCAGATAATCTCGTTCCTATAGTTCCCAGGCCCGAACACGGCGTCCATGAGGACTTTGAGATAGTGGCTCGCCGTAGGGTCACAGTGCAAGTAGATGCTTCCAGTCGGCTTGAGCACGCGACGTAGTTCCACCAGTCTCGGTGCCATCATGGAAAGGTAGGCGAGCATATCGTTGCCCCCTAGCAGCGTACGAAACGCGCGCATAGCTTCGGCCACTTGACCGCCGCCCTCAAGGACCTGGTCGTAAGCCTCAGCAGCGACCGCATCCCAATGCCAAGTGTCCTCGAAAGCCTTGATTTGGGACTCTGACCTTGAGCCGTTCTTCTCGCCGAACAGGACGTTGTATGTGGCCTTGCTGTTGAAAGGCGGGTCAAGGTAGACAAGGTCAACGCTTTCGTCGTGGATGTAGCGCCGCAGGATGTCCAGATTGTCGCCGTAGTAGAGGACGTTGTCAGTCATCGTTACCCCCTGAGAGGCGCTGGGTACGCGACAGGGCACTCGCTGGCTGCCGCAAGGAGAAGAACGCCGTTCACACAGCCCTGAACACAGGATAGCCAAAGATGGGCAATGGGTCAAGGCATGGGTCAGGCGTGGCGAAAACAATCCTGCGGAGGCAATGCGGAGCATGAAACGCGGAGAGGCCACGCTCGCGTGAGCGTGGCCTCGTCCGATGAGCCGCACAGGAATCGAACCTGTNNCTCTGCCAGTTGAGCTAGCGGCCCAGCGACCGACATTGTAACCAAAACCGGCGGCTTGTCAAACCACGCGTGTCCTTGCGCGGGGCAGTTGACAGGTGCGCCCTGGCTGCGATATGCTGTGCGGCGAACGTCCGGTGCTGGGGGTCCATCGCCCGCCGCGCAGAGGGACTGAAAAAGGTCGGGCAAGGCGCTTGCCCCGGTGCCTGAGATGGCCCAAGGGCCATTCTTCAAGATTCTACCTTGACCGTTTCTGGATCGTTTCTTCATCAGATCTGTACACTCTGGCAGTATGATATTGGGTGCGAATCTTGTCCGGAGGTGTGATATGCCCAAGAGACAGTTTTGGTTTGGCCTGGTCGCGGGACTGGTGATCATGGGGCTGATCGTGGGCACGCTCGCCGCCCTGGGCCTTGGCGCACGGTGGGCGAGCGGTTCGCGCTCCACCCTGCGCGCGCGTCCGTTTGGCCTACAGCCAGGCGAGCGAGGAGAGTTGTTCGGCCTGCGTGACCGCGGCGCCATGACCCTAAGGCATTTCGGTGTAGCCGCTCTCGTCTGTTGCCCGGGGCTTTTCCTAATCCTGGGCGTGCTGGTCGTGGCCGGGTATCTCTGGAAGCGCTATGGCCCGCATGCCACGCACCACGATGGCGCCCTGCCTGCGCAAGCCGACGGTGGGCCGACATCCGAGCCGCTGACCGAGCCAGGGGTCAGCACAACGCAGGAGTAGGCTGCAAGACGCACCCGAAACAGGCGCTATCGCAGTGGCGACATGAACCCTCCCGCATTGCGTTGCGGGAGGGGCACCATCCCCGGCACGCGGCGCACGCTCGCCTCGCGCTCCAGGATGAAATGGCCGAGCCGGCGGGCTTGCTCCGTGACCAGCTCCAGGAGCTCCGGTGGCGGCTCCTCGAACAGGAACACGCTGATGGCAGGCTCACCGGCAGGCGCCACATCCCACACCCCGGCCGCCCGTCCGTCCACCAGGATGGTACTGGTAGCGTTGCCCGCGCGGTCAAATATCCAGGGAGTGCGGGCCTCGTCCAGCCAACGCGCGCGCTCGCGGTAGCCCATCAGGTATGGGTCCAGGTTGGGCAGCAGGTTGACCACGGGCGGGCCTATCGCGCGCGCCTGCTGCAGCCCCTCGACATCCTCGCCCAGCAGCCAGCATGGCTGCTCGCTGCGCTCGAGCTGGACCTGTCTGACCTCTGTCTCCAGCGCACGCAGCGCCGTGCGCACCCGTGAGCGCGTAAAGCCGCTCCACCAGGCGATGTCTCCTTCGCTGGCCGGGCCAAAGGCGCGCAGGTACTGGCGGATCAGTGCGACGGTGGCCTCCTCCTCGCCGTACTGGCGCAGGTCTGCGCCTGGCAGATACTCTTCAAAGCGGGCATAGCTGTGGTGGGCGTCCCTCCAACCGCTGTTGGGCCGAGCGCGCACCAGCAGGCCAAGGTCGCACATGGTACTGAGCACGGTGGGCACGTAAGCGTCCGTTTGCAGGGCCCGCCGGATGGCGATCGCGGACATCTCTCGGCCTGCGAGCAGGTGCAAGATGTCCTGCGAGACGCGCTCGTACTGCTCGAACGGCACGCCCAGCGCCTCCATGTAGCGGCGCGAAGCAGCCATCGCGGAGGCGGAGGTCGCGGCAAAGGCGATTGGCAGGAACTCCCGCGGGTAGATGTAGATCGTGCCGCGCACCGAGCGCAGCCTTGCCAGCGTGCGCCGCTCGTACAGCTCTTGCTCCAGGCACCCGCGGGTGAATCCCGAGCAGCGGGCCCAGAGCGACAGGTAGGGCGTCATGGCGTTGGTGGCATGCAGCCCGCCGATGTCTCCAGCGACGCGAACCACATCCTCCAGGCGCGAGTCGGGCGTGAGGTGCTGCCTGGCCAGAACGAACAGGTTTGCTTGCTGCTGGCTGATCATGGATCGCGACCCTCCGTCACGCTGCGGGGGTGGTCCTCCGTGCGGCAACGTGTCCCCCCCAGCCCCGTCTTCAAGAGCAGAAGCCACATCCCACGCCGCCCGACGGACGGCCGTAGCATGGCGCAAATGGCCTAGCCCTGCAAATGCTTGCCCAGCGATTGACACGGGTCAACCGCTGCGATATACTACGCCGCGTTTGCACAATCGGCCGCCAGGCGGCTCTTTCGGGAGGATCGATGGCCATCACGCAGGCAACGCTCGACATGCTGACCGCCCTACTGGGCGCGGACCGCGTCTCCATCAAGGCGGCAGACCTCGAGGCACACGCACAGGACGAATCGTTCCACACGCCGCACCCACCCGATGTGGTGGTGTGGCCGCTGAGTGCCGAGGAGGTCAGCGCAATCCTGCGCCATGCCAACGAGCTCTCGATCCCCGTCACCCCGTGGTGCGGCGGCAGCAGCCTGGAAGGCAACCCAATCCCCGTCTGCGGCGGCATTGTGGTCGACCTGATCCGCATGAACCAGATCCTGGAGGTGCGCGAGCAGGACCTGCAGGTGGTGGCCCAGCCGGGCATCATCTACGATGAGCTGAACAAGCGGCTGGCGCGCTATGGCCTGTTCTTCCCGCCCGCGCCGGGCTCCAGCGATATCGCGACCATCGGCGGGATGGTGGCCAACAATTCCAGCGGCATGCACGCGGTCAAGTACGGCGCGACCAAGGATTATGTCTTGCAGTTGCAGGTGGTGCTGGCCGATGGCGAGATCATCCGCATCGGGCGGCCGGTGATCAAGTCCTCGAGCGGCTATGACCTGTGCCGGTTGATCGTGGGCTCGGAGGGCACGCTGGGCATCGTGACCGAGATCACCCTGCGGCTGCGCATCCGCCCCGAGGTGGTGGCTGCCGTGGCGGTATTTGAGACGATGGAAGCAGCGGCAGAAGTCATATACGCCATTAACCGCTACGGCCCTACCCCGGCCGCACTGGAGCTGATGGATCCGACGATCGTGGGCATCGTCAACGCCTGGACCAAGTCGACGCTGGCCGAGGCGCCCACGCTGGTGATGGAGTTCCACGGGCTGCCGGCTGGCATCGAGCAGGAGCTGGAGCTGGTCGAGGAAACCTGCCGCGAAGCTGGCTGCGTCTCGTTCGAGAAGGGGCTGACGCCGCCTGAGCGTGAGAAGCTGTGGCATGCGCGCAAGCAGGCGCACGAGGCGGTCAAGCAGCTCAACACGGGCAGCCGGGCGGAGATCGGCGACATTGTGGTGCCCATTTCGCACTATACCGAGGCCGTGCAGAAAGCCTACGCCCTGGCGGAAGAGCTGCATGTGCGCATCGCGACGTTTGGGCACGCCGGCGATGGTAACATGCACGTGGAGATGCTGTCCGACAAGAGTAGCGAGCACGAGCATGAGCGGACGGCCGAATTCAACCGCCGCCTGGTGCACTGGGTGTTGAGTGTGGGCGGCACGTGCACCGGCGAGCACGGCGTAGGCATTGGCAAGCGGGAGTTCATGCCGCTGGAGCACGGCACGAGCCTGGAAACCATGCGCAAGATCAAGCGGCTGTTCGATCCCAAAGGCATCCTGAACCCGGGGAAAATGTTCCCAGATGCATAGATGGCATACGATGAATTGTACATCCAGTCTGCCCGCGATGGTCGCATCGCGAGCCCGATGAGATAGAGCAGCGATGAGCAGCCCCACTCTTACACCCGACCACGCAGACATCCACTATGGCCAGAGCCACCTGCGCCTGCAAATGGATTCCCAGGCGGCAGAGTGGACGGTCATCTCCCCCCAGTCCGCTGCGCCGCTGGCGGACGCGCGGCGCTGGCTACGCAGGACCTGCGAGAGCCCCATTGGCAGCAGGCCGCTGCGCGAGGTTGTGCGCCCCGGCGATCGTGTGCTGATCATCACTTCCGACGGGACGCGTCCAGTACCTAACCGCCGGTTACTACCCTGGCTGCTGCGGGAATTGGGGCGGCAACCGGAGGAGGTGACGGTGCTGCTGGGAAACGGCAGCCACCGCGCCAACACACCCGAGGAAATCGCCGCCATGTTTGGGGCGGACTTGGCCGCGCGGCTGCAGGTGGTCAACCACGATGCTTTCGACCCGCGCCAGCAAGAAGAGATCGGGCGCACGACCGAGGGCCATCGCGCGGCGGTGAATCGGCTCTATACCCAGGCGGACAAGCGCATCGCATTGGGCTTTATCGAGCCGCACTTTTTTGCTGGATTCTCGGGCGGGGCCAAAGCCATCGTGCCGGGCATCGCCTCCATTGAGACGATCATCGACGTGCACTCGTTCGCGCTGATGGCCCACCCCATGAGCACATTCGGCACGGTGGAGGACAACCCCGTGCGGCAGGAGGTGGAGCGCCTGGTACAGTCCTGCCCGCCCGACTTTTTAGTCAATGTGACCCTGAACCCCGCCAAGGCTATCACAGGCATCTACTGTGGTGATTATGTCCAGGCGCATCGCGCGGGCTGCGAGCAGGCGCGACGGGAGGCCATGCAGCCGGTGGCGCGGCGCTTCCCGCTGACCATCACCTCCAACAGCGGCTTCCCGCTGGATCAGAACCTGTACCAGACGATCAAGGGCATTGCGGCAGCTGCACGCATCACCGCGCCGGGCGGTACCATCGTCATCGCCAGCGAGTGTGCCGATGGGCTGCCAGACCACGGCAATTTTGGGCCGCTGATGCAAGCCGGATCTTCGGCTGCGGACATCCTGAAGCACATCGAATCGCTGCCCGCGCCGGTTCTGGATCAGTGGGAGGCGCAGCTTTTTGCCTACCCCATGATGCGCTACGAGATTCAATTGGTGAGCAGCATGACGCCCGCGCTTGTGCGCGCCTGCAAGCTCACGCCAGCCGCTGATTTGCAGGCGACGGTGGACGCCTGCATCGCCAAGCTCGGCGGGCGACCCGCGGTGGCTGTCTTGCCCGCCGGGCCGCTGACAATCCCTTATGTGGTAGGCAACCATGCGCAGTGACCCGCGTGCCCTTTCGAGACAATTGCAGACCTGGGCCGAGATCGACCTCGACGCCATCGCCGACAATGCGCGCATTCTGAAGGAACACATCGGCCCGCAAACCGAGCTGATGGCGGTGGTCAAGGCCAACGCCTACGGCCACGGCATGCAGCCCGTGGTGCGCACGGCGCTGGCCAGCGGAGCCACCTGGGTGGGCGTCAACCGTGTCCTGGAGGGGGTGGAGCTGCGCGCGGTGGGCGTGATCGCGCCGATCCTGGTGCTGGGACGCTCGCTGCCAACGGACGCGCTGGACATCGTGCTGCGCTCGGTCATTCCATCGGTGGATACCGTTGAGCTGGCACAAGCGCTGTCGCTAGCTGCCGCCAGTGCCGGTGTGACGGAGCTACCCGTACATATCAAGGTCGACACGGGCATGAGCCGGTTTGGGCTGATGCCCGACGAGGTGCTGCCCTTTGCGCGTGCCGTCAGCAAGCTGCCTGGCCTGCAGCTCCAGGGGCTGTGGACACACTTTGCCTCGGCCGACGACGTGGACCAGGCCTATACGCGCCGACAGCTGACTGTCTTCAATCAGGTGTGGCAGCAGCTGGAGGACGCCGGCCTACACGTGCCGATCCGCCACACGGCGAACAGTGCCGCAGCGCTGATGCTTCCGGAAAGCCGTTTTGAGCTCGTGCGTTGCGGCATTGCCCTGTACGGGCTTCCTCCGGCTTCCTCCGTCGCGCTGCCGGCTGGGCTGCGACCAGCGATGACCCTCAAGTGTGTGGTGGGGCGGGTGCGCACCCTGCCAGCCGGCGTGGGGGTCAGCTACGGCTGCACATTCGTTACTTCCGCACCGACGCGGGTGGCCTTGATCGCCGTTGGCTACGGCGATGGCTATCCGCGCAGCGTGTCCGGCCGTGGCGCCGTGCTGATCCACGGGCAGCGGGCACCGATCCTGGGACGCGTGTGCATGGATGCCTTCGTCGTGGATGTCACCCACATCCCCGATGTGCAGGCTAACGATGAGGCGGTGATCCTGGGTTGCCAGGGCGACGATGAGATCGACGCGGACGAGCTGGCGACCTGGGCTGACACCATCAGCTACGAGGTCATCTCGGCCCTCCTGCCGCGGGTATTCCGTGTCTACCTGCGCGGCGGCTCGCCGATCAACAGCGTCACCCCGGTGCACTGAGCCGGCACGAACAACAGCAAACACTACACGGATTCTTGCCGTCGACGCACGACTCAACGGGCCAGGAGTTCGCCCCGCATTGCCCCTTCTAGCTGCAAGGCTTTTCGGTTTGACGCCCAACTGCACTGCGGCCTATAATGGCTTTGACAACCGCATATCGTCAGCTTGTGCCCAGATAGAGGGACCGGTGCTCAAGGAGGAGCGACATGGCGACTTTCGAGCCCTTGGTGCTATCCCCGGAAGAGATCACGACGCTTCTGACGCAGGTTTCTGAGGCGGAGGTCGAGCAAGCACGAGCGCGATCCCTGGTCCACCTCAAGCGTCAGATCCTCTATGAGGGCATTCCAGGGAGTGCCCTGGTCCGCGACACCGATGGCAAGACTTACATTGACTGTACCGCGCAGGCATGGACGCTGAACGTGGGCTACTGCCAGCCAGATGTGCTCGCCGCCGTCGCCGAGCAGATGAAGCACCTCACCCACGTGCGCTACGGCTACCCTACTATTCCCCGCCTCAAGCTCATCAACCGCCTGCCGGAGCTGTTTCCCGGGCACCTGATCCGCGTCGTGCTCAACAGCCAGGGCGGGGGCATCGCGATCGAAGCGGC
>DIVQ01000137.1 GCA_002423325.1 Anaerolineales bacterium UBA6128 | reverse complement strand
GCTGGTGGTTGAGCTGAACGTTGGGCGCGGGCTGCACGCTGGGGCCGCGCACCACGCGCGCCGGCACGCCCACCGCGGTAGAGTCGGCCGGCACCGGCTTGACCACGACCGCACCCGACCCGATGCGGGCGCGATCTCCCACCGTGATCGGCCCCAGCACCACGGCATCCGAGCCGATCACGACGCCATCGCCAATGGTCGGATGGCGCTTGCCCTTGTCCAGCGACACGCCGCCCAGCACAGCGCCCTTGTACATCAACACGTCATCGCCAACCTCGGCCGTTTCGCCGATCACCACGCCCATGCCGTGGTCGATGAAAAAGCGCCGCCCGATGGTGGCGCCCGGGTGGATCTCGATGCCGGTCAGAAAGCGTGCCACGTGTGACGTATAACGCGCCAGCCAGCGCAGCTTGCGCCGCCATAGCCAGGCCGCCACGCGGTGCGCCCAGATGGCCTGCAGGCCGGGGTAGCAGGTGAGCACCTCCCACCAGGTGCGCGCGGCCGGATCCTTTTCGAACACCGTGTGAACGTCTTCGCGAATGCGGGACCACATCGTGATGGGTTCCTTTCTGTCTATTGGCGCCGGGTTGGCGCCACGGATCGCGCCGGGCCGCTTGGAGCAGTTGCCGGTCCGACGGTCGACGCTCCATCCGGACCGCCAGGTTTCACCTGGCGCTATGGCACGCGGGGCGCATGCCGTGCCCCCTGCGGATTACACTCTGCCCTACGTCTACCCCGACGGCGTGCCTCCCATCCCATGTGTAGCTTAGCCCCTTGTGGGCGTCGAACGGGCACAAGGCCCTATGCTACAGGTACTGGCGATAGATGAGAACATGCCTCCGGCTATGGCTCACCGGGCGCCAGTTCGCCGCGCAGTCCCGTAGCGTCCGCCGACGTGCAGCGCACGCGTGCCACTCGGTTATGCAGATCGCCGTCGTGCCGCACCCGCACCCGCAGGTAGTTGTCGGTCAGGCCACTCCAGCGCGAGCCATCCGGCGTGTGCTCGGGCTGCTCGAACAGCACCTCAGCCTCGCGCCCCACGAACGACGCGTGCCAGGCAAACGCCAGACGCTGCCCCAGCGCGATGAGCGCGTCGCTGCGCGCCTGCGCCACGGGCGGGGCCACCTGGTCGGGCAGATCGTACGCCACCGTGCCCGGGCGCCGCGAATAGACGAACACGTGCAACCGCGAGAAGGCCAGGCGTTCGACGCAGGCCAGCGTCTGAGTGAACTCAGCCTCGTTCTCGCCCGGGAAGCCAACGATGACGTCGGTGGTCAGCGCGACGTCGGGAATGCGTGCCCGCGTCTCATCCACGACAGCGGCATAGCTGGCCGCCGTATTGCGGCGCCGCATGCGGCGCAGCGTGGCGTCACAACCACTCTGCAACGGCAGGTGCAGGTGCCGGCAAAGGCGCACATCCTGCCACAGCGCCAGCAGCTCGGGCGTCACGTCCCACGGTTCGATCGAGGAGAGCCGCAGGCGTGGCACGGCGGTCTCAGTGAGCAACAGCCGCACCAGGCGAGCCAACGACCAGCCGGCGTCACGCGGCAATAAACCCTCGCCGGCGCTGTCACGTCCATAGGCGCCCAGGTTGACGCCCGTCAGCACCACCTCGCGATAGCCCTCTGCCAGGCGCGCGCGCACTTTTGCCAGCACGTTCTCGGGCGGGCGGCTGCGTTGCGGCCCGCGTGCGATGCCCACGATGCAGTAGGCGCAGCGATTGTCGCAGCCGTCCTGCACCTTGACGAACGCACGGGTATGGCCCAGCATCAGCGCCTCGACTGCCGGCGCGCGCGCACACTGCTCGGCTGGCGGGAGGATGCGGTCGAGCACGGTGTCCTTGTCGCGATTGGGCAACACCAGCGCCACGCCGTCCAGCCCGGCGGCCTGTTCAGGCGACATCTCGCCATAGCAGCCAATCACCGCCACGCGCAGCTTGTCGTTGGCGCGGCGCATCTGCCGGATGATCTGGCGCGACTTTTTGTCGGCCACGTGGGTGACGGTGCAGGTGTTGACGATGGCCCACTCGGCCTGCGCCGGATGCGCCACCACGGTGTGGCCCCTGGCCGCCACCTGGCGTGCCAGCGCTTCAATCTCGGCCTGATTGAGCTTGCAGCCCAGGGCGGTGAGGTAGATGTTCATACTGGGGGTCTATGATACTTCAGATGACGAGGAGCGCCAAAGCCGGGGCGCTCGAGGGTGACCGCATCCGCAGCCGGCGCTTGCGAGCACCGGGCGTTCAGGCGGGGAAGCAGCGCCGCACGATCTCGCGTACCTGTGCCAGCCAGCCCTCGCGCTGTGCATCGCTGCTCGTCACCACCACGCCAAACGTCGTGCGACGAAATGTCTGCACCCCACACAGGCCAAAGATGCAGGTCTTCCAGAGGCTCTCGAGCGGATCGCCGAACACGGCCGCTTCGCGGGCAGGCGGCGTGTCGGAGGTGTTGAACACCAGCGCCGCTCGTGCGCGCAACAGGCCTACCGGCTCACCCTCGCCGCTGTCACCCTCCACAAAGCGGTAGGCCACTCCCGGCCGCAGCACGCGGTCGACCCAGCCTTTGAGGATGGCCGGTGGCATGCCCCACCAGTTGGGATGCACGATGACGATGCCATCGGCGGCGGCAATCTCGCGACAGTGCGCGTCGATCTGCGCCGGCAGCGCCGCACCCTCGGGGATCTCGTCCGTGGGCAGCAGGGGATCAAAGCCCTCGGCGTACAGGTCGTGGTAGGCGACGTCGTGGCCGCTGCGGGCCAGCTCACGCACGGCAGCGGCGGCGATGGCGTGATTGAGGCTCGCCGGGTTGGGATGGGCCAGGATCACCGACACGCGCATGTTCACCTCCTGCACAGGCTCAAGCCCGATCAGGCTGGGCGCCGCTGCGCCGGATGCTCTTTCAACACTCTAGCCGGCGCGCTGCAGGGTGTCAACTGCATCCACGTGACGGGGTTGACGGGCACTGCTGCAGTGGCTATCATCGACCGCATCCTGTGCCCTGCAGGATGGCTGAGGCAACCTGCGGCCGCACATCACCCGGAGGAGTTCGCCATGGAGCTGTTGTTCGAGTCGCGCACCAATCTCGGCGCGTTCAGCGGTCACCTCAACTTTGTGCAGTATCAGCCACACATCCACCCGGAACCGGTGCTGCGCGGCGACAGCTACGCCGATGGCGCGGGCGTCTCGATCTATGGCAGTGTGCTGAACGACGGCGGGCGCCTGCGCATGTGGTATCACGCCATCCCGCAGGACTGGGATTATCAGCATGATATGTCGTCGATCGCCTATGCCGAGTCCGACGACGGCATCCACTGGACCAAGCCGGTCCTGGGCATCCTGCAGCACGGGCCCGAGCCCAACAACCTGACGAACCTGGGTCTGCACAGCGCGACGGTTTTTATCGATCCCGACAGTCCGCCCGCTCAGCGCTACCGCGCGACTGGCTGCGGACACAAGAGACTGTTCCTGGCGCATCCCGAGATCACCACACAGGGCTACTATACGGCCCACTCGGCCGATGGCCTGCACTGGGAGCTGGACGCGCCCACGCCCCGCTGGCTGAGCGCGGACGTCATCACCAGTGTGTGGCACCCCGGCCGGCACTGCGGCCAGACCGCGATGAAGTATACCCCCCGCAGCATGCGGATGATGCGCCGCAGCATCCACACCGCCGAGTACCGCGCCGGCGTCTACGGCGATGCCGTCAGCGCGCTCTATCCGGACGAATTCGACGACCTGCGGGCCGCCACCCGCGGATTCCACTCTTGCGACTATTACGGCATGGGCATGCTGCCCGCAGGCCAGGGGACCGTCGGCTTTCTCTGGAACTATTGGCACGAGCTGCCCTACACCGGCACGCCCACCTGCCCGGCAGCGCTGTATGGCACGTCAGACATTACGCTGGTCTACCAGCCCGAGGCCGGCGGCCGCTGGTTCCACATGCCGGGTCGCCCGCTGTTTGTCGACCGCACGCAGGTGCCCTGGGCGCGCAACGGCTGGATCAACTCGGCCTCCAACGTGGTCGAGATCGGCGATGAACATCGACTCTACTTTTCGGGATCGCCCACGTCGCACGGCTACGGCTGGACACCCGACTGGCGAGGCACGCCCAAGTGGGTCGAGTGGATGAAGCGCTACAAGCGCGCCGGCATCAGCTATGCCAGTTGGCCCAAATGGCGGCTGTTCGGCTTTGAGGCCGACCCCGAGGGCAGTCTGAAGATCGATCTGGGCGCCATTGAGCGACCCAGCAGACTCGTGCTCAACTATGAGGTCATCAAGCCGGAGGGGTGCGTAAGCGCCGAGGTGCAGTGCGCAGACGAGGGCGCCGGTCACACGCTCGCCGACAGCATCGCCCTGACAACCGACGCCGTAGCGGCGCCGTTGACCTGGACCGACGGCGACAGAATCGCGCCCACGACGAAAGCCAGCGTGACGCTGCACGTCGTGAACGCGCGCGTGTATGCCTATGCGCTGTGCCCGGCGCAGTAGACGATCTGCAGATGGACAGGCGTCATCGCAGCCCTATACTCTGGCAGAATGTCTTCCCGTCAGTGCATCGAGCACCGATGGCTGACTCCCGCGCACGTACAGGCATAGATAGAGGCTAAAGCGATGGAAACGAACAACCCCGACGCTTCCGCGGCTCTTGACGCAGATCTCGAAAGGCGCGAGCTGAACATCGAGACCGTCAAGGAACTCTGGTCCAGAACCTACAACACCAGCGGCAAGCCCGACTGGTCGCACGTCTACCGCTACTACCATCCGGACGTGGTCTTTCAGGACACCATCCAACGCGTGGAGGGGATCACCGAGTTTGTGGCGCTCTGTGAGCGCCTGACCGAGCGCTGCAAGAGCCTGCACATGGACATTCACGCCATCGCACAGAACGACAACGTGATCCTGATGGACTGGACCATGACCATGGCCTTTGGCAAGTACCCGCCGACGCCCGTCTATGGCAGTACCAAGCTGGTGCTGCACGCGGACGGCCGGATCATCGCGCAGCGCGATTACTATGACCTGTGGGGAGACATTTTCAACGGCATCCCCTACTTCAAAAAGCCCTACCGCAGGTTTTTGCGCAAAAGGTTTGGCTAAAGGGAGGCGCCTGTGCTGAAACGCGAACTGCCGGACGAACTCAAGTTCATGGCGAACAAGCGGGCGCCGCAAAAGAGCACGTCGGCGTCCATGGCCGGCAAGGTCTGCGTCGTCACCGGCTCCACCTCCGGGGTGGGGCTGGAGGCCGTGCGGCGCCTGGCGCGCGGCGGCGCGCACATCGTCCTGGTATGCCGCAACGCCGACAAAGGCGAGCGCGTGCGCGCCGAGCTCGTGAGCCAGCACAAGGTGCCGGTAGACGTGGTGCTGGCCGACCTCAGCGACCTGGCCCAGGTGCGGCAGGCGGCGGGTACGCTGTTGGCGCGCTGCCCGCGCATCGACGTGCTGATCAACTCGGCCGGCCTGCACTCGACCCGACGTATCCTGACTGCGGCCGGCCACGAACTGGTCTTTTGTGTCGACCACCTGGCGCCGTTCCTGCTCACGCATCTGCTGCTGGAGCGGCTCAAGCAGAGTGCGCCGGCGCGCGTCATCCAGGTGAACTCTGAAGGGCACCGCTTCGGCGGCCTGAACCTCGACGACCTCGCCTGGGAAAAGCGCCCCTACATCGGCCTGCGAGCCTACGGGGCCGCCAAGACCGCCCAACTGCTGACCACCTGGGAGTTCGCCGACCGGCTGGCCGGCTCGGGCGTCACGATCAACGCCATGCACCCCGGCGACGTCAAGACCAACATCGGCAACAACAACGGGTTCCTGTACCGCTGGTTCCTGCACAATGTCACCTGGCACACGCTCAAGGATCCGGTGATCTCGGGTGAGGCGCTCTATTACCTGGCGGCCGCGCCCGAGTTGGAGGGCGTCAGCGGGCGCTTTCTCTACCTGACGCTCGACGAAGTGCCGGCGCCGCACGCGCGTGACCGCGCCAGAGGGCGCGAGGTCTGGGACGTCAGCATGCAACTGACCGGGCTGGCGCCGAAGACGGAGGGGATCGCTCGGTAGGTGCGGCTCTTTTGGGCGCCCACTGCCCCAGCAGTTGACACAAAGCCCAGAATGCGCTAGCATCGTGGGGCATACGAGAAACGGTCCCTGCACTACTGGCCTTTTCGGCCCCGCTCCCCTCGTGGCGCGTGCAGGGGTCGTTTTCGTTAACGCGCTATACCATCTTCAGAGTCAGGATTGCTGCATGAGCGTTGCCAGACCCATATTGGACTTTATCGATAGCATTGAGGAAAAGCCCAAGGACTTAAGTCTTACACTGCGGACCTTTCGACGCATCCTCACCTATCATAGATCATCGCTGCCCCTGATCGCCCTGATCGTCCTGCTCGCAGCCGCCAGGTCCTACCTGTTTCTCCTCGAGCCGATCTATACCTCGACGATCATCGACGAGGTCATTACCCCGCGCAATCTCGCACCCCTGCGCGGGCTGCTCAGCAAGATGCTGCTGGCGGGATCCGGTTGGGCTCTGGTGAACTTTGCGGTGACGTACCTCAATGGCGTGCTGGCCCAGGACGTTGTGGGGCGCATGCGCAGCGACTATAACCGCTCGGTGCAATCCAAATCTTTCCTGTTCTTTGACACGAACGCGGTAGGGGACCTAACCTCGCGGGCCACTACCGACATGCAGTTTGTGGACAACTTTCTCAGGACCTGGCTCAGCGTCGTGTGCAACACGCTGTTCACCCTCGCGTTCAACTTTTGGATGATGTTCTCGGTCAGTCCGCGCTTGAGCCTGCTGGCAATGCTGCCGATGCCACTGGTGTTCTTCATGCAGGCGCGCGCCTTTATGCTCACCATGCCCCTCTTTCGCAAGATGCAGCTCACGCTGGGCAAGATCGGGGCCTATGTGCAGCAGAACATCGTCGGGATGAAGAACGTGCGCATCTTTCAGCGCGAAGAAGAGATGGATCGCGGCAGCCAGGAGATCAGCGCCAGATTCGCGAACATTGCGATCAGAGCGGGCAGGATCCAGGCGGTCTATATCCCGAGCGCGCAGAACATCCTCACGCTCGGTATCGCGGCGGTCTACATTTATGGCACCAACCTGGTGCTGGACGGCGTGCTGACGTTGGGGGGGATTCTGCTGTTTGCGCGTTACATGATGCGTACCGCCAACCCGCTGCGCATGTTCGCCATGTTCACCGGCTCGCTGGTCAACGCGACTTCAGCGGCGGAGAGAATGTTCGCGGTGATGGCGATGCCCGACGACGCCCAGGATCGGCCCGATGCGCGCGACATCACCATCGAGCGGGGCGAGATCGAGTTCCGCGACGTGACCTTTGGGTATGTGGAAGACCGGCCTGTGCTGCGCAACATCAGCTTTACCGCGCATGCCGGCGAGACCATCGCCATCCTGGGTGCCACTGGCACTGGCAAGACCTCACTGATCTATGTGATTCCCCGGTTCTACGAGATCGACTCGGGCAGCATCCTGATTGATGGGGTGGATATCAGGGATTTCAGGGTCTCCTCGCTGAGGAAACAGGTGGGCATGGTGCTGCAGGAAGTCTTTCTCTTTTCTGGCACCATCCGCAGCAACATTGCCTTTGGCAAGCCGGATGCCAGCCTCGACGAGATTCGCGCCGCGGCTCGCGCCGCCAGAATCGACGACTTTGTCGAGTCGCTGCCCGATCAGTATGACACCGAGGTGGGCGAGCGGGGCGTCACGCTCTCCGGCGGCCAGAAGCAGCGACTGACCATCGCCCGCGCGCTGCTGACGAACCCCAAGATATTGATCCTGGATGACTCGCTCTCCTTTGTGGATGCCAAGACCGAGCAGTCGATCCAGCAGGCCATCACCGACGCGCTCAAGGGCCGCACCTGCTTTATCATCGCACAGCGGCTCTCTACCATCAAGAACGCCGACCGCATTCTGGTGCTGGAAGGAGGCCAGGTCGTCGAGTTCGGAACGCACGAGGAATTGATGGCCAGGGGCCAGATCTACGCCCGGATCTACCAGACCCAGTTCCTTGACGGGGCACCCGACGCTCCGGAGGCGATGCCAAATGCTGAGTGATCGCAGCACCTTTTCCACCAGGGCGGAGGAAGCCAAGCGACGGGTCGCGCCCGGCCGGGCGATATGGGCCCGCTTTGACAAGTACCTCAGGCCCTTCCGCCGGAACCTGACCGTGGGCAGCCTCGCCATTATCGGCGGCGCGCTCACGGGCCTGGTAGCGCCCTATCTGCACGCCATCGCCATCAACGATATCATCACGCCGGCCGCCCAAAGCGGCAGCAGCGCGCAGTTGTCCGCCTTTCGCTGGTGGGTGCCTCTGTTCGTCCTGGTAACTCTGAGCAACTATTTTTTCCAGTATTTGCAGACCTACCATATGCGCGTCATGGGAGAACGCTCGGTTGAGCAGCTCAGGAACGACAGCGTCTCCAAGCTGCAGCAGATATCGCTCAAGTACTTTGCGGAGGGTGAGATCGGCCGCATCATGTCACGGCCGACGACCGACGCACAACAGGTCCGCATCTTTTTGCGCATGGGCCTCACCGCATTCATCACCGACGTCGCGTCGATCCTGGGATCCCTGGTCATCATCTATTTCCTCAATTTCAGGCTGGCGCTGCTCGCCACGGCAGTGCTGCCCGTGGCGGTCCTGCTCATGTGGAGCCTGGGCGGGGTATCGCGCAAGCAGTACCGCGTCTCGCTGGCAAACCTGGCCGGCCTGATCGCCAGGATGCAGGAGAACTGCTCCGGCATGCGCGTCACCAAGGCCTTTGTGCAAGACGACGCGGCCGCCCGCCAATTCGATGAGGCCAACGTCAAGACCGTCAAGGCCTGGAAGCGCACCATCCTGATCTCCACCGCCTATCTGCCGATCATGCAGGTCATGCGTCTGGTCGGGACAGCGCTGATCCTGTGGTATGGATCAGTGCTGTACATGAATGGGGGCATCACCCTGGGGGTGCTGGCCGCCTTTCTCGAGTACCAGTTCTCCTACTTTATCCCACTCACTACGCTGCTGACGGCCTTTGACCAGTACCAGTCGGGCACCGCGGCGCTCGAAAGGATCTTTGATCTGCTGGACACCCAGCCCGAGGTGCGCGACCCGGCGCCTGACCAGGCCGTACACATCGACACCATCGCGTCAGTCGAGTTCGATGACGTCACCTTTGGGTATGATCCCAAAGAACCCGTGCTCCACGACATCAACCTGAGCCTGGACGGGGCCAAGAAACTGGCCCTGGTGGGGCCCACAGGCGCCGGCAAGAGCACCACGATCAACCTGCTGGAGCGCTTCTATGACCCGGTCAGCGGCCACATCTCGATCAACGGCCACGACGTCAAGGGCATCCCGATCGCCGATTGCCGCGCCCAGATGAGCACCGTGCTGCAGGACTCGTTCCTGTTCCCGATGACGGTGCGCGAGAACATCCGCTTTGGCCGGCCCGACGCCACCGATGAAGAGGTGGTGGAGGCCGCTCGCACTGTGGGGGCGCACGAGTTCATCATGCGACTGCCCGGCGGCTATGACTATTTCGTGCAGGAGGGCTCCGCCAACATTTCGATCGGCCAGCGACAGCTCATCAGTTTTGCGCGCACGCTGCTGGTGGACCCCAAGCTGTTGATCCTGGACGAGGCTACCTCCAGCATCGACCCATACACCGAGCTGATGCTGCAAAAGGCACTGGAAAAGCTGCTGGCGAACCGGCTGGCCATCATCATCGCGCACAGGCTCTCCACCATCCGGCTGTGCGACGAAATCCTGGTGTTGGACCAGGGCAGCATCGTCGAGCAGGGCTCGCACGCCGAGCTGATAGCGATGGACGGGCTGTACAGCGCGTTCTACAGGATGCAGTTCAGGGAGGAGCGGGGGTTCGACACCCCCGCGACGGCCTCGCCCGAGCCAATCGCCTGAGAGCCGCCTGCGCCGGCTCCCACCGCAGGGGAAACGACGGGCAGGGCCGCGCCAAGCACACACAAGACCGACCAGAAGGGGCTCTCCTCTGGTCGGTCTTGATGATGCGTACCGAGCGGATGCGGTTAGAGGCCGGTGCTCTCAAGCCAGTACAGCGCCGCGACGATGATCAACGCAACCGGGACGACGACGACCCAATCATTCACCTTGAACAGCCCCGGCAGCGTCAGATCGCCAAAGTAGCCCTTTTGCAGGATGCCGCGGATGAGCCGAGGATAGAGCGCCGCAAAGATGCCGGCGCCGATCAGGATGCCCGCCACGCCGCCGATCAGTGCATCCAGGTAGCCGTTGCCGATGGCGCCCGCGATCGTGCCGGGGCAATAGCCCAACACCGCGAACCCAACGCCAAAGATCAGCCCGCCGATGATATTCATCCCCGCAGAGCCTGATTTGACCTGCAGCTCCACCCAGCCCAGGCTCTTCATCGCATAGATGCCGAGCATGCCGGTGACCACCGCTGTGAGTATGATCTTGATCACGGTGTGGTCGGTGAGCAGTAACTGCCCCACGATCACGTCGTACTTGGTGACGCCGCCCTTTTGCAGCAAAAAGCCAAACACGACGCCAAAGGCCAACCCCCAAAGCAGTTCGGAGCGGCCTTTTGCCTTGCCTGGTGTGTTACCCATCTGGACGTTCCTTTCTCATCACGGTTCAGCCGAACAGGATGGCTGCCGTCAGAATGCCGCCGACAAAAAAGCAGATGGCCGAGATCCAGCTCGAGACCGCCAACTGCAGCGTGCCGCTGATGCCATGACCGCTGGTGCAGCCGTCGGCCCAGCGCGCGCCAAAGCCCAGGAACACGCCGCCCACCAGCGCCACGGCGACGCGCAAGAGCGCGCTCTCGCCGTAGGTGGCGGCCCAGAGTGGCGGCACCCACTGCAGGCCGAAATCGCCCGAGAGCAGCGCCGCGATCAGCGAGCCGAGGATGACCCCCAGCACCAGCATGAACTGCCAGTCCACCTTGAGCTTGATCTTGGCATAGTAGGCTTTCTGCTCGACCTGCTGCCCGCGAAACAACCGCTCCAGCATGCCGCTGGCCTTGGCGAAGGTCGTCGAGCAGGCGATTGGCTTTTTCGAGATGAGAAAGCTGAGCCAGCTCAGCACGCCGATGCCGATGCCGACTGCATAGGGCGACCAACTCACGTCTGTCATGAACCCCATCTGATAGACCTCCTCTTGGCTAGACCGTGTCCCAGTGCTTTTTGACCTCGGCAAAACCGGTGAAAAAGCGCGACCCGTGCGGGTTGACGCAGGCGCGGCACTCCCGAATGTGCCCGGCAGCGCTATAGCCCGTCATACCTCCCGCCACGTTGCGCACGTTGGTGATCCCGTGCTGCTCAAGGATGCTGGCAGCCAGGCTGGAGCGGTTGCCCGAGGTGCAGATCACGACCGTCACCTTGTCCTTGTCGAGCTCGTCGCTGCGCGTGCGCAGCTCCGACACCGGGATGTTGATGGCGCCCTTGATATGGTTCTCTGCGAACTCGAGCGGCGCGCGCACGTCCAGCAGCACAAAGCTGTGGTCTTGAGTGATCATGCTGTGCAGCTCCTCGGCCGAGATCATCTCAACGTGGCTGCTCCTGTAGCCGGCCGTCGCCCAGGCCACCATGCCGCCATCGAGATAGCCCACAATGCGGTCCACGCCTACACGGCGTGCCCAGACGACCGCCTCCAGCGCCTTTGTATAGTCGTCGGCCACCAGCAGGATGTCCTTGTCGGTCGGCAACACCCAACCTGCAAAGGTCGGAAAGTTGCCGCCCAGATCGAGATGCCAGGAGCCGGTGAGGTGCTGGCTGGCGTAGGCGTGATAGCTGCGCACGTCGAGGACGATCACGTTGGGGTCGCTCATGCGCTCCCCGAAGTACTTGGGGCTGAGTTCAGCGAGATGCGGCAGGTCGGTCACCAGCGCCGGCCCACGCCGGTTGATGTCGCTGCAGCGGCTGAAATGGTCGGGGGCGGGTGGCATATCCTGCGTGAGCGACTTGATGAACTCGGCCTTGTCCTTGATCTGCAACGCGGGGTTGCTGATGCGCTCATAGCCGATTGTGCTCGTATACTTGGCGCCCATGGCACGGCCGCACAGCGAACCCGCACCGTGCGCCGGGTAGACCTCGACATAATCCGGCAGTTTCAGCACTTTGTCGTGCAGGCTGTGGTACAGCTTGTCCGCCAGCTCCGCTGCCATATCGGGGAACAGGTCCGGGCGGCCCACGTCGCCGACAAACAACGTGTCGCCCACAAACGCGCCGATGGGATCGTCCGAACGCGCCTTGTCGATGACCACATAGGTAAGATGCTCGGGCGTGTGACCGGGCGTCTCCAGCACCTTGAGGACCATGTCCTCCAGCTCGACCGAGTCGCCCTCAGTCAGCGGCACGTGGTCGAACGTGCACTTGGCCGACTCGGCGACAAATATCTTGGCGCCGGTCTTTTTCGCCAGGTCCATGTGACCGGAGACAAAGTCGGCGTGCAGGTGGGTCTGAAGAATGTGGGTAATATCGACCCCCATGGCGCGGGCCTCATTGATGTAGACATCCACGTCGCGCTGCGGATCGATGACAGCGCAATAGTTCTTGCCCGCCAGAATATACGAGCTGTGAGCGATCTTGCCGATAAAGAAGTGTTTGAGCAGCATGCAATCCTCCTGAACGCTACAAGTAGAACAGATAGAACACGGCGACCACAATAGTCAGAAACACCAGCGTCATACCACCGCCCGCTTTGATATAGTCCTTGTTGCGGTAGCCGCCAGCCGACATCAGCAACGCGTTAACCTGGTGCGTCGGCAGAATGAACGAGTTGGACGCGCACACCGCCGCCATCAGCGCCAGGGGGCGGGCATCCAGGCCCCCGATCTGCGCCATGCTGACCACCAACGGCGCCAACACCGTGATCGCGCCCACGTTCGACATCAGCAGCGAGAACACGGTGGATAGCACCGCGACTGCCAACACGACGAGAATGGGGTGACCGCCGTGCACCAGCGCCATCACCTGCGTGGCCAGGAGTGCGGCGGCTCCGGTCTTTTGCATGGCCATGCCCAGCGGGATCAGCCCGGCGACTAGAAAGACGACCTTCCACTCGATGGACTGGTAGGCCTCCTCGATGGTCAGCACGCGCGTCAGCACCATTGCAACCGCACCGGTGAGAAAGGCCATCGCAATGGGTGCGCCCAATATCACCAGGACAATGGCGCCCAGAAAGCATGCCAGCGCCACCCAGGTCTTGGAGCGGTCTCGCCTGGTCGCCACGAACGGCGTGGTCACCACAAAGGCGGGGTTCTGGGCCAGTTCGGCGATGTGCTCCCACAGCCCGTAAACCACGGCAGTGTCGCCCGGCAGGATCCGGTGGTCCGAAAAGTCGCCGCGCACCTCTTCGCCCTTGCTGATGAGCATGACCGGCTCCACAGCGTGGCGCTTGCGCAGCGAATACTCGCGTATGGTGCGGCCCACCAGCTCAGAACGCGGGGGGATGATGACTTCGACAAAGCCAGCCCGCTCGGGATCCCTGAGTCCGGCAAAGCGCCGTTCCTGCTGCAGCGGTGTCAGGCCGTAGGCAGAGGCGAACCTTTCGATGTCTTCCTCGGCCCCCAGCAGTGCCAGCTCTTGCCCGGCCACGAATTGGGTCTCACGCCAGGGCGAATAGAGCGCCTCTCCGTCCAGCGTAACACCCAGGACGTGCACGTTGAAGCGATCCCAGCAGCCCGCCTGCTCGCGCGTCGTACCCACCAGCCGGCTTTCCGCAGGAATGGCATAGTGGCGGATGTGATGGGGCAGGTGCAGAGCCTCGACCAGTTGCTCCTGTGTGCTTGCCGGCTGGCTGGCACCACGGGATTTGGGCAACACAAACTTGCCGAACAGCAAAAAGTATGCGATGCCGGCAAGCAACAGCGCCAGGCCAATCGGGGTCACGCTGAAGAGACCGTAGGGCGCGAGGTCGGCGCTGCGCAGCAGGTCATTGATCAGGATCAGTGGCCCCGATCCCACCATGGTGACGGTGCCGCCCAGGATGGCGGCAAAACCGATTGGCATGATAAGCTCTGATGCCGAGAGCTTGCTGCGTCGTGCGATGTTGAGGATGCCGGGCAGGAACAGTGCGGCAGCGCCGATATTCTGGATAAAGCCAGACAGCAGCCCCACCGCCAGCGACATCAGCGCGATGATCTTGGACCTGGACGTGCCCACGCGCTTCAGAAGCATGCGCGCGAACTGATCCATCACGCCGGTGCTGGCGATGCCCTGTCCCAGGATCATGACGGCCGCCATGGCGATGACGGCGTTGCTCGCCAGGCCGGAGAAGGCCTCGGTGGGGGTCAGTACGCCCGTCCAACCCAGCGCCAGCATACAACCCAGCGCGACGAGATCGATACGGACGACCTCGAACACCAGCAGGAGGATCGTGGCAATCAGGATGCCCAGAACGGTTGCAATCGCAGGATCCATGATTCGAGTCCAGTCTTGTGAAAGGCCGGGCTTACACGTCAGGCAACAACGCCCGACGCTCTGTCAATGATACTTGGGAATGCGCGGTTGGTCAACGACGCGACGGCCCGGCAGGGGCCGTGTGTGATCTTGATGTGTGCCTGGTATGACCCGGGGGGCGTGATGTCGCGGGGTGTGCTGCTGCACAAAAAGGGGAGGCCTCTACAGAGTCCCCCCCCCTCGTTCCTGGTCGAAAGGCGTGCTGGATGGCGTTACGCCGCTCAGCGGCGCATGGGCGGCAGCGCACCCGGCCCCGGCGGACGGCTCGGCCCCGGCTCACCAGTAGGCCCCGGGGTCGGCCCCGCGGTGGGGCCAGGATCGGTCGTGGGCCCCAGTGTAGGCTGCGCCGTCGGGCCCGGGTCCGTAGTCGGACGGCTCGTCGGCTCCCCAGTGGGGCCAGGATCGGTGGTCGGTCCCATCGTCGGCAGCGCAGTCGGTCCCGGCTCGCCGGTCGGACCCATCGTCGGCAGCGCAGTCGGTCCCGGCTCGCCGGTCGGACCACTCGTTGGCAGGGTTGCGGGCCCCGGCTGACCGGTTGGACCCATCGTTGGCAGCGCGGTCGGCCCCGGCTGGCCGGTCGGACCACTCGTCGGCGTCGCAGTGGGACCCGGCTCGTCGGTGGGTCGAGGCGTCGGTTGCGCCGTCATCTCCGGCTTGCCCGTCGGCCTGGCGGTTGGCTGTGCCGAGGGCCCGGGCCGCGGCGGCGTGGCAGGCGGTACAGGCTGCGCCGGCTGCGGCGGCTCTGGGCGCGACAGCGTGCGCACCGCGACCTGGCCGCCCGAAGTTACGCCGTCTGTGTCAACGTATTCGCCCTCGTAGGCGAATTGCTCGGGACCCACGGCCACCGGCACCTGTGAGATGTACCACTGACCGTCTGTGGACTGTTGCAGCGTGCCGGTAAAGGCCACCTCGACGCCGTCGCGTTCCCTGGCCAGCAGCGTCTGCACCTCGACCCGGCGGCGTTCCTCCAACCGCTGCTGGTAGGCGTCGCGCTCGGACTGGTTCAGCCGCACGGACAATTGCGCCTGCTCTCCCCAGCGCTTGACAGCGTACAGTGGGTCGCCGGGCAGACTCTGGGCTGTGGCATAGCCGGTGACGCCGAACAACGTCACCAGGAGCACCACGGCGGCGCTTGCCACCCAGGAGCGCACGGGCACGCCCGCCCAGACGGAGCGCGGGCGCTGCGCGCTGCCCGATCCGACGGTGCTCGCCAGAATGCGCGCCCGGGCCGCCGAGGACAACTGCGGCGTCGGCAGTGCGCTCAGCGCCTTGTCCTGCCGCTGATACTCCTCCAGCAACGCGCGCGCCTCGGGCACACGGGCCATCAGCTCGTCGCGCTGCTCGGTCGACAGCTCACGGTAGGCTGCCAGGTCTTGGAGCGAGTGTCTTCGTTGACGCATGTCTACCATCTCCGCCATAGATACGCTGAAAGGACGATCGGCCTCGCGAGAGGCGCATCTTGACCGCACTCCGGCTGATGCCCAGGACCTCGGCGATCTCTGCCGTCGCCAGCCCCTGTACCGCATACAGCAGCAGGGGCGCGCGATAGATCGGCGGCAGCGCGTTCAGCGCGTCCTCCACCGCCAGCCGCTCCTCAATGGGCAGCGGCGACCCCTCGTCCGCGACGGGCCGGCTGACCCGATGCTCGTCGTCCTCACCCTCATCGAACGCCAACCAGCGTCGCAGGCGCTGCCGCCGGAACCAATCTCGCGCCGCGTTCGTCGCCACACGGTACAGCCAGGCGCGATAGTTCGGATCCGCTCCCAGGCCCGGCAGGGCCCGGTAGGCGCGCACAAAGACGTCCTGAACCAGCTCTTCGGCATGCGCCTCATCGCCGACAAGGCGGCGCAGGTACCCGTAGAGAGGTTGGCGATAGTCATTGTAGAGCTCTGTGAAGAGCGCATCCTGTGTTACTGGGTCCATCCCCCTGGATTCCCGAGAGCCGGTATGGTTCTACTCTGTATAACGCACGGAGGGCGCAAATGGTCACCCGGTGTGCAGACCGACTCTGCGGCACACTGCATATCCACAATGTAGCAATGCCCTCATAATAGCCCAACAGTCTCGTCGTACAATGTGAGCAGTCCCACTATACCACCTAAAGGATGCTAGATGGACACTCTCACAGAGTCGTACACGCGAGCGCCGGTCAGGCCCGCTGCCCCCGGTTCTGCAGAACGCCTTGGACTGGCAGTCGTTCGTGCTGAGCGCGCCCGAGCTGGCCCGGGGCGAGACCTACGTGGTGTACACCGGGGGCCGCGTCAGTGGCAGCGCTACCGATGGCGTCTATCCTGCGGGCGCCTATTCCGACGGCACGCAGGCCTTCAGCTTGACGCTGACCGACGTCGTGACAGTGGTGGGTGCGGGCGGCTACGGGCCCGGTGGCTTCAGGCCGGGCCGGCGCTAGCTTTACGCTGGGGCGTTTGGGAGGGTGGTGGGATCGGGGCACGCACGGGGGCGTGCCCCTACTAGTAGGGGCGGCCCCCTGTGGCCGCCCGTTCTGTACACCGCCGCCCTCCGCCCCGTTGACAGGCGCGACCAGACTCCTACAATGTGCCGGCTGTGCATTCGCCGGTCGCAGCGATGGAGGGACCTGATGCAGATCAAGATCACCAGCATCTATGTGGACGACCAGCAGAAGGCGCTGCGGTTCTACACCGACGTGCTGGGGTTTGTGCTCAAGCACGACGTGCCCGCGGGCGAGGCCCGCTGGATCACCCTGGTCTCACCCGAGGGCCCGGCTGACATCGAACTGCTGCTCGAACCGCTGGGGTTCGCGCCCGCAAGGACCTACCAGCAGGCCCTGCATGCGGCCGGCATCCCCTTCACGATCCTGTACACGCACGACGTCGAGCAGGAATACCAGCGGCTGAACGCGCTCGGTGTCGTCTTTGTCACGCCGCCCACCCGCGCCGATTGGGGCGTCTATGCGGTGTTCGACGACACCTGCGGCAACCTCATCATGCTGCAGCAGGGCTAGGCGCAGCGTGCGCTTCAGCCACCCCAGGGAGCGAACCGGCAGCGCGCCGCGCCGCCAAATCTGTGCGCAGGAGATCCGTATGCATCCGTTGGACAAGCAGCGACTGGGCCGCACCGAGATGCGCGTCACCCGCCTCACGCTGGGCTGCGCCTGGATGGGCGGCGACAACCGCACCGATCAGCAGGCCATCGAGGCCGTGCATTGCGCCATCGAGCTGGGCATCAACTTTTTGGACACCTCGCCTGGCTACCGCGAAAGCGAGCGCCGTCTGGGCCTGGCGCTGCAGGGGGGCTGGCGCGACCGCATCTACCTCGAGACCAAGGCCGGCACGCACCCCGAGCATCGCGGCGACTATTCCGCCGCCACGATCCGCTGGAGCGTGGAGAACAGCCTGCGCCAGCTCAAGACCGACTATCTGGACTCGGTGCTGATCCACGACTGCGCCGACATCGAGGATCCGTTGGCGCCGGGCGCGGCGCTGGACGAGCTGTGCAAAATGAAGCAAGAGGGGCTGATCGGGCACGTGGGGCTGGGGGTGCGCCAGCACGACTTTCATCGGCGCGCCATTGAGACGGGACAGATCGAGATTGTGCTCTCCTATCTCGATTACACCCTGCTCGACCAGTCTGTGGCGCAGACCACTCTGCCGCTGGCAGCGCAGCGCGACGTGGGCATCATCCTGGGGAGCATCTTGGGCATGGGCAAACTCTCGGGGCGCGAGCCGACCAACGACCCGCGCGCGCACGCCATGTGGACCTGGTGCCAGGCGCGCGGCGTGGATATCCGTCACCTCGCCACGCAGTACTGCATGGCCGTACCTTACGACAACGTGGTGATCATGCCGGGATCGAGCACGGCCGAACATGTGCAGGACGTATTCCGCATGGCCGCGACGCCGGTCGAGCCCGAGATCTGGCGCGCCTTCCAGGCCGAGTTCGGCGTGGGGCTGGACGTCTAGCCCCGGCCCCACCTACAGCCAGCGCAGCAGGTGCAGGCTCCAGGGCGCCACGTCCTGCAGCGTCAGGCGCACGTGGGTGGGGCCGTCGGGCTCCGCCGCCAACTCGCTCTCGCCGCCGTCCCTTGAGAGCTGCTGCACGTGCGTCCCGCTGGCCCACGCGCAGGGCGATCAGGCTGTCAGACATCGCTTCCTCCTGCTTGACACGCGCCGGTGCTGACGCGACCGGCTGACGCGATCCCCATCGACGGCAGTATATCCGCCCCGCCGTGGAGCCGCAACGCCCACCCAAGCGCAGACGCTTGACCCACTCTCAGCGCAAACCTATAATGAGCCTGTTGCGCGCCCTGGCGCGCAAACAACCCTACCGGCGCCGTCGCATGGTCGCGACCGCGCCCCGCCAAGGAGGCGTATGATGACGGACAAGCTCAAGATCTCGACGCATCTGGGCTATTTCGGCGCCGGGGGCGATCGCTACAACACAGCTGGCTATCAGACGGCTGTGCCCGCCCGCGAGCGCATCCTGCTGGCCGGCAAGATGCAGGGCCTGGGGGGCGTGGAGCTCAACTATCCCGCGCTCGTGACGGAGGAGACGATTGAGCCGACCAAGGCCACGCTGGCCGAGGCCGGGCTGGTGGTCTCCAGCGTCTCGATGAACGTGTGGGGCGCGGGCAAGTGGGGTCTCGGCTCGCTCACGCACCCCGACGCGGCCATCCGCGCCGATGCCATCGCCCTGATGCAGCGCGGCATGCAGGTCGCCAAGGCGGTCGGCTCGTCGATGGTCAGCTTCTGGCCCGGCCAGGACGGCTTTGACTATCCTTTCCAGGTGGATTACCGCGACCAGGTAGATTGGTTCGTTGAGGGGCTGCGCGAGGTGGCCAACAGCGACCCGAGCATGCGCATCTGCCTGGAGTACAAACCCAAGGAGCCGCGCACGCACTCACTGCTCGACACCGCGGCGCGTACGCTGTGGCTGATCGGCAAGGTGAACTGCGACAACGTGGGCGTGCTGTTGGACGTGGGACACGCGCTGTTCGCCTACGAGAACGTCGCCCAGTCGGCGGCGCTGCTGCAGCGCGAGGGGCTGCTCTATCTGCTGCATTTCAACGACAACTATGGCGAGTGGGACTGGGACATGATCCCGGGCACACTGCGCTTCTGGGAAATGCTCGAGTTGATCTTTTGGTTGCGTGAGACCGGCTACGATGGCTGGAACTCGATCGACATCAGCATGCCGCGCGGCGACCCCTTCACGGGCGGCCAGTTGGCCGTGCGCAACATCGAGCGCCTGTACCGCCTGACGGCTAAGCTCGACCGCGACACGATCCTGGCCAACCTGCGCAAGGTGGAGCAGACCACGAACCTGACCCTGCTGAGCGACACAGTCTTTAGCGCGTTGGGAGTCTAGAGTATGACGACCTATTCCGAGGAGACGCTGCGCGCGCTGGAGGAGCACGCCCGCCAGTTGCGCATCGACAGCATCGACATGATCTACCAGCGGCAGGCCGGCCACCCGGGCGGCTCGCTGTCGGCGGCGGACATCATGGCTGCGCTGTTCTTTGAAAAGCTGCGTATTGATCCGGCGCGGCCCGACTGGCCCGAGCGCGACCGCTTCATCCTGAGCAAGGGGCACGCCTCGGCGCTGCTGTACGCGGCGTTGGCACGGCGCGGCTTTTTCCCGGTGGAGGACCTGGAGCAGTGGGGCGCGCTGGCCTGCCATCTGCAGGGCCATCCCGATTGCCTCAAGACGCCAGGCGTCGATATGACCTCCGGCATCCTTGGGCATGGCGTGGCGATTGGCGCGGGACTGGCGCTGGCCGCGCGCATGGACGGCGGCAAGCAGCGCGTGTACGTGCTGATGGGCGACGGCGAGTGCCAGGGCGGCATCGTCTGGGAGGGCGCCATGCTGGCGGCGCGCTACCACCTGTCGCGCCTGACAGCCATCGTCGATTACAACGACGTGCAACTCGACGGCGCCGTGCACGACGTCATGCCTCTGGAGCCCTTTGCCGACAAGTGGCGCGCGTTCAACTGGGCAGTGCTCGAGATCAACGGCCACAACATGCGCCAGATTCTGGAGGCGCTGGACACCGCCGAGGAGATTCACGACCGGCCGACGCTGATCCTGGCGCGCACCACCAAGGGCAAGGGCGTGTCGTACATGGAGAATGACGCGCACTGGCACGGCGTCGCACCCAATGCCGCCCAGCACGCGCAGGCGCGCGCCGAGTTGCGCGGGCAACGCGCGCAGGAGGTGGCATGATGGCAGAACTCTCCATGCGCGAGGCCTACGGGCGCGCCCTGGCAGAATATGGTGCGGTCAACTCGAACATCGTGGTGCTGGATGCCGACACCTCCAGCTCGACGCTCTCCAAGCTCTTCGCTCAGCGTTACCCCGAGCGCTTCTTCAACATCGGCATCGCCGAGCCCTGTATGCTGGACGTGGCCGCCGGCCTCGCCCTGGGCGGCAAGGTGCCCTTTGTCAACGGCTTTGCGGCGCTGCTGGCGTTGCGCGCCATGGAGCAGATCCGCACCTCGATCTGCTACGCCGAACGCAATGTCAAGATCGCGGCCAGCTATGCGGGCGTTTCGGACTATAAGGACGGGCCGACGCACCACGCCATCACCGACATCGCGCTGATGCGCGCACTGCCCAACATGCGCGTGATCGTGCCGGCCGATGCGACCGAGATCGCGGCCTGGGTGCCGGTCATCGCCGCGTCGGACGGGCCGCTGTACCTGCGCATCAACCGCTCGGCCACGTTGCACGTGCACGACACGGCGCCGGCGCTGGAGATCGGGCGCGGGCTGACGCTGCGCGCGGGCGGGGATGTGACGATCATCGCGGCGGGGGCAATGGTGGGCCGCAGCCTGCTGGCGGCGGACGAGTTGCAGCGCGCGGGTATCCAGGCACGCGTGCTCGAGCTGCATACCATCAAGCCGCTCGACGTGNNTCTCGGTCATCGGCGGGCTGGGCGGCGCCGTGGCGGAGGCCGTGGCGGCCACGCACCCGGCGCCGGTAGAGTACGTGGGCATCAAGGACGTCTTTGCGCGCACCGCGCCAGACCCCGAGTCGCTGATGGACGCCCTCGGGTTGTCGGTAGCGGATGTGGTAGCGGCGGCGATGCGCGCGCTGGCGCGCAAGTAGGGCAACCTTGTAGCCTGGCCCCCGTGGGTGTGTTACCCGGCGGAAGCAGAAACCGAGTTTCGTAAAGAAACTCGGTTTCTGAACTGGCTCACTGATTGGCCGAACACAAGGTTCGCGCCTACGCGCACACGCATGCCGGGAGAGACCCGGCGGTTCACATCCCGCGCTACAGCGCCCCCCAGTTCGTCGCCAGCAGCGCGTCGATGGCGGCCTCCAGCTCGGCGTCGGGCACCATTACCTTGTCGGCCTCCCAACGCGCCTTGACCTCAAAGCTGGAGCTCTCCACGGTGCGCTTGCTCACCGCCACGCGCACCGGGATGCCGATCAGGTCGGCGTCG
>DIVQ01000012.1 GCA_002423325.1 Anaerolineales bacterium UBA6128 | reverse complement strand
GGATTTCTCACCCGCTATTGACACCTCGGAGGCGAGGAGTCCCAACCTGTCAGAGTGGGGCGTCATTCATTCCCTATATGTAGGGACAGGTGAGTTAAGACCCCCCCAAGCAGGTCAGTCGGCGGGAATTGGGGAAGGCCCATTGCATCAGCCAACTAGGGGGCGCGCTGCCGCCACGCAAAAAACACCTGTCCCTTTTGCGGAGCGACAGGTGAGACAAGACACCAGCACGTGAGCTTGTGAGATACGGGGAAGAGCATTACTTCGGGCAACACGACGGAGCGGTCCGGTCCCAAAAAAGAAGCTCACCTGCCCTTTGTGTCAGGACAGGTGAGTCGTGATCCCCCGATGCGACGTGGCGCGATTCAGGGAAGGCCCATCGCCTCCAGCTTTCTCTGAACCTGATGGAGCAGCTGGCTAACTCGGGGGCGCGACACGCGCATGAGGTCAGCTATGGCTGCCTTCTCATGGCCTTCCATCGCTAGCTCGGACATTTGCCGCTCACGCGGCGTGAGAGAGTCCAGCGCCGTCTTGACCTTCTCGGTTAGGTTGGGGTCCGATTCGATCACGACGGCAGGGCGCGGACTTGGCATTAGCTCATGGCGAGGTGTGCCTTCCGCGCCCACTGTCTCATCCAGACTGTACGCTGTCCTCTTCAACGCACGCCGAGCCCGAGTCCTCTCCCGTTCATGGATTAGAAGCCCTACTCTCAGTGTCTCATAGAACAGGACTGACCACATGACTCTGGGGAACAGGTTGGGAGAGAGCCGTAGCACCCGCATCATCGAGGCTGGCATCTTGTCTAGTTCCTGAGTCATCGCTACCGCCGCCTCTACGTACACTCTCCCCATTCGCTCTGGCCCCTTCGAGAGCCGAAAGACCTGCTCAAGTGCCGGGTACGCGTTGTACGTGTACACAGGGTCTTGCTCGGGCCAGTGGAAAAACAAGTCGTCCTGGTCGCTGAGGATGCGCCGAATCTCCCCCCAGTCGGGCTCTTCGGGTTCCCATGTGCTACCGGGCTGGCTGGAGCCCCCAGGTTCCGGTGGATCTAGCGGACCGCACGGCTGGGCTATCCCGGGGTGCTGACGAACCCAAGCGACGATGTGGCCAGCCAACTTCTCTGCGAATCTGTTGTCACCCTCGGCGACTCTCAAGTGCTTCCCCTTTCGGCTTTGATCTGAACCGTTCGTGTGCAGGCGCGTCCTGCGGCCACGGGCGGGCCTGCTGTCTAGGACTAGCACCGGCACGCCATTCGCGTCCAGCTCGTACCTATTGCTGAGCTGGCGTCGAAGGCGACCCTCCCGAAAGGTCAGCTCAGCTCACACTAGCAGAACGTCCACAGGCCCACTTTTCTCGTGCACACGCTGCAGGTCGCACTCTGTCTGCCTAAGGTAGCGCCTCAGCGTGCTCAGGTCAGCGTGGCCCATCATCTTCTGCAGCGAGTATACATCCGCGCCGTTCTGTAGGCTAGCGAGGGCGAAGCCGCGTCGAAACGAGTGTAGAGACGGTGCAGCAATGCCTGCCTGCCCCGCTCGCCTTCGGATAATGTCCCGCAGGCCGGTGTAGCTCAGCCTTGTACCACCGTCTGTGGCGAAGAGAGGAGCCGTCGCCGGTGTCTCGCCGCGCAGCCTCAGGTAACGAAGCAGCTCGCGACGGCTCTTGGCGCCCAGGAACGTGACTCGCGGCTTGCGGCCCTTGCCTGAACGCACGAGCAGCGCGCCACTCTGGAGATCGATGTCGGAGTTGTCGAGCGCCACAAATTCGGCTGCCCGGCACCCCGAGTCCCACAGGGCCAGGATGATGGCCGTATCTCGCGCCCCCGTCTGGGAGTGCCGGTCACACACACGGAGTAGCGACCTTATCTGATCCGGAGTCACGGGCTGCAAGGGCTCCTCAGGCACCTTCGGGGAACGCACTCGTCTCATCGGGTTCTGGCCAATGGCCTCCTCAGCCGACAGCCAGGAGAAGAAGGCCTTTGCGGCGCGGTAGTAGGCGTGGACACCTCCGGCGTTGTGGTTACCGACCTGAAGGTCGACGACCCACTGCCTGAGAACCGTAGGGGTCGCCTGCTCCGCCGTCGAGACGCCGTGCTCCTGTAGGTAGCGAACCAGCGGATACAACTTCTGCTGGTAGAATCGTAGCGTGCCCGCGGAGAGGTTGCGCGCTTGGGCGTCCAGCAGGAACGCTCGCACGTCTAGCATCAGTTGGGGCGTTTCGAGAACTTGAAGAATCCGCAGCGTGTCTTGCGATGTTGCCATGGCCTTCCTCCGTGTTGAGGAAGGCACAAGGGGTAGTGGTCTCACGTGCTGCACACTACTACAGGTTGTGGTAGGCC
Organism: Anaerolineales bacterium UBA6128; assembly: GCA_002423325.1. Classification (GTDB taxonomy): domain Bacteria; phylum Chloroflexota; class Anaerolineae; order UBA1429; family UBA1429; genus UBA6128. The sequence goes on along the minus strand of DIVQ01000012.1, from coordinate 17,444 downwards.
GGGAGGGGGTCGAACCCTCAAGGGATTGCTCCCAGCGGATTTTAAGTCCGCAGCGTATGCCATTCCGCCACCGGCCCATAGACTGACTAGACCCGCGTGCGCAGCACCTCCCCGGCGCCCGCCGACGAGCGACACACAAACACCTGCGCTTCCAGCCCCGTGCGGGCGCGGTACCCCTCTGCCACACGCTGGCGAAAGATGTCGGCCTGATCAGCGCGCACCAGCGCCACGATGCAGCCGCCCCATCCCGCGCCCGTGAGTCGCGCGCCCTCGGTGCCCGGGACCGCGTCCGCCAGCGCTACCAGGACCTCGATCTCGGGCACGCTGATTTCATAGTCGTCGCGCGCGCTGATATGGGCCTCGCGCATCAAGCGGCCGAAGGTCGCCACGTCGCCGGCGCCCAGAGCCTCAACGCTTTGCAGCACGCGGTTGTTCTCGGTGATGACGTGGCGACAGCGCTTGCGCACGCAAAAGGTGTCGGTCTCTGCGCTGCGGCCACTGTCGAGAAGTGCGTGGGGGTCGATGCCCGCCGCGCGCAACGCCTCGGTGTCGATGACCTCGGGCAGCAACGGCTCCAATTCGGGCCACGGGACATGGTTGACATCGCGCAGGTGCGTGATGCCCGGGTAGCGCCGCTGCAGCAGGCGCACGCCAATGCGGCCCTCGAGCACGCGGCGGTTAAAGTGCGGCCCCGTGTTGCGATGCCGCACGCCGCTATCGGCCACGATGACGGCATAGCCCGACGGAAGCGGCACGTGCCGGATGGGGTACGAGCCATCGACGGGCCGGCAGTCCAGGAACAGTGCGCTGTTGGAGCGTGCCAGTACCGAGGCAAAGTGGTCCATGATGCCGCCGCGTGTGCCCACGTACCACTCGGCCCGGCTGCAGGCGTCGGCCAAACGTTCGCCCTTGAGGTCGAGGCCGTTAAGGCCTGCCAGTGTCACCGTCGCGGCGACCACCAGCGCCGACGACGAGGACAGCCCCGCGCCGCGCGGCACCCCGTAGGGCGGGGCGCCCTCCACCAGGGCATCGCAGCCCAGCAGGTGGGGTGCGAACTCACGGGTCAGCAGTTGCGCTGGCCCCTGAATATAGTTGGCCCAATCTCCCGTGGGCTGCGGTGCGATCTCGGTGCTGATCTCGAACTGGCGCGGCTCGTAGGCCGGCTCCGGGCTGACCAGGCGCACGACGCGGTCTCGCCGAGGGCGCGCGAGCACCAGCACGTCCTTGTCGAGCGCCACTGGCAGGACGTAGCCGTGGTTATAGTCGGTGTGCTCGCCAATCAGGTTGACGCGCCCGGGTGCGCGGTACACGAGCACCTCGCCTGGACCGTAGTGGGCCGCAAAGGCGCGCAGTGAGCGGGCATAGCGCGTCTGTTGCGCTGCGAGCGTGGCCTCGTCAGCGCCATAGATCCGCAATGCGGCGTTCAGTTCCGCGTCAGTCACGGGGCCCCTCCTGTTCAGAGCGTGTCGCAAGTCGTGAGCGGCTCAACCGGTCAGCAGGCTGCGCAACAGCGCCAGATTCTGCACGTCCTCGAGCATCTCTTCGCCCTTAGGCGTCTCCAAGATCATCGGCACGTGCCGCAAGGCCGAGTCGTTCATCAGTTGGCGGAAGGCGTCCACCCCGATGCTGCCCTGGCCGAGTTGCTCGTGGCGGTCGACCCGGCTGCCCAACGGGCGTTTGGAGTCGTTCAGGTGGATGCAGCCCAAGTGCTGCAGTCCGATGACGGCCGAGAAGTGCCGCCAGGTGGAGGCGTAGGCCTCCGGCGTGCGCAGATCGTAGCCGGCGGCAAAGGCGTGCGCCGTGTCAAAGCAGATGCCAGTGCGTTCCGGGGCCGCGAGGTGATCGAGCAGCCAGGCGAGTTGCTCAAAGCTGGCGCCCAGGCTGGTGCCCTGGCCTGCGGTGGTCTCAAGCAGCACGCGCACAGTGCCGCTGGCAGGTGCGTCGAAAGCGACCGTCAGCGCCTCCGCAACGCGCATCAGCCCCGAGGCTTCATCCGAGTCGGTGTAGGCCCCGGGGTGCAGCACGTAGCGATCGATGCCCAGGGCGGCGCAGCGCTCGAGCTCGTCGAGAAGGGCCGCCTGGGACCGCGCCCACAGGTCGTCATCGGCGGTGCCCAGGTTGATCAGGTAGGAGCTGTGTGCGACGACCGGTTCGATGCCGGTGCTGGCGCGCGCCGAGACAAAGGCGGCAATGTCGGCCTCCTCAAGGGGTTTCGCGCGCCACTGGTTGGCGTTGCGCGTGAACATCTGGATGGTGTCGCAGCCGATCGAGTGCCCTCGCGTCAGGGCATTGGCGGGTCCTCCCGCGATCGACATGTGGGCGCCCAGGCGCGGGCCGTGCATCGTGGCTCCTTGTGAAGAGAATGCCGCCATTCTAGGCGCGCGGAGTGCTGCTGTCAACGGGGGCACACTCACGGTTGGCATAGAAAAACCCCCGGAGATGGGTGCCCCGGGGGTGTTGACGCTACCAGTCGGTCTTGGAGTCTGATTCCGCCGCCGCGTCGTCAGGATGTGAGTCCCTCACATCGCACGAGTTGGCCATTCAACCGAGGCCGCTGCCTCCGCGCGCGCGTTGCACCACGCTCCAAAGCAGGAGCAGGCCCAGCCCTACCAAGATCACAATCGTTACCGTGTCCATCTTTACGCTTACCTTCAGCGGCTGTTCAGCAACAGCTCGAGCATTTCGTTTACGTCGCGTCCCGACTGTCCGGGCTCAGAAAGGCACGCGCGGGCATAGTGGCGCAGCAATTCGAGGCTGGCCTGGTGCGTGGCCGCGCGCACGGAGGCGAGCTGGTTCAGCACTTCGCGGCAGTCCCGCCCCTCCAGCAGCATGCGCTGGATGCCCTGTGTCTGTCCTTCGATTCTCCGCAGTCGCGCGATCAACTCGGAACGCGCATCCTCAGTGAGTGCGAGCGTCATTTTTCGACCCCTGGTCACGCGCAACCGCGCGTGGCGTTACGTGATGTGGCGCCAGACTAGCGCCGCCTGACGCCTCAACCGCCGGTCGGCGCGCAGCTTGAGGCTGCGCCGTAGCCGGCACCGGCCCCCATTGTGCCAAACGTAGTCATGTTCTTGCGACAGTCTTTGCTGTGGCATTCGGGGCATTCCACTTCAGCCTGTGCGGACATCGAGCGCACGAACTTGTCGAACACCTGGCCGCACTTGTTGCATTGATATTCATAGATAGGCATCGCTATCACCTCATCTCAGTTGATCGACGCGGCAGCGGCCTGAGCCACTGCCTCAAGGACCGCGTCCTTGTTAAGGCGCCCGACCTGTGTCAGAATGGGCTCGCCCTCCCCATTGACCACGACCAGCGTCGGCAAAAAGCGCAGCCCGAAGCGGGAAGCGATCCGGCGTCCCTCGGCCGAGTTAGTGTTCAGGCGGTAGACGGGCGCGCTGTCCTCCAGCGCCTGTTCGATCCCGTCAACGACGGGCTTGGCCACCAAGCAACTGATTCAACCGTTCGAGTACAACTCGATCACGCTGACGTTGCCCGCCGAAAGGTCCGCGACCAGTTGTTCGGCTGATTCAACGCCACTGTCGGGCGTGCGCAGCAGCATGTACCCAAGGGCGAGACCTGCTATCACGAGCAGGGTGCCCCAGTGCTCGCGCAGAAAACGCTTCACTTGCTTTCGGCCAGGCCGGCGAGCAGCGCATCGATCTTGCTGGCCAGACGCTGCTTGGGGGCCGCGCCCACCATACGATCGATCTCCTGCCCGTCGTGGTACACAATGAGCGTCGGGATGCCGCGAATGCCCAGTTGCGCGGGCGTGTCCTGGTTTTCGTCGGTGTTCATCTTGGCGAACACCATTTTGCCGTCATAGGTCTCGGCCAGTTCCTCGATGATCGGCCCCACCATGCGGCACGGGCCGCACCAGGGCGCCCAGAAATCAACGATCACGGGCAATTCCGCCTCGAGAACATCCTGTTGATAGCTGGCATCCGTCACGTGCTTGATCTTGTCGCTCATCGTACCCTCCTGGGTGTGGGCGGGTGGTATACCCCCCTATGGTATGGACATTGTACCACGGCTCGCCAAGGGTGTCAAGTACCCTGTTTCAGACTGTCGCACGCGGTCATGGACGGGGTCTGTCTGTCGGCTGGGACGCAGAACCTACTGCAGCCGGACTTGCTGCAACAGGTGCGCGTCCGCTGCTGCCTGTCCGTCGGCGCGCAGCGTCAGGCGGTAGAGGCCGGGCGCCAGATCGGCCGGCAGACCCAGGGCGTGGACACAGCGCAAAATGTCGCCCGGGGCGCACGGCGCCCCGGGTTCAGATCCCGTCGTCAGCATCTGTTCCCAGACGATCTGGCCGCGGCGCTGCTCCAGGGCGACAATGTACGTGGGCGCGACGGCGGTGCACTCGGTGCGCCAGAAGAGCAGCAGCCGCGCCGCGTCTCCGGGGCGCAGCAGGAGCGCGCTCTCGTGCTCAAAGCCGAGGCGGTGCAGCGAGTGTCCGATCAGGCATTGCGACGGCCAGCAGACGTCGTGGGCGCGCTGGAGGTCAAGCGCGGCCAGAGGCGGAGGCGCCGGAGCGCGCCCCACAGTCACGTCCGTCAGAGTGAGGACGTCGCCGAGAGTTTGGCCTCCCTGTGCAACCGTCAGGCGCTGTCCTGTGTCGGGATCGTACAGGCCGATGCGCAGGCTGTGGCGTCCGGGCGGCGTGCCCGGCTGTATCCAGAGGCCATAGTAGTCGGCGATGGTCTCGTCCACTGACCAGTCGCTGGTGGGGCGGCTGCCGCCGGCGGGTTCGCTGTCGCGCTGCGCCACAATGTTGCCGTGCGCGTCCAGCAGGTGCACGAACACCTTGAAGCGCTGCGTGATCGCGCCGTTCGTCTGCCAGTACAGGCCAAGTTGCAGAATGTCGCCGCTGGCGGGCGTGGGGGTCAGCAGGGTGTACCCGCGCAACCGCACCTGCTCGCCCAAGGTGGCCTCGTACGGCATGGCGATCTCGTCCGGCGCCTGCTGTGGCACGGCATACACCACCAGGCGGACATTGCCGAACCAGCTGTCCAGCGTCTTGAAGCAGTGCTGGTCGAGCCAGCCCTCGATCACGCGCTCGGGGTCACTCTCGTCGGTGCCCCAGAAAATCCCATAGATCCGCGCGTGCTCGCTGGTGAGCGCCTGTAGCGCGGCTTCCGTGGCGGCGCGATCCAGCGGGCGCTGCTGTGGCAGGGGGTAGGTCGCCAACGAGCCGTCGTCATAGTAAGAGACGGTGTCCATCTGGCCGGGGGCGTTGACCAGCAGGGCGTCGTCGGGTTTGGCCGTGGCGCGTACGTACGCCAGAATGGCGCGATAGTCGTCGCGTTGGTAGGCGGGTGCAGTGTACAGATTGTGCAACGCATAGATCGAGGGGGCCGCCGCCAGCAGTGTGATCAGAACGATGAGGGCTCGGCGCGGGCCGGGCTGCCCCGAGCGGCCCCTGAACAGCCCGGCAAGCCAGTCTGCGAGCCGCACGACGCCGCGGCCCAGCAACACGTAGAACGCCGGCGTGGCCAGCAGCACGAACTTGGGGTTCAGCATGGGGCGGCGCAGTGACAGGAGCAGCAGCGTGCCCAGCGGCACGGCCAGGTAGAGCAGGTCGAGCAGCCAGCCCGGGCGCGCATCACGCCCCTCAGTTCGCGGGCCGGGAATGCCCAGCAGCGCCACTGCCCACAGCGCCAGCGCTGCCGCAAGGGTGCGCAGGCGCGCGGGCACGGTGATGCCCAGCGCGAACGCGCGCGCCAGGTCGAGCACCTGGTCCCACGAGAGGGGCGCGCTGACGGCGGGCCAGCTCTGCAGCGCCGCCCGCGAATAAAGCAGCCAGGGGGCGTAGGCCAGCAGGATGAGCGCCTGCAGCAGAGTCCAGCGCCACAACCGCTCGCGTGCAGGACCCCGGGCGTCCTTCAGCAGGTAGAGCACAAAGGCCAGGTTCTGCGCCAGCACCAGCGTGACGGCAAAATAGTGCGTATAGAGCGCCGCCAGGGTGGGCGCCGCGTACAGCAACGCCCACATCAGGCGGTGTTGGCCGGTACGCAGGGCCTCCAGCAGACGCTGCAGGGCCAGCATCGAAAGCAGCCCCCAAAGCGCCACCCAGGCGTACATGCGCGCTTCCTGCGAGTAGTAGACCTGAAAGGCGGAGAGGGCGGACAACGCCGCGGCTACGAGGGCGGCGCCCTGGTGGCCCCGTCGGCGGGCGTACAGCCAGGTGCCCAGCACCAGGCCCACGCCAGCGAGCACCGACAGGCTACGTACGGCGGCCTCGCCGGCGCCGAACAGCCGCACCCAGACGTGCAGCATGTCATAGTATAGCGGCGGGTGGATGTCGCGCGAGGCGTCGCGGGCGATGGTGGCGAGGTCGCGCAGCGCCAGCGCCACGCTCGTGCCCTCGTCGTTCCACAGGCTCTGCGCGCCCAGCTGGTAAACGCGCAGTCCGAGGGCCAGCGCCAGAACCAGCACGAGGCCGAGCCACACCCGGCTGCGCGTGCCAGCCCTGCCCCCGCCGCCGATAGCGCTAGGCTGTGCCATCGGCGACTCGCTTCTGCAACAACAGCGCGACTGCCACGAGCAGCGCGCCCAGGCCGCCGCAGGCCCACAGCGCCCAGGGCGTGCTGCGCCGCCAGACGATCAGGCCGTCCAGGCCCACCGCCTTGCCGTGGGCTGTAATCTGTACGGTGTGCCGTCCATCGGCCAGGCTCCGGGCCAGCGTCAGGGCGGGTGCGCCATCGGCGGGCAGGCTCCACGGGCGCGCGGGCCGCAAGGTCTCGCCGTCGAGGGTGATCACCAGATGGTCGAGTTCGCCGGGGTCGCGCAGCACCAGCGCCAGTGCGGTGCCCTCAAAGTCGAATGAGAGCGCGGCGTCGGGTTGCCCCAGGACGTAGGCGCCCAGCACGGCGCGCTCATCGACGACGCCCTGCCACGCGCCGGTGTAACGCAGCGCCCAGTCGTACTCCTGGTGGTAGCCAACATCCAGTGTCGGGGCACTGTTTCCCAGAGTGCTGAGCGCGTCATAGGCGGGCAACGGACTAAAGTCGGGCTCGAGCAGCCTGAAATAGTACCAAGCCTGGTCGCGTTCGAGATCAGACGGGCGCCGCAGGAACCAATAGTTCATCACGCCCATCCAGGGCCACTCGCGGGCCGCGCGCTGATAGGCTTCCACAGCGTAGGTGGCCTGCTGCTGCTCGTCCACGCGGCCATAGGCGGCCACGCCCTCAAAATCGGCCGGCAGCGCGTTCCAGCCCACCTCTGACGCCCACAATGGCTTGGCGCCATCGCCGTTGCGCACCATGATCTCGCGCGTCAGTTGGGCGCGCGAAAAGTTGGTGCGATCGCGGCCCAGCCGCAGGTCGTAGGGTCCGGTCCACAGGCCATAGCTCATCACGCCCATGATGTCGAAATAGCCCTGCGCGCCTGCGGCGTACATCTGCTCGAGGTAGAGGAGGTCGCTGACGTTGCGCGGCCCGAATTCGGGCGGCACCTCTTGCGTGGTGGCGGCCAAGCCGGCGGCGATGATGATGCAGTCGGGATCGGCCGCTTTGGCGCGCGACCAAGCCACCTGCAGCAGGCGTACATAGCCGGCGGGATCGGCGGGTTGGTCGCCCCACTCATCGTAGATGTTGGGCTCGTTCCAGATCTGGTAGTAGCGCACGCGGCCGCGATAGCGGCTCACGACCGCGTGGACATAGTCTCCATAGTCCGTCAAGTCGTCGGGGGGCGCCTTGGTCCAGCCCGGGGCGCTGCCCTGACTGCGCGACCAGGCCGGCGGCGCGTCGAGCCGCGCGATCACCTGAATGCCGTAGCGTCTGGCGAGGTCGACGATGCGGTCGTATTTCTCCCAAGTGTTCACGCCCCACTTGGGGTCGATATAGTCGCCCTTGCCGGCGACCTCGATGTCTTCCCAGGGGAACTGCTGCCGGATAAAGTGAAAGCCGGCCGCCGCGGCCAGTTGCAGCGAGCGCTCCTCCTTTTCGGGCTCTACCTCGAGCTGCAGAAAGGTGTTGACGCCGTAGGGCGGCACGTCGATGTGGGCGATGGGCACCAGCGGGTCAGTGCGGGGGGCGCGCTGCGTGACTTGCTGCAGGAGCAGTGAGGCCGTGCCACGCAACTGATAGCGCAGCTCTGCCTCGCCTGTCCAGTGGGCCAGCGTGTCGCGGAGGGTTGCGCGCTGGCTGTAGACGAGCGGGGCTGTGCCGCCTGCCAGGAGCACCAGCGCTACCGCCAGCAGCGCGGCGATGCGAAAGGATCTCATGATAGGCCGCATGCGGATGTTGCTCCAGGTTGGCCGGATCGCACACGCCAAGCCGCCATACGCGCCCTCAGGGCGTGCGCCGCTTGGGTCCGGCGTCGGGGCGAAACGGACATCTGTGCGTCGCCTCAGGACTCACGGCGTCGGGTGCTGCGACGCGGAGTCGCACGCGGCCGCGTCGCGCCGCGGTATCCGGGCACTTGCAGGTCAATGATGGTGGCGACGCTGCTGTCGAGCAGGCGGGTCTTGAGGCGCTCGTCCAGGTGGTCCCAGTCGTACGCCGAGATGGTGATGATGGTGGCTTCGTGTGCCACGTAGCGATGATTGAGCAACTGGAACAGCTTTTCCTGCGCCCAAGCGGTTGAACTGTGGCTGCCGAGATCGTCCAGCACCAGCAGTTTGCTGCGACGCAGTTCGCTGAAGCGACGGTCAAAGGAGGTTGCGCTGCCGGGCTGGTAGCCGGCGCGCAGGTGATCGAGCAGATCGGCCACCACCAGAAAGCGCACAAAGCCGCCCTGGTTGCGCACCTTGTTGGCCGCTGCGGCCGCCAGGTGCGTCTTGCCGACGCCATAGGGGCCGCGCAGCACCAGCCAGTTGGACGGGTTTTCCGCAAACTGCTCTACCTGGCGGATAGCCTTGCGCAGGAGCGCGCATTGCGCGGCGTCGAGCTCGTCTCGGCGGTCCGAGAGGTTGTCGAACGACAGGCCGGCGTACATGTCCAGGCTGCCAAAGGCGTCGTCGCCGCCCTGCCGCTCGCCCGCCGAAGCGCGATAGTCGGGCGCCATAATCGGGATGACGTCGACCAGCGCCGTGTCGCCAAGCCGCGAGGCCAGCCGCGGGTCCATGTCGCTCAGCGACTGGTTGGTGGTGATCACCGTGGGCAGTTTGGCGGTGTAGCGATGGTTGAGGATCTGGTAGAGTTTTTCTGCCGCCCAGGGGGTCGTGTGTTGCGTGCCCAGGTCGTCGAGCACGAGCAGGTCGATGTTGCGCACCTGCTCAAGCGTGTCGTCATAGTCGGTGGCGCTGTCGGGCGCAAAGGTGGCGCGCAGCGTGTCGAGCAGGTCGGGCACCACGATAAAGAGCGTGGGCCGGGCGCGATCGACGCGGTAGTTGGCGATGGCGGCGGCGAGATGCGTCTTGCCGCTGCCATAGGAACCGGTCAGCACAAGCCAGCCCAGCGGGTTGGCGGCGTAGGCCTGCGCGGCGCTGCGGGCCTCCTGCAGGGCCATGGTGAGTTGCGGCGAGTCGTAACGGTCGGTGATGAACGTCTCAAAGGTCATGTCGCTGAGGTGCTGCAGATTGCTGGCCCTGCGCAGCGCGGCAGTCTGTTCAGCGCGGCGTGCAGTGCGCTGGCAGATGCAGGGCACCGCCCTGCCGTAGCGCCGATCAACAGGCGGCACGTCCAGGTAGACAAAGCCGAGTCCCCGGCAATACGGGCAGACAGGTTCCTGCCGCTCAGCCGACGCCTCAGTCGAGGGGATTTCGCTGGTGGTCATGCTAACTCCGTGGCGAGCGCCGCGCGCTCGGCCGTGTGCGTGGGGCTGACGAACGGCCGTCATCCTTGCCGTCGCGGGCCCAGCGTTCCAGAATGCTGCGGATATAGCGCCAGCGGCGCGCATTGTGTTCCACGGCAATGCGAAAGGCGTCCTCGATCCAATCCGGGGCATAGGTCTGCTCCGCCTCCAGGAGTTCCTCGGCCAGCAGGGGCGGAAGCACCCCGATGTTGCGCTCGTACAGCTCGTAGATATTGGCGCGAGGTTGCGCGACGTGCGGCTCCTGGACGACCCCGGGCCGCTCGAGCACCAGCGTGCCGTCCTTGACGTCGGCTACGGCTTGACGCCCTTGCGGCGTGTTGACAAAGATATAGTGCTCCACGTGCGGCTCGCCGTCGCTCTCAGCGGGGCTGCTGATGCTGACGCGCAGCAGCGTGCCGCGCTCCAGTGCGCGCTCAAGTGCCTCGTGCAGCATCTGCAGCAGCGCGGCAGCGTCGGCGTCGGGCCGGCTGGCGGCCAGCGCCGAGAGCAACAGCCCCTCGCCCTCAAGCTCGCGCACGGTCAGATAGCGTGGCGAGCCCTTTTGCCGATTCAGCGACCAGAACAGATACAGCGTGAGCTGCAGCTCTGCCAGGTCGTCGATCTCGGGCAGCAGGGCGGTAAAGAACAGGTCGGGAACCGGCGTGAAGCGCGTCGGTCCGGCGGGAAAACCCGAAAAGGTCCTCATAGTGTAAAGTCGCCGTCCGTGAATCCCGGATCTTCGATGCTGCGCGTCTCCAGATCCCCAAAGCGCATCAGCGGCTTGTCATAGTACAGGCTGACGGTGTCAGTGGGGCCGTTGCGGTGCTTGGCCANNCCACGTCGGCGTCCTGCTCGATGGCACCCGACTCGCGCAGGTCAGACAGCATGGGGCGCTTGTCATCGCGGCCCTCGACGCCGCGCGAGAGCTGCGAGAGCGCGATGACCGGCAGTTTGAGCTCGCGCGCCAGGGCCTTGAGCGAGCGCGTGATGAACGAGATCTCTTGGACGCGGTTCTCGCTGCGGCGCTCGCCGGCCTGCATGAGCTGCAAATAGTCGATGATGACGAGGTCGAGTTTGACTTCGGCGGCGAGCCGGCGCGCTTTGGTGCGGATTTCGGTGGGCGAGGGCGAGGGCGAATCGTCGATAAAGATATTGGTCTCGGAGAGCGTGTTACTGTCCTGCTGAATGCGACTCCACTGCGAGCCGTCGATCTTGCCGAGATGCAGGTCCTGCGCGCCGATGCCGGTGAGTGCGGCGAGCATGCGCTGCACCACTTGCTCGGCCGACATTTCGAGTGTGAAGAGTGCTACGCCGGCCTGCTGCTTGAGTGCGGCGTTGACGGCAATGTTGATGGCCAGGCTCGACTTGCCCACAGAGGGCCGCGCCGCGACGATCACCAGATCTGACTTTTGCAGGCCGCCCAGCAGGGTGTCCAGCCGGCTGAAGGTCGTCAGGATGCCCATCGTCTTGTCGGGGTGCCTGACGTGATCTTCGAGGTCATCATAGTAGCGCGAGACGACTTGTTTGATGGGCACCAACGACTTGGAGACGCGCCGCTCCGAGACCTCGAAAAGCAGCTTTTCGGCCTCGTGGATGACCTCATCAACCTCGGGGCCCTCTTCGTAGGCCAGGGCAGCGATCTGGCCCGAGGCGGTGATGAGGCGCCGCATCAGACCGGTGCGCTCCACGATGTGGCCATAGTGCTCGACGTGCACCGAGGTCGGCACCATGTTCATCAACGAGGCGAGGTAGGCCGCACCGCCCACAAAGTCGAGTTGGTCGCCCAGTTCGTCGGACACCGTCACCAGATCGGCAGGCATGCGGCGCTCGTGCAGGGCCAGAATCGCGCCATAGATCAGTTGGTGTGACTCGCGGTAGAAATCCTCGGGCGCGAGAAAGGCCGCAACGCGAAAGATGGCATCCGGGTCAATCAGCAGACTGCCCAGCACCGACTGCTCAGCCTCATTGTTCTGTGGGGGTAGACGGTCGGCGGGCATGCTAGTCGTCCTCCAGTTTGTCCAGGTCGAGCGTATCGAGAAAGTCGCGGAAGGCGCCGAGCTCTTCCTCGGGGGCCTCTGCAGAGGCGTCCTGGCCGCGGATATCGGGCGACTCGAGGATGCCGGCGCGGGCCAGCACGTCTGGCTCGACATAAATGGGCACGTTGGCACGCACACCCAGCGCCATGGCGTCGCTGGGGCGCGCGTCGATCAGCTTGATCTGCCCGTCGTGTTCGATCGCGATGCGCGCGAAAAAGGTGTCGTCGGCCAGGTCATTAATCACGATATAGTGCACCGTGCCGTTGAGCCCCCGGATCACGTTGAGCAGCAGGTCGTGTGTGAGCGGACGCGGAATCGTGGTGCCCTGCAGGTGGTTGGCGATGGCATCGGACTCGGGGATGCCGATCCAGATGGGCAGGTAGCGCTCGCCCATCACCTCCTTGAGCAGCACAATGCGGTGACGGGTAAGCAGACTATAGAGCACAGAGTAGATGGTCACCTCGATCATAGCCAGACGATCCCTTCCGATAGCCAGTGTCCGACCCCATTATAGCACAACGGGGGCGCGCGGCGATAATCGCGCGGCGGTCTCAGATTAGCCTATAGCCCCATCTTTAGGGGTATTTTGGCTTGAATATGGTGGAAATGAACTCTGATCACCAAAGATCGGTTATATTCTGCCATAGTGTGGTAAAAGCCGGTCAGCAGATACGTGGCAGTTGCTCGCCGGTCAGCAGGTCAAGCTGGCGCTGGGTGCCCAGCGCCGTGCGCAGCACCACGCGGCCGGGCCGCTCGGCCTGCACGTGCCCGATCAGGGTGGCCTCGCGCCCCAGTGGGTGGCCGCGCATGGCGGCCAGCACCGCCTCGGCATCCTCGGGCGCTACGACGGCGACAAGTTTGCCCTCGTTAGCCACGTAGAGGGGGTCCAGGCCCAGCAGGTCGGCGGCCGCGCGCACGGCGTCGTGGACCGGCACCGCCTGCTCGTCGATGGCGATGCCCACGCCGGACTGCGACGCCAGTTCGTTCAGCGCCGTCGCCAGGCCGCCGCGCGTGGGGTCGCGCAGCACGTGGATGTCGCGACTGGCGTTGAGCATAGTACGCACCAGCCCGCACAGCGGCGCGCAGTCGCTGGTCAGCGGGCTCTCAAACCGCAGGCCCTCGCGCTGCGACAGGATGGCCAGGCCGTGGTCGCCCATGGCGCCGCTTACCAGCACCGCGTCACCCGGGCGCGCGTTGGCGGCCGAGATGTGCACGCCTGCGGGGACGAGGCCGATGCCGGCCGTGTTGATGANNCCACCTTGGTGTCGCCGGCCACGATCTGTACGCTGGCCTCGCGCGCCGCCTCGGACATTGAGGCGACGATGCGCTCGAGGTTGGCGATGGGCAAGCCCTCTTCCAGCACAAAGCCGGCGGTCAGGTAGAGCGGCACGGCGCCGCGCATCGACAGATCGTTCACGGTGCCGCACACCGCCAGCCGGCCAATGTCGCCGCCGGGGAAAAAGAGCGGCTGCACGACGTACGAGTCGGTCGTCAGCACCGGCTGGCCGTGCAATTGGCCCAGGCCGTCCCCCAGCGCGATATTGGCGGCGTCCTCCAGCGCGTTGAGCGCCGGGTTGGCCAGATGTCGGACAAAGACGCCCCGGATCAGCTCTTGCGAGAGCAGGCCGCCCCCGCCATGCCCCAACAGGATGATCTCTTCACTCACTCGATCTCTCCTCCATAGCGCAGCCAGGCCGCGCACGCGCCCTCCGCTGAGACCATGCAGGGACCCAGCGGGTGCGCGGGTGTGCAGGCGCGGCCATACCGGGCGCACTCAGGCGGCTCGAGCACGCCGCGCAGGATTTCGCCGCAGCGGCAGCCCTTGGCGGCCTCATTGGTTTGTGTGGCGCAGCCGGGTTCCGTCAGGTCGAACGCCAGGCGCGCGTCGTGCGCCGCGAACTCGGGACGTAACGTCAGGCCGCTGGACGGGATCGTGCCCAGGCCGCGCCACTCGGCGTCCGTCACCTGGAAGACGCGCTCCAGCAGGTCCTGAGCCACGCGGTTGCCGTCGGCCGTGACGCCGCGCGCGTAGGGGTTGTCCACGCGCGGTTGCCCGCTGCCGATGGCGTCCACCAGCAGGTAGACGGCCTGGAGGACATCCAGCGGCTCAAAGCCGGCCACTGCGCAGGGCACGCGATAGTCGCGCGGCAGGAACTCCCAGGCGCGCGCGCCGACGATGGCGGCGACATGGCCGGGCCCCAGCACGCCGTCCACGCGCACCTCTCCGGCGTCGAGGATGGCGCGCATGGCCGGCGGCGTACGCTTGTGCATCGACAGGACATAGTAGTTGGCGAGGCCACGCTCGCTCGCCTCGAGGAGTGCGGCGGCCACGGTCGGCGCGGTGGTCTCAAAGCCGATGCCAAGCATGACCACGCGGCGGTCGGGGTTCTGTTGGGCGAGCGACAGCGCGTCCAGCGCCGAGTAGACCACGCGCACGTCCGCCCCGTGGGCGCGCGCCGACTGTAACGAGGTGCGCGAGCCGGGCACACGAATGAGGTCGCCAAAGGTCGCGACGATCACGTCGGGATGGTGCGACAGGGCGATGGCGGCGTCGATGTCGCCGTCTGGCGTCACGCAGACGGGGCAGCCGGGCCCCGCGCGCAGCCGCACGGCCGGCGCCAGCGCCTGACGCAGCCCGTAGCGCATGATGGCGTGGGTGTGCCCACCGCAGAACTCCATCAGGGTGATGGGCTTGGCGTGCTCCGTTCGCGCGCGCAGGGTCGCCAGCAGGCGCTGCGCGGCCTCGGGATCGCGCCAGGCGTCCGGCGTCGTCATGCCGGCTCCGACGAAGGCGCGTCGCGCCCGGGCTGATCGTGGCGTTCGGCCGCACGCGCGATCTGCTCGAACAGCGCCAGGGTTTCGAGCGCCTCGGCCTGGTCCAGCACGCTGATGGCGTAGCCGGTGTGCACCAGCACATAGTCGCCGACGCGCGCCTCGGGCGTCAGCGCCAGGCTGATCTGCAGCGTGACGCCGCTCAGCTCAACAACGGCGTGGGTGCCGTCAATCTGCGCGATACGCGCAGGGATGGCGAGACACATACTCAGCCTCCGTTCTGCTCAAGGGCGTAGTGGGCAACGATCGCCTGCCCCAGCGACACGCCGCCGTCGTTACAGGGCACCTGGCGGTGCAGCAGTACCTGCAGCCCGCGCGACCGCAGCAGCGGTGGCACGAGCGCGAGCAGCAGGCGGTTCTGAAAGCAGCCGCCGCTGAGGGCCACGTGCTGGAGACCGGTCTGCGCGGCCAGGCGCGCGCAGACGTCGGCGATCATCCCTGCCACCGTGACATGAAAGCGCAAAGCGACTGGCGGCGCGGGGGTCCCGGCCGCCATGTCGGCCAGCAGCGCGCTGAAGAGCGGCGCCAGGCGCAGCTCCAGGGTGTCGGAGACGTAAGGTTCGACAGCGCCCCAGGCCTGCACGCCCGCCACGGAGGCCACCTCGTAGGGATAGGACGTCTCGGGAGTGTCGTCCCCGCAGGGCGGCCACAGGGGGCCGCCCCTACCGGCGGCCATCTCCAGTTCGATGGCAGCCTGGGCCTCATAGGTGGCCGTGCTGCAGAGGCCCAGCAGGGCGGAGACCGCGTCGAACAGGCGACCAGCGGAAGAGGTGATCGGCGTGTTGATCCCGCGCGCGAGCATCTGCGCCACGGTCGCGCGTTCCTGCTCGGGCAGGGCGCGCAGGGCCGGCGGCAGAGGCGGCGTGTTGCTGCGCGACGCGACGTGGCCGGGCAAGGCCACGTCGCCGGGCAACGGCACGCTGCCCAGCAGCGTGCGCACGTACGCCAAGGCCAGCCGCGCGGGGTGGTGGATGGCCGCCTCGCCGCCCGGCAGCGGCAGGGGTTGCAGGTGCGCGGCGCGTTGGAACCCGCGAGCGTCGCCCAGCAGGAACTCGCCGCCCCAAATGGTACCGTCCAGTCCGTAGCCGGTGCCGTCCCAGATGACGCCGATGGCGGGGCCGGCGTGGCCGCTGTCTACCAGACACGAGGTCAGGTGGGCGTGATGGTGCTGCACGGCGATGTGCTCGCCTGGCAGTCCCAAGCCGTAGCGCGTGGCCTGGTAGTCGGGGTGCATGTCCACCGCCACCACCTCGGGCGTCACGTGGAACAGGCGCTGGTAGATCGACAGAGTCTGCTCGTAGTGCTGCAGGGTCTCAAGGTTCTGCATGTCGCCGATGTGTTGGCTGACGAACGCGTAGCGGTCGCGCGTCAGGCAAAAGGTGTTTTTGAGCTCGGGGCCGCAGGCGAGGATGGGACGTGTGGCGATGGACAAGGGAACGGGCGCGGGGGCATAGCCGCGCGCGCGTCGCACTGGCTGAGGGCCGTCCGACGCCACCATCCAGACGCTGTCGTCGTAGCGCGAATAGATCTCGCGATTGTGCATCAGGAAATAGTCGGCGATGGCCGGCCGGCCGGATGTGGCGCCCAGCCGCTGCAGCGCCTCAGCATTGTCGCGGGCGATGGGCTCCTCGCTCAGGTTGCCGCTGGTCATCACCAGGGGCAACCCAGCATCGCGCACAAGCAGGTGATGCAGCGGTGTGCAGGGCAGCATCACCCCCAGGGTAAAGTGGCGCGGCGCCACGCTGTCGACGATCGCGCAGGTCTCGCGGCGCGGCGCCAGCACGATGGGCGTGGCCGGTGAGGTCAGCAGCGTGCGCGCCTCTGCGTTCAGCGTGACGCACGCCTCGGCAGCCTGCAGGTCGGCCACCATCAGCGCAAAGGGCTTGTCGGGGCGACGCTTACGCGCACGCAGGCGCGCGACGGCGTCGGCGCTGGTGGCATCACAGGCGAGTTGGTAGCCGCCCAGCCCACGCAGGGCCACGATCGCGCCCGCGCGCAACAGCTCGGCCGCGCGCGCCAGCGGATCGGCGCAGGGCAGCGGGGCGCCGGTGGCGTCGCACAGCGTCAGGCGCGGCCCGCAGACCGGGCAGNNGCGGGCCGCAGTTGGTGCAGTTGGTAAAGGGGTAGCGGTAGCGCCGGTTGCGCGGATCCAGGATCTCGCGCAGGCAGTCGGGGCAGGTGGCGATGTCGGGCGAGATCAACTGGTACGCGCCGTCCTGTGGGGCGCTCTCCAGGATGCGAAAAGCGGCGTGACCGACCGCGGGGATGCGCTGCAGGTCGACGGCCTCGATGCGCGCCAGCGGTGGCGCCTGGTTGCGCAGGTCGCGTACAAAGCCCTCCAGCGACGCCTCTGCGCCCTCCAGCGCGATTTCGACGCCCCAGGAAGTATTGCGCACCCAGCCGTTCAGGTGCCGCGCGTGGGCCAGGCGGTACACGAAGGGACGAAAGCCCACTCCCTGCACAACGCCGCGGACCGAGACGCGCGCGGCCGTGCGCGCAGCAGGTTGGGTCGGCAGCCTGCTCTCACCCGGTGCCATGTGTGGTCGTCGTTTCTACAAGCCAGTCGGCCAGTTCGGCGATGCCCGCGCCGGTGACAATGGAGGTCTCGAACAGGCGAATGTCCGGGTTGAGGCTGCGCACGCGGCGGCCGAACTCGGCCATGTCAAACGCGATGTACGGCAACAGGTCCAGCTTGGTGATGACTAACGCATCGATAGCGCTATAGATGCCCGGGTACTTGAGCGGCTTGTCGTCGCCCTCCGGGATGCTGGCCAGGGCGATGCGGGTGTGCTCGCCCAGGGCAAAGCCGACCGGGCAGATCAGGTTGCCGACGTTCTC
>DIVQ01000227.1 GCA_002423325.1 Anaerolineales bacterium UBA6128 | reverse complement strand
CCTCCTCGTATCCCGAGGTGCCGTTCACCTGCCCGGCGAGGTACAGACCCTGAACGCAGCGCGCCTCGAGCGTGGGCTTGAGCTGTTGCGACGGCACATAGTCATACTCGATGGCATAGCCGGGCCGCACGATGACAGCCTCCCGCAGCGCCGGGATGCTGTGCAGCAGCGCTTCCTGCACCGGCACCGGCAGACCCGTAAAGCAGCCCTGTACATAGACCTCGAGAGTGCTCCAGCCCTCCGGCTCGAGGAAGAACTGGTGCGACTCTTTGTGCGGGTAGCGCACCACCTTTTCCTCGATCGAAGGGCAGTAGCGCGGCCCGGCGGCCTGATTGACGCCCGGCGCGATGGGCGACAGATGCAGATTGTCGCGGATGATGCGCTGCGTCTCGCTATTGGTGTGCACCAGGTAGCAGGGCATCTGCGGGCGCCACGCCGTCTGATGCGCGATCGGGTAGACGGCGTGGATCTCGGTCGCCAGGAACTGCGCCACCGCACCCGCGAAGGAAAAGTAGAGCGGCTCTTCGCTGCCGAACTGCGGCTCGGTCAGATTGAAATCGATGCTGCGAGCATCAATGCGCGGCGGCGTGTTCGTCTGCAGGCGCCCCAATGTCAAGCCCAGTTCGCGCAGCGAGCGCGACAGGGCGTTGGCCGGGAACTCGCCCGCACGGCCCGCCGGCGTGCTGTAGCTGCCAGTCAGGATGCGCCCGTTGAGAAAGGTCCCGCCGGCCAGCACGACGGCCCCCGCTTCGAACGTCTCGCCACGCTCCAGACGCACGCCCATGATGCGTCCTGCGCGCACCAGCAGCGCCTCCACCTGCCCCTGACGCAGCGCCAGGTTGGGCGTGCGCTCCAGCGTCTGCTTCATGCACAGCCCATAGAGGCGCTTGTCCGACTGCGCGCGTAACGCCTGCACCGCCGGTCCCTTGGAGGGGTTCAGCATCCGAATCTGGATCGCCGTGCGGTCGGCGTTCAGCCCCATCTCGCCGCCGAGCGCGTCGATCTCGCGCNNGGCATCTGCGCCACCAGGTCCAGGTTCATCGTGACGAGCAGGGTGCGCCGGCCCATGCGCGCGCTGGCCAGCGCCGCCTCACAGCCGGCGTGCCCCGCGCCCACCACGATGACCTGGTAACGCGCGAACGGGAGGAACTCGCTCACCCCTGCTGACATTCGCCCCCCTGCCCCATCAGCAACTCGACCACCAGGCGATGGGCCGTAGCCCTGAAGCGCCCCCAGTCCACCCAGTCGGACGGCAGCGCCTCGAGTTGGCAAGCCGCCACCGCCAACTCGTCCAACGGAACCTCGCGGAACTCGGTAATGCCCTCGCCGGCGTCCAGGGGCGAGACGACGCCCTCATCTCCCGCCACGAGAACGATAAAGCTGGTAAAGGGCACGACCTGATCCTGCAGGCGAAAGACGTGGCGCTGCACCGCGAGGAAGCGCTCAACCCGCCCGCTCAGGCTGGTCTCTTCGCGCAGTTCGCGCGCCACAGCCGTCAGCAGGGCCTCTCCCCGCTTGATGCCGCCCGACAGCAGGCGATACGTGCCCTGCGGGTAGAACCACTTGGTGTGCAGCAAATAGCGCCCGCTGGGGCGGCGCAAAGCCAACACCACCTCAGCCTCGCGTTTGCTCAGCGCCAGTTGGCGCTCCTCAAACGCCTGCGGCCCCACGCCATAGTCATACCAGCGCTCCACCGGCTCGCCATACCGCCGCACCGCCTCGCCGTACCCGGCGAACTCACGCCAGGGCCGCGCGCACTCTTCTGTCGCGTCCATCCATCCCTCCGTCCACTGCCTCGTTGATCCATTGTACGAGCGCAGGGTCCGGAGTTCAAATGCGCGTGGCTGGACGTGTGCGCTGCGCTGTGTTACGATGAGACGAGCGCAGTCAAGCGACCGAATACCCCCACACCAAACGACGTAATCCAAGTGAGTCGTACAGCAATATGGCAACGCTGGCTCCGCCCGATGCCGAGCTGATCGCCGCGGCCGCAGCCGGCAATCTGAGTGCCTTTTCCGAGCTGGTGCGACTGCACCGCCAGCGCGTCTTGCGTACCGCCGCCGGCATCGTCGGTTCGACCGATGAGGCTGAGGATGTGGCCCAGCAGGTGTTCATCCGCGTTTGGGAACGCCTGGATGACTATGACCCGAGCGGCTCCTTTGTGAGCTGGCTGTACCGCATCACGGTCAACATGGCGATTGACACCCTCCGCAGGCGCCGCAACGA
The DNA here is from genome assembly GCA_002423325.1 of Anaerolineales bacterium UBA6128. Classification (GTDB taxonomy): domain Bacteria; phylum Chloroflexota; class Anaerolineae; order UBA1429; family UBA1429; genus UBA6128. The sequence continues at coordinate 5,631 of DIVQ01000227.1, read as the reverse complement.
AGCGCCCCTGGGCGAGGACATGCCCTCCAACGCAGAAGGTCCCGAACGTCAGTTGCTCGTGGCGGACGAGCGCCAACAGGTGCGCAACGCCATTGCGCAGTTGCCCGACAAGACGCGCGCCGCGCTGATTCTGCGCGAATACGAGCAGCTCTCCTACAAAGAGATCGCCGCAGCACTCAAGATTCCGATCGGCACGGTCATGTCGCGGCTGAACTATGCTCGTCGCGCGGTGGCGTCCATTTTGCAGCGGGAGGACCCAGACGTCAGTGACGCACCCCAGTGAAAAGCAGTTGCAGGGCTATATGGACGGCGACCTGCCGACTCACACGCGCAAGGCGGTATGCGCGCATCTCCAGCACTGCGCCGCATGCCGGCGTTACGTGGCGCGTCTGGCGCGCGTGAGCGCCGCAGTGCGCGCCACAGCACCCGCGAGTTGGTCGAGCGACGGCGCCTTTTGGGCGCGGCTGGCGGGCCATCTGAAGCCCGTCCCACGAGCCTGCTGGCCAATGCTCTCGTTAGTGCCGCCTCTCGTATTCGTGGTCATCGGCATGGCCGTCAACCTGTTACTGGGGCTGGCGTCTCTGGCATGGGCACTGGTGCGTGCGGGGGCGATGGCGCCACTGGCGCCACGCCTCAGAACGGCCCTGCAGTCGATGACGGCTGGCTGGCCTCTGCAAAACCTGCTGCCCGACTGGCTGGTGGAGCAGGCCCAACCACTGGCAGCCGAGGCGCTTACGGATTTGTCGAATATGGCCCCAACCCTACAGGACGCACTGCTGTACGCACTGGTGACCGCAACGCTGGGCCTGGCGCTGGTGGTGTGTGTGGGGCTGATGGTCTGGTGGGCCGCGGTCCGGGTCCCGGCCGGCCGCAAAGAAAGGAGCGCAACGCTATGGACTATGGCAAGCTGATCAAACGCGCGTGGCAGATTACGTGGAAGCACAAGATCCTGTGGGTCTTTGGGTTCCTGGTGGCCCTGCTGGGCGGGGCCGGCTGGGGACGGGGCGGCACCGGTCTCCGGTATACGTTCAGTGGCGCGGATTGGGACCGCATGCTAAGGATGTGGCCCCGCCACATGCGCCCCGATACCTGGTACAACTGGCGTGCGCTCCCCGGAGTCGACCTGTCTGGCCTGACCGGCATCGCCGTGGCCGGCCTGGTGCTGGTGGGGCTGGTATTGGCCATTGCGAGCCTGCTGGTGCGCTACTCCAGCATCGGGGCCATGATCGGATACACCGATGATGTCGAGGAGGGCCGCAGCGCCAGATTTGGCAGCGGCTTTCGCCTCGGCTGGTCGCGCGTGCTGCGGCTGATCGCCATCGACCTGCTGCTCGTGCTGGCCACCCTGCTGGCCGGATTGGTCATCCTGATCGTGATGGCGCTGGGCGCCGCGATCGTGGCCGGCCCTCTGGCACTGATCGGGACTGACGCCGGAGCGGCCACTGTCCTGGCCGTCCTCTGGGCAGTGATCGCGGGGCTGGCGCCGGTGTTCGTCTACATCGCCGTGCTGATCGCCCTGACCGGCCTGGTCTCCATCGTGCGCGAGCATGCTTTCCGCGCCTGCATCCTCGATCTCAAGGGCGTGCGACCGTCCATCCGAGCAGCAGTCGACCTGGTCAAGCGCCGTTTCCGAGCGTCGCTGGGGACCTGGCTGGTCCTCGCCGGCATCGGGCTGGCCTTGAGCGTGGTGGCGGTGCCTGTTTCGATGCTCGGACTGGGGAGCCTGGCGCTGCCGTCGCTGGCAATACGTGGCATGACCGATTCGAACCCTGCGGCACTGGCCGTTGCTATCCCCTTTGTCCTGTTGGCCATCACGACGGTGCTGCTGGTGGGCGGGGTCTATATCGTCTTTCAGTCGGTCGTCTGGACGCTGGCCTGGCGCGAGCTGACGGCACCCGCCGAACTGCTCGAAGAGGTCTAGCAGCCACAGCGCAAGCCACTTGCGATGCAAAGACAGCGCGCAGAGACCTGCCGTGGGGGATCCCACGCGGTGCTCTGCGCGCTGTTTCTCAGTTCTGCTGGGCCACGCGCTGCAGCAACTCTTTTGCGCTGCTGCGGGTTGCGGCGGTGACGGCGCCCCCCAACATCATCGCCAGCTCATCGACGCGTTCAGCCTGTGAAAGGGGCGCAACCGTCGACACGGTGCGCCCGTCCACCAACTGCTTGGCCACCCGCAGGTGGTGTTCGCCGTAGCAGGCCATCTGCGCCAGATGCGTCACGCAAAAGACCTGGTGCTCGCGCGCCAACGTCCAGAGCTTGCGTCCGACGATATCTCCCGTGCGCCCGCCGATGCCGGCATCAATCTCGTCAAAGATCAGCGTCGGGATCATGTCGCTGCCCGACAGGGCGTTCTTCATCGCCAGCATCAACCGCGACGTCTCGCCGCCCGAAGCCGTCTTGGCCAGCGGCTGGGGCGCCTCCCCCAGGTTGGGCGCGATCAGAAACTCTACCCGGTCCAGCCCGGTCGCGCTGAACGCGCGCCGCTGTCCCTGCACGGGCACGCCATCGGGCGCCTCTTCAGCGCGGAGGTCCACCAGAAAGCGCGCGCTCTGCATATTGAGGTCTTCCAGTTCGGACTCGATGCGCGCCGACAGCGCCACGGCGGCCTCGCGCCGGCGCTCCGTCAACGCTGCGCCGGCAACGCCCATCTGCTGCAGCAGCGCGCTCTCCTCCGCCAGCAGCTCCTGCTGGCGTTCGTCGCTGTGGGTGATGGCGTCCAACTCGGCCTGAGCGCGTGCACCAAAGGCCAGCACATCCTCGATGCTGTCGCCATACTTGCGTTTGAGCGACCGGATCAGGTCCAGACGCTCCTCGATCTCGCCGAGCCGCTGGGGGTCGTGGGCAATCTCGTCAGCATAGGTGCGGATGCTGTGTGCCAGGTCGTCCAGTTCGTACAGGGCGTTCGCCGTGCGTTCGTGTGGTTCGCTCAACCGCGGGTCCAGCCGCGCCAACTCCGCCAGGTCGCTCACGACCACCCCAAGCAGGTCGTTGATGGTGCGCGTGGTGCGTTCGCTGTCGGCCAGCAGTCCGTAGACCTCCGCCGCCAGCTCAGCCAGCTTTTCGGCATTGGCCAGCCGCGTGCGCTCCAGCGCCAGTTCCTCTTCCTCGCCGGGGCGCAGGCGAGCGGCGCCGATCTCTTCGGTCTGATAGCGCAGCAGGTCGACCCGGCGCGCCAACTCACGCTCATCACGGCGCAGGGCGTTGATCTCGGCACGCACCTGCTTGAGGCGCGTCACCAGTTCGGCAAAGGCTTCCCGCGGCCCCATCAGCCCGCCAAAGCGGTCCAGCAGGTCGATGTGGTGGCGCACCTGCAGCAGCGACAGGTGATCGCCCTGGCCGTGGATGTCGACCAGGTGTCGACTCAGTTCCTCGAGCATGCCCAGAGTGACGCTGCGACCATTGACGCGACAACTGGAGCGCCGCTCGCGCGCCACCTCGCGCCGCACCACCAGCTCGCCCGAGGGGTCGTCCAGGCCGTAGGCCTGCAGCGTCTCCCTGAGCAGGTCGGCGCGCTCCTGGCTGAGCGCAAAAACGCCCTCGACCACGGCGACGTCGCAATCGGTGCGCACCAGCTCCGGCGAAGCGCGCCCGCCGAGCAGCAGCCCCACCGCATCGATGATGATCGACTTGCCCGCGCCAGTCTCGCCCGTCAGCACGTTCAGGCCGGGCGCAAATGGGATGCGCAGCGACGCGATGATGGCCAGGTTCTCGATGTAGAGCTCGACGAGCACGCCCGATCTCCTTGGGCTCAGTGCAGGCGGGCCACGGCCGCCCCGACGGCGAGCACAGTGTACAGCAATGACTGGACATTCAGCACGGCGCTCAGCAGAACCAGCGGATTGGCGTAGAAACTGAGGGGGACGCCCCCCAGCCTGGCAGCCGCCAGGAGCCAGGGGCCTGCAAGCGCCCCAATCACGATGCACACGCCCGTGATGACCTGCATGATGCGACCGTGCTTCTTGGCGGTGCGCAGCACGGCCTCCGCAATGATGCCCCCGATCGGCGCCGATAGAAACACCGTCAGCCAGATGCCCAGTTGGCGGGCCACGGCGCCGCCAATGAGCGACAGCGGCAGGGCCACCGCAATCGCGATGGCCACGTGTTTCGGCTTGACCACGTACAGCACCGGGCGGTTGCGCTTGGCGCAGGCCGGGCAACGCATGCCCACCGGCGTCGGCACCGCGCACTCGGTGCAGATCGGCTGCAGGCAGCGGCTACAGCGCAGCAGCGTCTCGCGCTTGGGGTGGTTGATGCAATACAGCGTTTCAGGCTGCTCTACGTCGTCCAACTGCGATCGGGCCATCGCAACCTCCGCAGCACGGTCTCGTAGAACGCCCCATCCGTGCCAAGACGCACAAAGCGGGCGCGGTGCGCGCTGGCTTCACAGTATACGCGGTCGCCGGGCAGCATCTCGGTATCGACGTGCCCATCGACCGACAGCATCGCGTCCTGGCCGCTCAGCAACTCGAGGCACAAGCGTCGGCTGCCCGGAACCACCACCGCGTGCGCGAGCGACAGATGCGGCGCCACCGGCGTAATGGTCAGACAGTCGACATCGGGCGCCACGATGGGGCCGCCCGCCGACAGGCAGTAAGCCGTCGACCCGGTGGGGGTGCAGACGATCAGCCCATCGCCGTTCTGCGTCATCATCTGATAGCCGTCGACCTGCACTGACACCTGCGCCATGCGCGAGACGCGCCCGCGCCCCACAAACGCCTCGTTGACAGCCTCGGTCTGCAACAGGAGCGCCCCCTGACGCTGCAGTTCGACATGCAGCATCATGCGCTCCTCGATCGTATAGTCGCCGGCCAGCAGCCGCGGGAAAGCCCGGGCCACATCCTCAGGCTCAACCTCCGCCAGAAAGCCCAGTCGACCCAGGTTTACCCCTACAATCGGCACGCGCTCAGCGGCCACTGCGCGCGCCGCGCGCATGATCGTGCCATCGCCCCCCAACGTGATCAACAACTCCAGTTGAGCGGCAGCCGCGCGCAGCCCCTCTTCGTCGGCGGCGACGCCGTGCCACGTCTCGCGCCCGCTGTCCGCCAAGAGTATGTCGATCTCTTCTGCCAGCCGACACGAGTCGGGTCGCTGGGGATGGTACAGTATGCCAATCTGCTTCATTGCGCCCCTCGATCGAGGCGTTGCTGCAGCCACGCGAGCAGCTCGCTCTGCGGCACACGCTGCACGCCGCCCTCAGTCGCCATCGACTGCACCGAGGCCTCGCCCGAAGCGATCTCGTCGTCACCCAGGATCACCGTCCAGGCCACGCCAGCACGGTTCGCGCCGCGCAGTTGCGCCTTGAGGCTGCGATCGCCAAAGCCCATCACCGCGCGTACGCCGGCTGCGCGCAAGGCGCTCAGCAGCTCGACCGCCCGCGTCTTGGCCTCCGCCCCCAGGTAGGCGAACGCCACCTGCGGCACTGGCAACCCCGGCACCTGAATCCCCTGCTCCTTCATTGCCAGCACCAAACGCTCCATCCCCGAGCCAAAGCCGATCCCCGGTGTCGGGGGCCCGCCCAGTTCCTCCGCCAGACCATCGTAGCGCCCACCGCCGCACACCGCGGCCTGCGCGCCAATCCCCTGCGCCCAGACCTCAAAGACCGTCTTGGTGTAATAGTCGAGCCCGCGCACC
>DIVQ01000235.1 GCA_002423325.1 Anaerolineales bacterium UBA6128 | reverse complement strand
TCTAAGTCGGAACGCGACATTGACGAAAGGCAGCCCACGCGCTACACTGCTGGGTAGGCGGCCGTCACCCTCCACACCAGAGGAGTTCGTCACGTGACAGACCAGCGACCCAACATCCTGTTCATCATGTCCGACGACCATGCGTCGCACGCGATGAGCTGCTATGGCAGCCGCATCAACGAGACGCCAAACCTGGATCGCATTGCGCAAGGCGGCGTGCGATTCGACAACTGCTTTTGCACAAACTCGATCTGCACGCCCAGCCGCGCGGTCATCCTCGCGGGCACCTACAACCACATCAACGGCGTCACCACGCTGAGCACACCGATGGACAACCGCCTGCTCACCTTTCCCAAGCTGCTGCAGCAGAGTGGCTATCAGACGGCGATCTATGGCAAATGGCATCTGGGCATCGGTCCCCAGCATTGCCCGACCGGCTTTGACGACTGGGCCGTCATCCCAGGACAGGGATTCTATCACAACCCCGAGTTCATCTATAAGGGACCGGACGGCGGCAGCCGCCGCACCGTACAGGGCTATGTCACCGACCTTATCACCGACATGTCGCTCGACTGGCTGCGAGCCCGCGACACAACCAGGCCTTTTTGCCTGCTCTGTCATCACAAGGCCCCGCACCGGCCCTGGTATCCCGATGAGGCCCACGCCCACCTGTACCTGAACGAGCAGATCCCTGAACCGGACACGCTGTATGACGACTATGCGAACCGCGCATCTGCAGCGCGCGCAGCGCAGATGCGCGTCGGCGTCCACATGGATAGCACGGACCTCAAGTGCGAGGTCCCGCGCAACCTCTCCGAAGCCGAGATGCGCCGATGGGCATACCAGCGCTACATCAAGGACTATTTGCGCGTGGTCGCCAGCGTGGATGACAACGTCGGTCGCCTGCTCGACTATCTCGACGCTGAAGGCCTCACCGAGAACACACTGGTTGTTTACACGTCGGACCAGGGCTTTTTCCTGGGCGACCATGGCTGGTACGATAAGCGCTTTATGTATGAGGAGTCTCTGCGCATGCCCCTCATCATGCGCTTTCCGCGTGAGGTGCCTGCGGGCAGTGTCAACGACGACATGGTGCTCAACCTGGACTTTGCGCCACTCTTTCTCGATCTCGCAGGCGTGCCGCTCCCATCCACCTTCCAGGGACGCAGCTTCAGGCCAGCCCTGCGCGGCGAGACCCCCTCAGACTGGCGCCAGGCGATGTACTATCGCTACTGGATGCACAAGGCCCATCACAACGTCTATGCGCACTATGGCATCCGCACCAGGCGCTTCAAGCTGATCTACTACTATGCCGACGCACTCGATCAACCAGGCGCCATCGATGAGAGCCATGAGCCAGAGTGGGAGCTGTTCGACCTCGACAAGGATCCCCACGAGCTGATGAATGTCTCCCGCGCGCCTGAATACACGAAAACGGTCAGACTCCTGACCGCCCAACTCCACGAGCTTCAGAGTCAGGTTGGAGACGCCCGCTACCCCAGGGACATCTGACGTGACAAGCAACGAGACGGCCCGACAGGCCGTCTCGCTCATTCGCCACCAACGATGAAGTCGAACCCTGCCGATCCCTAGGCTGGCCCCACCGATTGCTCCAGTTGGGTCACGTACATGGACATGGACCGTAGGATCAGGTACAAGGACACGGCGCCCGGATCCACGTGACCGCGTGCTCGCTCTCCCAGCGACCGAGCCCTTCCCACCGCAGCCAGCATATCTTTGGTCGACGCCATCCCCACTTTGGCCGCCTCGGTGACAGCGGCCAGTACCTCACCCTGACAGGTTTCAGTCAGCTCTGCGCAGCACCGCGCAGCAGGCTCGAGCACATCCACCATCGTCTTGTCGCCGACCCTGGCCTTGCCTCGGGCGGTAACACCCGCGAGGCCATCCAGCAGCAACCTCGAAAGCGCTGAGCTATCGAACGTCTGCTGCTCCTTCAGACTGGCCGCTCCCGCCCGGAAAAGCGTGCCAAAGATGGCGCCCGAGGCGCCCCCTACTGACGTCAACAGTGTCATGCCGACGGCGTCGTACAGCGCGCCGACGCCCGCAAAGGAGCGCTCGCCCAGAACGCGTCCGACCGCGCAGAACCCGCGCGCCATGCCGATGCCGTGGTCTCCATCGCCAATTGCCCGGTCCGCCTCGCTCAGCAGATCCTGGTTGCGCTGCATTTCGGCCGCGACGTACGCCAGCATGTCCCGGGTCTCATCCAGCGTGAGCGCCTGTTTACCCACGGTGCGGCCCCTTTGTGTACGCCAACGAAGTGGCCGGCAGGTCATAGTACGCCCCAGGCTCTTCGTCCAGTTTCATCAACGTAATAGACAACCCGGCCATTTCCTGGCACGTGCAGTAGCTGCCGATGACGGTGTCGTGCACTGCGATCCCCTGGTTCTCGAGTATCTGATGCGCCTTGCGGTTGGCGATCAGCATCTCGAGCCAAGTTGTAGCGCCGAGGTCGTTCAGAAGCAGACAAACGCGATCGCCCGCCTGAAACGGCAGATCCTCCATCACGCGCGCCATCATCTTGTCCACCAGCAAGTCCGCCGGCTGCATCTTGCCGCGCTCGACGCCCGGCTCGCCGTGCAACCCCATACCAATCTCGATCTCGTCATCGCCCAGCTCATACGTCGGCTCACCGGTCTCAGGGATCGAACCCGCCGATAGCGCGATGCCAATCGACCGAGTGTGGTCGCGCGCTTTGGCCACCACGCGGTACGCCTCGTCCAGGTCCGCCACTGAGGCCGTGACGCCCCCGGCAATCTTGATCACGAACAGGTCGCCCGCGATGCCGCGCCGCTTGTCCATCTGCGCGGGTGGCGCCGAGGCCACATCGTCCCACACGCGCACCGTCCTCGTTTGGATGCCCTCCTCGCCAGCAAGCTCGGCGGCGATGTCAAAGTTCATATTGTCGCCCGCATAGTTGCCATACACATACAGCACGCCCCGTCCGCGGTCCAGCGCCCGGGCCTGCGCTTTTGCACCCAATGCGGCGCGCCCGTCGCCTTGACGCCCCCCAAGACGGAGCCGACCCAGCCCGCGGCCTGTGCGGGCTACGTCGGGGGGCGGTGGCGGGACCGCGTAGCCCGCTTCTCTCGTCAAGCGCGCCCTGGCTCTGTTCATCGACGGCGCCCTGGTTGGCCTGGTTGTCTACTTAACCTCCCGAGTGGCACGCGCCGCTCTGGGTCGTGGGCGACCTCTACTATCTGAGCGACATCTCCATTCTGGTCGGGTTCCTGCTGGCGATCTATGCCACCATTCTGGAGAGCTTTAGCTTCACCCTCGGCAAACTGGCGATGGGGATCAGGGTGGTTAACAAGGAGGGGGGGCGTCCGGACTTTCTGCGTTCGCTCGCCCGCAACGCGCTCAGGATCGTCGACAGCCTGGCCTTCATCTATCTGGTCGGCTTGCTGGTGGCGCGCAGGTCGGACGGCAAACAGCGCGTGGGCGACCGCCTCGCCAGCACCTATGTCGTCGTGCGGCCGAAATGAGCGCCGCTTAGTTTGCTCGAGGCTGCGCTAGGGCATGGCATCCGCACAGGCATTCAGTCGAGGCCGCATCTGGCATCAACCCTGGCTGCGGCAGCACAGTGGGAGGTCGGGCGAATTGCCCGACCGTTTTTGCACAGTTCGCCTTGCAGTGCGCCGCGCACTGTGTTATAATAACGTGGCTGACCCAGACGCGCATGGGAGGTTGCTCCAGGCGGTCCGCACAGGCCAGTTTTTGCTTTGGCCTCTGCCCACCCTCTGCTATCAAGCTCCTCTGCCCTATCCAGAAGAAACACAATGCTCGTAACCTACCTGATCCTGGTCTGCATCATATTGGCAGCTGCGGTCGTTGCGACACGTGCGCGCAGCCTGATCCGTGCCGCCATCAGCCTGTTCTGCGGCAGCTGTACCCTGGCGCTGTTGTTCTACCTCATGGGTGCACCCCTTGGGGCCATCATCCAGCTCTCCGTCGGCGCCGGTCTGCTGAGCGTATTGTTCATCATCGCCATCAGCCTCACCGAGAACGTCGGAGGCCAACGCCATGAGGACTAGGCATCTGCAGAGTGCTGCCTTGGTCGTCATGCTGCTTGGCCTGGGTGCCCTGATGGCTTACTGGTTGGCGCCCGAGCACGGCGAGCACCTCCACGAGGTCCGCACCATCTGGACAAGCCGTCCTGGTGACCTTGTGGTTCTCCTGGGACTGATCTTTGTGGGCGCCTTGGGTATCCGTGCGCTGCTGCCCGCCGAAGGCGAGGAGGACTGAGGATGCTTTCGTGGGACGCGGGAGTCGCGCTTCTCAATCCGTTCGTTTCCACAGCCCTGCTCGCGCTCGGGCTCTTCTGCATGCTTACGCAAAAGCGCGTCATCAAGCAAGTCATCGGCCTCAACATCATGTTGCAGGGGGCGTTACTCAGCATACTGGAAGCCGGGCGCGCCAACGGGACTATCGAGAGTGCTCAAACGCTGGTGGTCTCCGCGCTGGTGGTCGAAGCCATCGTCATCGCCATCACGCTGGCCCTGATTGTCAACATCTATCGCCATCACCCTGCCGGCAGGGTCGACGATCTGAACGAGTTGAGGGGCTGAGCCAGTGACTCTTTCGATCGCCATCGCCATCACCCTTTGCATGGCTGCGGTTCATCTCGCAGTGGCCCTGTGCAAGCGCGGTCCAAAATGGCTCGTGTGGCTGGATCGCGTGGCAGCGGCGGCCGTGGGGCTGCTGGCGCTGACGATGCTCTCCCAGTGGGGACGCACCCCCGCGCCGTCGATCACCTGGCCGCCCGGAACGGATTCCACCAGCCTCAGCTATGGTTCACCGGGGATCTACCTGGCCGTCATCGCCCTGGTCTCCCTGGCCGTCAGCCGGCTGGCCAGCCTAGCGCGCCCGCCCGGAACAGCCGGCTCAGCCGCCTGGACCTATGCGATGTGCGGTCTGACCGTTCTGGCCCTCACCGTCGATCAGTTCCTGTTGCGTTATGTCATCTTGGAGTTCGTGGCCCTCGGTACGTTGATCGCCCTGCTGAGCACCCTCCCCAGTTCTGAACGTCTGCGCGCACTGCCACGGCTTTTCCTGCTGTTTCGCCTTGGCGATGTCGTGCTGCTGGCCGCAATTCTGCTGCTGCAGGGCCTCAGTGGCACATTCGCGATCGACGCCATGATCCAGCGCGGCGCCGAAGCGGCAGGCCCCCAGAGAACCGCGCTGTTGTTCTGTGCGTTGCTGGCAGTGGCCGTCAAGACCGGTCTGCCGCCCTTCCAAGTCTGGATGGAAAAAGCCTGGAGGCAGCCACGGCCGCAGCGCATCTGGACCACCGCCCTGGGGCTGCCAGTGCTTGGGGCTTATCTCATCTACCGCATCAAGCCGATCCTGGTCGCAGCCGGCATGCTGACGCCACTTGCCCTGGCGGGTGCGTTGCTGCTCGTTCTGTCTATCTGGCGGGCACTGCGCGCTCACCAGACGTCCGCGCAGATGGCGTGGTGGTCAGCAGGACACAGCGCAGTCGCGCCGCTGGCTCTCGCCGCGGACGTCATGCCACCCTATCTGCTCGCCTATGTGCCCATACGCATCGCGCTTGCCTGCGTGCTGGAGCACAGTGCCTCGCGCGCGGAGGCCGCTCGGCCGGAGGCAGGTGGGCTCGAAGGCCTGTTCGGTTGGTTGGGCAGCGCCGCGGACACGATCGAGACCCGTGTGCTGGAGCCGACGAACACCCGCTTGGCCGCCCTGCTTTGGAACCTCGCGCAACGTACCCGCCAACACGCCGAGAAGGGCCTGGAAGCAATCAACGCGACAGTCGCAGCCCTGTTGTGGCGACTGGCGCACCTGGCTCGTGACACGGGCGAGACAGGCCTCGAAGCGCTTAATGCGAACATCGTCATCCAGGGGCGCTCGGTGGCCGAAACGGTGCACGCATGGCATCAGGGCAGGTTACGCAGTAACCTCCTCTGGGCCACTTGTGCGCTCGTAGTGGTGATCATACTGGTCTTGGCGTTCACATAGCGGAGAGGATGATGGGATCACCCTGGCTGTTAGCACTGCTGCTGCTCCCCTGGATAGGGGCGCTGTGCCTTGCCGCCGTAGGCCAGAGGCACAAGCTGGCCAACACCCTGGCGCTTGTCCTGGTTGCGGCATGTGTCGTGCCACTGATTGC
>DIVQ01000007.1 GCA_002423325.1 Anaerolineales bacterium UBA6128 | reverse complement strand
GGTTGGCCTGGTGCGGGATGAACAGCGCGATGTCGTCCCACGTGAGGCCCGCTTGCTCGACCGCCTCACCAGCCCGCTGCAGCAGCGTGCGGATCGCAAAGCGCGCGGTAGCCTGACCGTCCAGCTCGATCGTGTTCCAGTGACGCTCCACCGTCAGCGGGCACATCGGGTACTCGCTCCCTCCGGAGCGCACGGTGAGTGCCGCGAAACTCTTGCCCTGCGTGCCCAGACCGGTAAAGAGCAGGCCGCCGGGCGCCTCACGCGCCTCCACCACGGCCGCGCCGGCGCCATCGCCGAACAGCACACAGGTGCGTCGATCGGCCCAGTTGAGGTTGCGGCTGACGATCTCGGCACCCACCACCAGGATGCGTTTGTAGGTGCCGCACAGGACGTACTGGCGCGCGATCGACAGCGCATAGATAAAGCCAGAGCAGCCGGAGCGCAGGTCAAACGCGGCGGCCTGATCAGCGCCCAGCAAGGCCTGCAGAATGGGCGCGGCCCCCGGCAATTGGCGGTCGGGCGATGAGGTGGACAGGATGATGAGGTCGACGTCGGTGGGGGCGAGGCCAGCGCGGTCGAGCGCCTGGCGCGCGGCCTCTGCTGACATGCTGGCGGTCGTCTCACCCACTGTGGCGATGCGGCGCTCGCGGATGCCCGTGTGCTCGCTGATCCAGGCGTCACTGGTGTCTACGATCTCGGCCAGATCATCATTTGTGAGCGTGAGGGGAGGCAGGTACTTGCCCAAGCCGGTGATGTGTGCGTAAGGCATCAGGCAGCCACTCCCCCGCTCACGACTCGGGGCGCGGTTGCCCGCGCTTGACCAGCAATACCGTGGTGACGGTGGCCACGACGGCGCCCAGCGACAGCGTCAGCCAGACCAGTTCGCGCACCGGACGCGGATACTCGACGCTCACGCCCGACTGCTGCCGTTGAGCGGCGTACGCCAGGTTCTCGCGCAGCGTCTCGCGAAAGCCACGGGGCGTCTCAACCGGCTGCAACGCGCTCTGCACGCTGCCCTCGATGGGGTCCAGATCCGTCGGTCGCTCGGCGCAAGGGCGCGGGGTACGCGTCAGGCGCTGCCTCATCCGGGAAAAGCGCGTCTTGACAGCCGTCAAGGGATTAAAACGGGTTGGATCAAACCTGATCTTCATCTATCTTCAGACCTCTCTTGACCATATCCTTGCGGATGGCGAGCAGTGTGCGATGGTACAGCGATTTGATGGCGCCCTCGCTGCGGCCAAGGATGCGGCCGATCTCGGCATTGCTCAGGCCTTCGCTGAACTTGAGCACCAACAGCTCCTGGCGCACGCCGTCGAGTTCACGGATCGCCTCGCGCAGCAACCGCACGTCCTCGTGTGTCTCGGCCAGCTCTTCGGGATGATCGTGGGCCAGGTTACCCGCAAGGGTCTCGTCGAGCGCTACCACTGGGCGACGCTGGCGGTCGCGGTGCCAGTTGGCCACCAGGTTGTGCGCAATGCGGTACAGCCAGGCTGAGAAGGGGACGCCCTTGTCCTGATAGTCGCTCAGGTGCGACAGCGCCCGGTAGAACGTGCGGGAGGTCAGGTCCTGCGCATCGTGCACGTTGCCGACGCGGTGATAGATGTAGCTATAGATGCGGTCGACGTAACGCTCGTATAGCTCGCCAAAAGCGCGAGGATCCTTTTGCGCGGCGACGAGCCATGCGCTGTCTTCCTGATCAGCCGTTTGCACCGTTTGGCATCCTTCCCGAATATCTGTAACACCAGTGACGCTGACGAGATGCGCAGTCAGACGCCGGCAGGGGCCAGGCGTCCCTCAGCCACGCAGGCGCGGCACGGCCTCGGCGGAGCGTGCGGCGCCGCGCAGCAGCACCGTCATGGGGGTGTCGGTGGGGCTCCAGAACGCGACCGCTTCACGCAGCACATCCAGCGCCACGTCAAAGTCGTGTGGGGAGCACCACGCGAGGCAGCGCGAGGCATTCCAGATGAGCAGATAGCCGCGCTCGGTTGGCGCCCAACTCAGGTCGCGGAGCATGTCGAGCAGTGCGTCCCAGTTGTGGCCAAAGTAAGCGGGAAACCCGCAGGCGCCGGCGCAGGCGGCCAGCAGGCTGGCCTTGTCGTTGATCGCCCACCCCTCGACCACAAAACAGCGCCAGCCCTCGCGTTGGGCGCGGGCTGCCAATCGCGCCGTGCTCCAGCGCGACGCCCAGCGGTAGACGCCTGGCGTCAAGTGGCCCGCCAGCAGCCGCCCAAACGTATCGCTCATTCGATCACCCGCCTAAAGCTGGCATAGTGGTCATCCGTATAGTAGATCTCGCCGCCGGAGCCCGTCACGATGCGGCGCGCCCCGCGGTCCGACGCGCCGGGCGTCTCTACGGTGTACTCGTGGTAATAGCCGCTGGACTGCGCCGGCAGCAACCCCTCCCGGTTCTGGAACACGCCGTCATCCTGGCGGTAGGGGAAGGGTCCATCGCGTCCGATCAGCTCCAGCACGTCGAGCGCCTGAATGGGCAGTTCTACCAGCTGCATCGTCGGCAGGCCATCGAGGTAGGCGGGCGCCTCGGTGGCCGTGGGCGCCTGTGCTGCGGTGGGCTGCGACGCGTCGACCGTCGGCGCGGCGCTCGCGGCGGTCCAGGTCGGACTGGGCGTGAGGGCCCGCGAGACCGGCGCCCCGGCATTGTGCTGCATCGCCCACACGATGGCCACCACGGCGACGATGGCCAGCCAGACAACTGGCTTGAGGCGTACGCCTGCGATGGTGATGTACTGGCTCTGCTTTTTGGTCATGGCCCTCTGTCGGCGTGGCTGGATGAGCGTGATTATAGCACGACCCGCGCGAAAAGGCACGGTGGCGCTTGCCGAAGCGCGTTTATTATGTTAGCATTGTGCGGCCTCGGTCAGGACACGCAAAGGCAGCTCTACTCACCGTAATGGAGCGCACTTTGCCGCAAATGGTGGTCTTGCAGCAATCTGGGGAGGCACAGATGAAGACAGTGGTGGCAGCGGCGCTGGGCGAGTGCGTCCACGTCGCGGGCGTGATGAACTTTATGCGGCTGGCCGAGCAGGCGGGCTGGCGCACCGTGTTTCTGGGGCCTGCCGTGCCCGTGGAGCAGGTGCTGGCTGCGGCGCAGCGTGAGCAGGCAGACCTGGTGGCCGTGTCGTACCGGCTGACGCCTGAGAACGGCGCGCGCCTTTTGGGCGAGTTCGCCGAGGCCATGGACGAATTGCACGCCGCCGGGGTGCGCTTTGCATTTGGCGGCACGCCGCCGGTGGCTGTGCACGCGCGCGAGCTGGGCTTTTTCGAGCGTGTGTTTGATGGCAGCGAGCCGCTGGAGGAAGTGATCGCCTACACGCGCGGGCAAAGTGTGGCCCCGCAGGGCGAGCAGGACTATCCCAAAACGACCACGGCGCGCCTGGCCTGGAAGGCGCCCTATCCCCTGATTCGTCACCACTTTGGGCTGCCCACGGTAGAGGCCACGCGCGCCGGCATCGAGCGGATCGCCGAGGCGCGCGTGCTCGACATCGTCTCGCTCGGCACCGACCAGGACGCGCAGGAGAACTACTTTCATCCGGAACGCCAGGATGCGCGCCGCACCGGGGCGGGGGGCGTGCCGGTGCGCACGGCGGACGACCTGCGCGCGCTCTATGCGGCCAGCCGGCGCGGCAACTATCCGCTGCTGCGCACCTACTCGGGCACGGATGACTTGGTCGCCCTGGCAGAACTCTACGTCGAGACCATTCACAACGCCTGGTGCGCCGTGCCGATCTACTGGTTCAACCGCATGGACGGACGCGGCCCCTTTGCGCTGGAAGAGTCGATCGCCGAGCACCAGCGGTTGATGCGCTGGTACGGCGCGCGCGACATCCCGGTGGAGGTGAATGAGCCGCACCACTGGGGCATGCGCGACGCGCCCGACGTGCTGTACGTGGTGGCGGCCTACCTTTCGGCGCACAATGCGCGCGCCTGCGGCGTGGGCGACTATATCGCGCAACTGATGTTCAACTGCCCGCCGGGCGACAGCGAGTCGGCCGACCTGGCAAAGATGCTGGCCGTGCTGGAGTTGATCGCGCCGCTGGAGCACGCGGGCTTTCGCATCTACCGGCAGACCCGCACGGGGCTGCTCAGCTATCCGCTGGATCAGGACTCGGCGCGCGGGCACCTCGCCAGCAGCGTCTACCTGCAGATGGCGCTCAAGCCGCACATCGTGCACGTGGTGGCGCACACCGAGGCGCACCACGCGGCCACGGCCGAGGACGTCATCGAGGCCTGCAAGCTGGCGCGCGCCGCTATTGCTAACGGGCTGCGCGGGCAGCCGGACATGACCCTGGATCCGGCGGTGCAGGCGCGCCGCGCAGAGCTGGTGCGCGAGGCGCGGGTGACGCTGGCGGCCATCAGGCGGCTGGCGCCGCGCGGGGTGGCGGATCCGCTGACCGACCCCGCCACGTTGGCGCGCGCAGTCACCAAGGGGCTGCTGGATGCGCCGCATCTGCGCAACAACCCGTTCGCGCGCGGCGAGATCGTCACGCGCATCGATCCGCGTGGCGCTTGCGTGGCGGTGGACCCCACGACGGGCCAGAGTCTGAGCGAAGCAGAACGCATCGCGCGGCTGGCATAGCGCGGCGCGTCCCCCCCCTTTCAGCAAAGGAGTTGCACGTGAGCAAGGATTCACGCTATCTGGTGATTGGGGCCGGGCATGGCGGCAAGGCCATGGCCGCGCACCTGGCGTTGATGGGCTATGCTGTGACGCTGTACAACCGCACGCCCGACAACGTGTATGCGATCAAGCGCCGCGGCGGCATCGAGTTGACCAGCTACGAGCATGGGCCACAGGGCTTTGGGCGGCTGGCGCTGGTGACGTCGGACCTGGGCGAGGCGTTGGCCGAGACGGACATCGTGATGATCGTGGTGCCCTCGGCGGCGCATGCCGAGATTGCGCGCAACGCGGCTCCCTCCCTGCGCGACGGGCAGATCATCGTGCTGCACCCTGGGCGTACGGGCGGCACGCTCGAGTTCGCCAAGGTGCTCAAGGACAAGGGCTGCACGGCCAGTGTGACGCTGGCTGAGGCCGAGACGCTGATCTATGCGGCGCGCTCCGACGGCCCTGCGCAGGCGCGGTTATTCAGCATCAAGGAGACGGTGCCACTGGCGGCGTTGCCGGCCACGCGCACAGCGGATGTGCTGGACGCCATCGGCGACGCCTACCCGCAGTTCATCGACGGGCAGAGCGTGCTGCACACGGGGCTGAACAACATGGGCGCCATCTTTCACCCGGCGCTCACGCTGCTCAACGCCGGGCGCATCGAGTCCACGGGCGGAGATTTTCAGTTCTACATCGACGGCGCCACGCCGTCGGTGGCCAAGGTGCTGGAGGAACTGGATCGCGAGCGCGTGACCGTGGCGGCGGCGCTCGGCATCCGCGCACGCACGGCGGAGGAGTGGCTCAAGATGGCCTACAACGCGGTGGGCGGTAACCTGCACGAGGCCATCCACAACCAGCCCGGCTACCGCGGCATCAAGGCGCCGGCTGCGCTGAGCCACCGCTACATCTTTGAGGACGTGCCGATGAGCCTGGTGCCCATCGCCGCGTTCGGGCAGCGCTACGGCGTGTCGGTGGCCGCCATCGACAGCATCATCCGGCTGGCCTGCATCGTGCACCAGACCGACTATTGGCGGCGCGGACGCACGCTGGCCAAGCTGGGAGTGGATCAGCTCTCCGTCAACGAGATCCGCCGCTGGGTGGACGTGGGGGAGATGGCGGGCGGCGAGGGCTAGGGGCAAAGCCGCAAAGCGCCTTGTGAATGACCGTACCGTGCACGGTCATCTATCAGGGTTGCCGTCCTGGTGTCTGGTCGCGGTGGCTTTGCCATCGCGAATCCGGTACGCACGTGAGTCTGCCAGCGGGAGGGTCAGCGGCCGGATGCCCCGCTCCGCTGCGCGTGCGCCAGTCGCCAGAAGGTCTCGGCCATCGCGGCGATGTTGCCCAGCGGCACGATGCGCTGGTCCTGCCCGCAATCGGCCAGCGGGATGAGGCCGCCCTCGGGCCGGGCCAGGGCGCGCACGATGTACTCCGCCTCGGCGATCACTTGCGCACGCGTGCCGCTGATCAGCGTGCGCTGCGAGTCCACGTTGGTGCAAAAGCAGACCCTGCCGCCAAAGGTCTCGGCCAGGCGGTCGATGCCGTCCTGTGTGGGCGTGCTGAACAAGAGCGGCTGTTCCAGGTTGAGCAGGTCAAAGCCCAGGTCGATGAGATCAGGGATGATGTCCCACACGTCGCCGCACGAGTGCAGCAAATAGTCCATCCCCAGCGCGTGCACCTGCCGGGCCTGGGCGGCATAGTGCGGCAGCAGGAACTCGCGCCAGGTGTCGGGGTGCATCATGGTGCCGTGTTCGGTGCCCAAGTCATCGGCCAGCCAGATGCCGTGGATGCCGCGGCGCGCATACTCTGCGATCACCTCGGCCTCCCACGCGAACACGCGCGCCGCCATGTCGCGCACAAAGGCCGGCTCCCAGTGCAGATCGCACATCAGGTTGAGGTAGCCGCGCAGCGCCATCAGCCGGGTAAAGCCGGAAAGCCCCAGCCCCGCAGAGGTGTAGCGCCCCGACCACACAGCCATATCGCGCTCCAGGTCGTCAAAGCGGCCGGGTGCGTGGGGATCGGGAAAGACAAAGCCGTCAAGGTCGCCCGGCTCCGCCAGCGGCTCGTAGACGATCTGCCCCAGCCCGCTGCCAATGATGTTGGCCCAGCGGTTGCCCCACTCGTCCACATCCGGTTCGGGGGCGACCCAGCCCCGCGGGGGGCCGTAACCGACGCCGATGATGTCTGACCGCGCGCGGTCGCTGCGAAAGACCAGCGGCATGCGGTCGGGCGTGCCAAAATGCAGCGCCCGGCGCACTCGTTCGACGCAGCCCATCTCCTCGCCCCACGGCGAGGGGGATGTGGGGTTGTGGGTTGTGCTGGCATGGTTCGGCATCGCGGACCCTCCCCGGCAATGTCAGAGTCGTTCGCAGAGTGGGATCAGCTCGCTCAGGCTCGTGATCTCATCATTGGGCGTGATGCCGGTCGCGTTGGGCACGCGCCCGCGGTTCAGCCACACCGACCGCGCGCCGGCGTTGTGGGCGCCGGCCACATCACACTCCAGCGAGTCTCCGATGTGGAGCAACTCGCCGGCCGAGCAGGCGGCCTGCGCCATGACGATCTCAAAGATGCCCGGGTCGGGCTTGGCGATGCCGTAGTCCTGCGAAAAGACCACGAAGCGAAAGAAATCGGCCAGGCCACAGCGATCGGGGTAGCTGTTGCCGTTCGATAGCAGGCCGATGATGAAACGTGTCTTCAGGCGGTCAAGCGTCAGAATGACGTCGGGGTACAGCTCGATTCCGCTGAAGCGGTGCTGCAGATAGAACGCGTTCAGGTGACAGGCGAGCGCCTCGTCGACGATGCCGCACGGTGCCAGCGTTCTGCGGAAGGCGTGCAGGCGGATCCGTTCAAGGTTCGTCTCCTTGCCCTGCAGTTCGGTGGCGGTTGCGTTGCGGATAGCGACCATCGCATCGACGTCCAGTTGTGAGACGCGCGCGTCGGGCTCCCAGCGCCGCAGTTCGGCCAGCGTCAAGCCCAGGGCGCGGCGCATGGCCCTGTCAAAGTCCCAGAGCGTGCCGTCGCCATCGAACGAGAGCGTGGTGATCATCGTGCCTGCCGATCGGTTGGTCTGTGGCGTCTACGCCGTCAAGGAATCAGGTCACAGCGGTCTCCGCTTCCGCCCTGTCTGGATTCCCGCTTTCGCGGGAATGACGAAGGGCGGAAACGCGCCACAGGGGGCCAGGCTACACGCCCTTTCCCCGCACCGCCGCCGTGAACGCGGCCAGCTTGGCCTCGTCCAAATGCCCATCGCTGCGCACACCGCTGCAGACGTCCACGGCGTAGGGCCACACGGTGGAGATGGCCTCGGCCACGTTGTCGGGGCGCAGTCCGCCCGCCAGGAATACTGGCACCACCACCGCCTCGACGATGCGCCGGCTGATCTGCCAGTCGTGGCGACGGCCGGTGCCGCCCAGTTCCTTGACGCGCAGGTTCGGGTTGCCCGAATCGAGCAGCAGTGCGTCGACGTGCGGCGCGACGGCCAGCGCCCGGTCCAGCGCCTCCTCGCCGGTGACGTGGATCACCTGCACCAGGCCCACGCCCGGCAACGCGGCGCGCAGGTCGGCGTAGGTGCCGTCGGTCAGCTCGTCGACCAACTGCAGCGTGTTGACGCGCAGCCGGCGCTGCTGCTCGATGATGGCGCCGACCGACTGCCGGCTGGTGAGCAGGAACGAGGCGACGCCGGGCGGTATGATGGCCGCGATCTCGGCGATCAGGTCTTCGCCGATGACGCCCGGGCCGCTGGGCATGGCCGAGACCAGCCCCAACGCAGCGGCGCCGTAGCGCACGGCCAGCCGGGCCTCCTCGATGCTGCCGATGCAGCAGATTTTGATGCGCGTGATCGCCACTCTCATCTCCCACATGTGTACTGGGGCCGCACGCCGTGCCCTCAGAGCGTCAGTCAGCGCCCGCCCCGTTTCCCTCGCGGACCTGTGGCGCTGCCGCACGTCTCACAGGCTCGCAGTATGGGCCCAGTCAGTGCGCCCTGTCAAGCGGTAGAGGCCGACTGTCGCGTGCTTTAGCAGTGGGCCTGGCTGTGCTATAATGCCAGCAGTTCTATCGAGGAGGTCCCATGCCCCCCGAGCCGACTGCGGCCACGTTCGAGGTCTCACCTGGCAGGCCCCACCCGCTTGGCGCCACATTGTTCGATGGCGGTGTCAACTTTGCGCTCTTTTCGGCGAACGCCGAAGCCGTTGAACTGTTGCTGTTCGACCGCGCCGATCAGGCCATCCCCACGCGTACGATCGTGCTCGACCCGCGTGTGAACCGCACCTACTATTACTGGCACGTTTTTGTGCGTGGCGTCGGCGACGGACAGCTCTACGGCTACCGTGTGCACGGCCCCTATCGCCCGGAGAAAGGCCTGCGCTTCAATGGGCACAAGCTGCTGCTGGACCCCTATGCCTCGGCGGTGGCTGCCGGTCCCGACCGCTCGCGCGCCGACGCCCACGGCGTGAGCAACAATGCCGGCACCGCCCTCAAATCGGTGGTGGTGGATCGGCGCGGCTACGACTGGGAGGGCGACCAGCCGCTGGGTCTGGCCCTCGAACGGACCCTGATCTACGAGACCCACCTGCGCGGTCTGACGGCGCATCCCTCGTCCGGTGTTTCCTCCCGGGGAAGCTACCGCGGGCTGATCGAGACGATCCCGCACCTGCAGTCGCTGGGGGTCACGGCGGTCGAGTTGTTGCCAGTGCAGCAGTTCGATGCACAGGATGTGCTCTACACGAACCCGCTCACGGGCGCGCCGCTGAGCAACTACTGGGGCTATGCGCCGCTGGCCTATTTCGCGCCGCACGCCTCCTATGCCTGCTCCGACGAGCCGCGGGTGGTGGTGACCGAGTTCCGCGACATGGTCAAGGCGCTGCATCGCGCGGGGATTGAGGTCATTCTGGATGTGGTCTTTGGCCACACGGCCGAATCGGACGAGACCGGGCCGACGATCTGCTTTCGCGGGCTGGAGAACGAAGCGTACTATATCCTCGAACGGCCCGACAAGAGCCGCTACCGCAACTATTCCGGCTGCGGAAACACGGTCAATGCCAACCACTCGGTGGTGCGTCGCCTGATCGTGGATTGTCTGCACCACTGGGTGCAGCAATACCACGTCGACGGCTTTCGGTTCGATCTGGCGTCGGTCTTGTCGCGCGGCGAGGACGGCCAGCCGATGGCCAACCCCCCAATCCTGTGGGAGATCGAGTCAGACCCGGTGCTGGCCGGCACCAAGCTGATCGCCGAGGCCTGGGACGCGGCCGGCCTGTACCAGCTTGGGTCGTTCACCGGCGACCGCTGGGCCGAGTGGAACGGCGCCTTTCGCGACGATGTGCGGCGCTTTGTGCGCGGCGACACCGGCATGGTGCGGGCGCTGGCCTGGCGGCTGACGGGCAGCTTTGATCTGTTCGCCAACAAGCCCAGCTATACTTCGCGTCGCAGCATCAACTATGTGACGTGTCACGACGGCTTTACGCTGGCCGACGTGGTCTCGTACAACGTCAAGCACAACGAGGCCAACGGCGAGGGCAACCGCGACGGCGCCAACGGGAACTATTCCAGCAACTATGGCGTGGAGGGCCCGACCGACGACGCCGCCGTTTTACGGCTGCGCCGACGCCAGATGAAGAACCTGCTGACACTGTTGATGGTGGCGCGCGGTACGCCCATGCTGTTGGGCGGGGACGAGTTTGGCCGCACGCAGCACGGCAACAACAACCCCTACTGTCAGGACAACGAGATCAGTTGGTATGACTGGGCGTTGGCCGAGCAGAATGCCGACCTGTTGCGCTTTGTGCGTGGCCTGATCGCCCTGCGGCAACGGCACCCCACGCTGACGATCAACCATACGCTGGGTGATCGTCCCTTTGAGCAGATGCTCGAGGAGGGGGTGCGCTTTCACGGCGTCAAGCTCGACCAACCCGACTGGGAGCACCAATCGCGCTCGCTGGGCGTGCAGTTCTGCGGCGCCGACGGTGACGTGGATATCTATGTGATCGCCAACGCGCACGCCGACGCGCTCACTTTTGCGCTGCCGCCCGGGCAACGCTGGCGGCGTTTGGTGGACACCGCCTATGACTCGCCCGACGACCTGCTGGATGAGGCATCTGCCTCACGGGTCCGCGGGCGCATCTATACCGTGCAAGCCCGTTCCGTCGTGGTGCTGGTAGGAGAGGGCGCCTGCACATCCCATCCCCCCGCGAGTGAGGTGCATGCATGAATGTCGCCGAGATCAAACCGCGTCTGTTGATGGGCCCTGGCCCCTCCGACGTGCATCCGCGCGTGCTGCAGGCGTTGTCACGGCCGCCCATCGGCCACCTGGATCCGCAGTTCCTCGAGATCCTGAACGACGTGCGCGAGATTCTGCAGGCGGTCTTCCAGACGCGCAACCGGCTGACCCTGGCGGTGAGCGGCACCGGGTCGGCGGGCATGGAGACCGCGGTCGTGGATCTGATCGAGCCTGGCGATCGGATGCTGGTGTGCGTGGCGGGTGTGTTCGGCAGCCGCATGCTGGACGTGGCACAGCGCGCCGGCGCCGACGCGGTCGCGCTTGAGGTCCCCTGGGGGCAGGTCTTTACGGCGGAGCAGGTGGCGGCTGCGCTGGAGCAGCAGGGCCCGTTCAAGCTGGTGGGCATCGTGCATGCCGAGACCAGCACGGGCGCAGCGCAACCCATACCGGCCATCAGCCGTGTGGTGCACGATGCGGGCGCGCTCCTGCTGGTGGACGCGGTCACCAGCCTGGGCGGTATGGAGGTTGACGTCGACGGCTGGGACGTGGACGTCTGCTACAGCGGGACGCAGAAATGCCTGTCGTGCCCGCCCGGGCTGTCGCCGATCACCTTCAGCCCGGCCGCGGAGGAGGTGTTGGCCACGCGCAAGACCAAAGTGCAGTCGTGGTACCTCGACATGAACATGGTGCGCGCCTACTGGGGCTCGGAGCGGCTGTACCACCACACAGCGCCGATCAACATGGTGTACGCGCTGCACGAGGCGCTGCGCCTGGTGCTGGAGGAGGGGCTACGGGCGCGCTGGGCGCGGCATCTGCAACAGCATCTGGCGCTCAAGGCCGGGCTGGAGCGCTTGGGGCTGCGCTACCTGGCCGACCCCGCGCATCAATTGCCCATGCTGAACGCCGTGGCTACGCCGGAGGGGGTCGACGAGGCGCTGGTTCGCCGACGCCTGCTGGACGAGTTCGACATCGAGATCGGCGGCGGGCTGGGCGCGCACAAAGGCAAGGCCTGGCGCATCGGGCTGATGGGCGAAAGCGCGAGCGCACGGCACGTGGGCGCGCTGCTGGGCGCGCTGGAGCGGCTGCTGTAGGACCGTCAGCGCTCGCGCACCCCGGGTTTGAGGATGCCCACGTAGGGCAGGTTGCGGTAGTGGCCGCCCGCATCGAGACCGTAGCCCACGACAAAGGTGTCGGGCAACTCCAGCCCTTCGTAGGCCAGCGGGATGTCGATCAGTCGGCGGTAGGGCCGATCAAAGAGCACGCAGACCTGCAGGCTGGCGGGTTCGCGGGTGCGCAGCGCGCGCAGCAAATAGTTCAGCGTCAGGCCGGTGTCGATCACGTCCTCTACAAAGAGGACGTGGCGGCCGGTGATGTTGTGGCTCAGGTCCTTGGTGATGCGCACATTGCCCGTGCCGGGCCCGCCGGCGTACTGCGTGATGGCCATGAAATCCACCGACACCGGGATGCTGATCTGGCGCAGCAGATCGGCCATGAAAAAGATCACGCCGCTCAGCACGCCCACCAGTAGCGGATCCTTGCCGGCATAGTCGCGCGAGATTCGCGCGCCCATCTCTGCGATGCGCTCGCGAATCTGCTCCTCGCTGATCACCACGCGCGCAATGTCGGCCGCGATGCCGCTCACCTCAGGCGCCATGGTTGTTCACAGCCTCTTTGCCGATCAACTCGTGGCTGCGGTCAGCCATGCCCAGGCGCTCCAGAAAGCGCTCGAAATCACTGCGGTTCCAGAGTCGAATGCGCACATCGGGGTACAGTTCCTGCAGGCGGCGGATCTTTTGGTGTTTGATGCGCATCAGCCGCGAGCGCAGGGTGGTCAGCTCGATGTAGAGGTCCTGCTGAACGAGGTAAAAGTCGGGAGAGAAGGCGACGGTCACGATGCCGTCCTCATCCCACTCGAGCGGGAAGGTAGTGGGCTCGTAGCGCCACTCGATATCGTAAAAGTCGAGCACGCGGGCAAACTCTTGCTCGCTGGGGTGCGAAAAAGAGATGTCCTTGCGGGCAACGGGGGGATTGGCCGTGGGGCTTGGGCGAGCAGTTTGCGCAGTCATTTGTCCTGGCTACCAGACATAGAGTTTCACGCTCAGGTCATTATAGGTCGGGTGATTTGGCTGTCAACCGGACCACGAGGGGTAGGGGTCAAGCCGCACACAGCCACTAGATGTGGCGGGCTGTTCTGCAGGCTTTGGCAGAGAGCGTCTCTCGGGCTATACTGAGGGCATCTCAATTCCGGAGCCGCCATGCAGACCGATATCGACCGCAACCTCCACGTGCACACGTGGCTGTCCACCTGGGCGCGCGCCGAACAATCGCTTGACAACGTGATCCCCGAGTGCGCCCGACTGGGCTATCGCTATATCATCATCAACGACCATCACCACGAGCCGGATCGCGGCTATTACGCGATGGCAGAGTACAATCGCCGTCATATCGCGCGGTGGCAACCTGTCTATCCGGACATGCGTATCGTGCTGGGTTGCGAGGCGCAGATGGACAACCCGCAGCACTGCTCGATCGACGCGGATCTGGCGGCGCGCCATCAGGTGGCGCTCGAGCTGAACCCCTTCCGCACCGCAGAGGCGGCGTCCTGGATCCGCGAACTCGTCCGGGGCATACGCGCGGCGGGCGGCAAGGTTTCGTTGGGATCCGACGCGCACACGCTGCGGCAGTTGGGCTATCCGCGGCGCGACGACCCGACGTGCTCCTACACCTGGGCTGATCTGCACAGGCTGTTCGGGCTGCGGCCCGGCGACCTGTACATGCCGCTCAGCGCTGAGCGGCGTACACAGACGGTGCAGGCGGCAGTCATGAGCGAAAGGCAGGAGGTGAGTCGATGAGACGCATCCGGATCAACGCCGGCGACGTCAGTGCCACGGCCGTGCTGAACGACAGCCGCACGGCTGATGCCATCTGGTCGGCGCTGCCGATCAGCGCGCGCGGCAACACCTGGGGCGACGAGATCTATTTCGGCATCCCGGTGCGGTTGGGCGAGGAGGATCCGCGCGAGGTGGTGGACATGGGCGACCTCGGTTACTGGCCGCCCGGGCACGCCTTCTGCGTCTTTTTCGGACCCACGCCCGCCAGCCTGGGCAACGAGATCCGCCCCGCCAGCGAGGTCAACGTGTTCGGCCGCGTGGAGGGCGATGCGACGCTCTTCCGACAGGTCGCCGACGGCACGCAGGTGACGCTGGAACAGGTAGAGGACTGCGGGCCAGGCCAATAGATCATGAATGACACGAAAGGGACGAATCGCACGAATAATGTCCCGAAAAGACAACTGTTCGTGCGATCTGTGCGGCTTGTAGTATCGACGATTCGGTGATCGGTCAGGGAGGCAAGATGAACCTGGAGCGCCAACAACAACTACTGATCGAGGCGGAGGCCAAGCGCGTGGCCATGGGCCCGGTGTCAGATACGCTGCCGGGCGGTCTGACGCTGGAACAGGCGCACAGCATCTGCGAGGCCAACATCGCGCGCCGTCTGGAGGCGGGCGAGTGGCTGGTGGGCTACAAGGTGGGCTTTACCAATCTCGCGGTGCGCGACAAGATGGGCCTGCCCGATTCGACCTACGGCTATCTGTTGGATTCGATACTGCGCTTCAGCGGCAGCACATTGGATATGAACGAGTTGATCGCGCCCAAGATCGAGTGCGAGATCTGCATGCGCTTGGGCCAGGACCTCGGGGGCGAGGGGTTGACCGTCGAGCAGGTGCTGGCAGCGACGGACCGCGTGAGCGCCGCCTTTGAAATCTGCGACGCGCGTATCAAGGACTGGAAGTGCCCGTATCCCGACTTTTTGGCGGACAACGGCTTTTCGGCGCGTGTGGTCCTGCCGGGCGACTGGCGGCCGGTAGAGGGCGTGGACCTGTTGGGCGAGGGCGTTGTGCTGCTGCAGGATGGTCAGATCGTCGCCGAAGGCACCGGCGATATGGCCATGGGTCATCCTGCGAAGGCCGTCGCGTGGCTGGCAGGCAAGCTGGCGCAACGCGGCAAGGGCCTGAAGCGCGGACAGATCGTGATGACGGGCACGCTGACGCCCATCCTGCCCATCGCGCGCGGCTCAACCTACGAAGCCCGGTACAGCACGTTGGGACGCGTCGTACAGCACTTTTGCTGAGCGCGTAGCGCGCTCAGCGGGCGGTCTGCTAACGGGCCGGCACCTGGTCATTGGCGGCCAGTGTCTGCAGCGAGGTGCCATCCAGCAAGGCGAGCAGGTCGGCCTGGGCCTTGGCCAGGATCGGGTAGAGCGCGCAGCACTCTTGCTTGTCGCAGTGTTCCCATGGCGCGAGGCAGTGCTGCAGGTAGATCGGGCCCTCGACGGCCTCTATCAGCTCGCGCAGTGATATCTGCTCGGCCGAACGCGCCAGCGTAAAGCCGCCGCTCGCGCCCCGATGCGAATGGATCACGCCGCCCTTGGCCAGGTCCTGAAAGATCTTGGCCAGATAGCTCTCTGGCAGGCCCTCGGCGGCTGCGATCTCGCTCACTTGCGCGACCGCGCCAGCCGGCAGCTTGGCCAGACGGATCATGCCCCGCGCCGCGTAGTCTGCCCCCCTCGTCAACTGCACGCTCGCTCTCCTCCCTGCGCCCGGATATCTCGACCGCATTGTAGCACATCGCCACCGTTCAATCAAGACAAAAGCACTCCGAGTTTCCATGATCGTTCGCATGCATTCTTGACACGCCATACCCCCCTATAGTATACTCCCTCCGTTTGACCGAGCTGCTGCGAGTCTGACCTGACGGCATGGAGGCACAAGGATGTCCACATATGTGATCGTAGGGGGAGTGGCGGGCGGCGCAACTGCGGCGACGCGCCTGCGGCGCTTGGACGAGTTCGCGCACATCGTTCTGATCGAGCGCGGGGAACACGTTTCTTATGCCAACTGCGGGTTGCCCTATTACGTCGGCGAAGAGATCGAGCAGCGCGAGTCGCTGTTTGTGGCCACGCCCGAGGCGCTGCAGGCCGAGTTCAACCTGGATGTGCGCACCCGTCAGGAGGTGCTGTCGATCGATCGCGCGGCCAAAGAGGTAGAGGTGCGCGACCTCGCGTTGGGCAGCACCTACCGATTGGCCTACGACAAGCTGATCCTGTCGCCCGGCGCGCAGCCGTTCGTGCCGCCGATTCCCGGTGTTGATCTGGATGGCGTCTACACCCTGCGAACAGTGTCAGATACCGATGCCATCAAGGCGCGTGTGGACACGGGCAACGTGCGCCACGCAGTGGTGGTGGGGGGTGGGTTCATCGGGCTTGAGATGGCCGAGAACCTGTTGAAGCGTGGCCTGGCGGTCAGCGTTGTCGAGCTGGCGAACCAGGTGATGATCTCGGTCGACTATGATATGGCGGCGATGCTGCACCGTCATTTGCGCGACAAGGGCGTGCGTCTGAGCCTGGGCGACGGCCTCAAGCAGATCGTGCCGCAGGATGGCCTGCTCGAGGTCGTGCTCGAGAGTGGCGCGTCGACGTTGGCCGATATGGTGATTCTGTCGATCGGCGTGCGGCCGGAGACCGGTCTGGCCAAGGCCGCCGAGCTGACGCTGGGACCGCGCGGGCACATCGTGGTGGACGAGGTGATGCGCACGTCCGATCCCGACATCTATGCT
>DIVQ01000069.1 GCA_002423325.1 Anaerolineales bacterium UBA6128 | reverse complement strand
CTGCACGCCAACGTGACGCAGCGCATGCTGAATGCCGCCACCGCGCTGATCGGCTACCAGACCGCCCCACACACCGACATGCGCGCCGCAGGCCTCAAGGCCGCCAACCTGCTGCTCGCCACGCTCGGCGGCGCGCTGCGTCCCACCAGCGCGCTGGTGCGCCTGCCCATGCTGCTGCCCCCCGAGATGAGCACCCACACCTCCAGCCCCCTCTCGGAGGTGATCGGCGCGGCGCTGGCCCTGGAGCGCGACGGCGACATTGTGCACGGCGGCGTCTATCCCGTGCAGCCCTGGCTCGACACGCCCGACGTGGCCTCTTCGGTCGTCGTGATCACGCACGACGACGAGGCCGGCGCCCATGCGCTGGCCCACGAGCTGGCCAGCGCTTTCTGGACGCAACGCGCCCAGTTCGAGCCCGCCCTCGTGCCCCCCGACGAGGCCGTCGCTCGTGCGCTGGAACGCCGCTCCGGCACCGTCATCCTGTGCGACTCGGCCGACGCCACCTCGTCGGGCTCCACCGGCGACAGCACGGCACTGCTCGCCGCCCTGCTGCGCACCGCCCCGCTGGACGTCCCTGTGCTCGCCAACATCGTCGACCCCGTGGTGGTGGGCGAGGCCATCGCGGCCGGCGTCGGCGCCACGCTCGAAACGCAGGTGGGCGGCCGATTGGCCCCGGACCTGTTTTCTCCAGTGCCCTTCCGCGGCACTGTCCGGATCATTTCGGACGGCGCATTTGCCTTCAAAGGACCGGGCATGCACGGCGTGGTGCACCGCATGGGGCGCGCGGTGGTGCTTGTGCAAGGCCGCATCCACCTGTTAGTGATGGAGCGCGCCGTCTCGCAATGGGATCCCGAAATGTATCGCAGCGTGGGCGAGGAGCCACGCGACGCCCGCATCGTGCAGGTCAAGTCGCCGCGCGCTTTTCGCGCCGCCTACGAGGGGCTGTACGACGACGTGCTGATCCTGGATTCCCCCGGTGCGGCCTCGCCCAAACTGGCTCAGCTGCCCTGGCGGCGCGTGGGCCGGCCGATCTACCCGCTCGATCCCGGCCTGCGCTGGCCCGCCGACGCCAATCAATCCCCACAGGGGGAACCCCGTGGCTGAGCACGAACCCTTGAACCTCGAAGGCAGCATCGCCCTGTGGCAGCGCGCCCGTCGCGTGCTGCCGGGCGGCGTCAACGCCTCCGCGCGCCTGAACCGGGCGCTCGGGCACCCGCTCTTCTTCCAACGCGGGCAGGGCGCTTACCTGTGGGACGTCGACGGCAACCGCTACCTGGACTATTGCCTCTCGCACGGCGCCAGTCTGCTGGGGCACGGCCATCCCGCGGTGCTGGCCGCGGTGCAGGCCGCCATGGCCGACGGCGTGCTGCTGTCCTGCGAGACCGAGGGTCAACTGGCGGTGACCGAGCGCCTGCTGGCGCTGTTCCCCGGGATGGACATGCTGCGCTACTGCGGCACCGGCACCGAGACCACCTGGCACGCCCTGCGCGTGGCGCGCACACACACCGGGCGCTGGGGCGTGGTCAAGTTCGAGGGGCACTACCACGGCGTGAACGACTCGCTCGGCTACAGCCACTGGCCGGCGCTGGACGCCGCCGGCGCCGCCGACGCGCCCCGCCCGGTGGCCGATTCGGCCGGCATCCCGCCCGCCAACGATGCGCTCATCAACATCCTGCCGTTCAACGACGTGGCGGCCTTCGAGCGCTGCCTACGCGAGCAGGGACGCGATCTGGCCGCCGTGATCATGGAGCCGATCAGTTATGATTCGTGCGGTATGCGCCCCACGCAAGAGTTCCTGCAGGCCGTGCGCACGCTCACGCGACACATGGGCATCGTGCTGATCTTTGACGAGGTGCTCTCGGGATTTCGCGTCGGCCCGGGGCCTGCACTGGGCGACGCCATCATCCCCGACATGACGGTGCTGGGCAAGGCCATCGGCGGCGGTATGCCGATCTCGGCGTTCATGGGCACGCGCGCCATCATGGAAACCTGTACCCCCACCGGTCCCGCGCTGCACTCCGGCACCTACATCGCGCCGCCCATGCTGGTGGCTGCGGTCGGCGCCACGCTGGACGTGGTCACGCAGCCAGGCTTCTACACGCAACTGGACGCGCTGGGGCAGCGGCTCTATAGCGGGTTGCGCGACAGCCTGCAGCGCCGCGGCATCAAGGCCTGGGTACAGGGCGTGGGGGCGCGCTTCGGGCTGCTGTTCGGGCTGGACGCCGAGCCGCGTAACTATCGCGACGTGGCCCGCCAGGACCTGGACATGATGCAGCGCTTTCACGTGGCCTGCCTGCGGCGCGGCGTCTACCTGCACTTTGTCTCGCCGCACCACGGCTATTCCAGCGCGCACACCTTGGACGACATCGAGCGCACCCTGGAGGTCATGGACGCCGCGCTGGCCGAGATAGCGTAGCGCGCGTGCTGCCATCCTGAGCGCAGCGAAGGATCTCCTCCGAAGGTCAGAGGAGACCCCTCGGGGTACCTCAGGGGGCCACCTACTCATCGGCGCAGCGTGGTGTCTCATCCACGCACAGCGGGAATCCTCACAGACGTACGCAGAGCCAGACAGGAGGAGCAGACATGCTGATCGAGCGCACGTTCACCACCGCCGAGACAGAGTCGTCCGCGCGCCACTACATCGGCAAGTACCTTGAGGCGCAGGGCTACCGCCAGGTGGCCACCGAGCCCGACCTGGTGTACCAGCGCGGCTCGGGGCTGGGCACCTGGACCTCGTTCTCGATCAAAAAGTGGAAGGCCGTCGCCACCGTGCGCACCGCCGCCAACCCCGACCAGACCACCCAGGTCTACCTCAACTTGGACGTCGACACCTCGGGACAGATGGTGGTCAAGCGCGAGATGGACGCCTGGCAGCAGGAGGTCGAGGGCCTGGTGGCGTCGGTCAAGGGCCAGGGCGCCGACGTGGCCCCGCTCTACCAGGAAGCGACGCAGATGCAGGCCAAGCAGGTTGCCAGCAGCGGCGCGCAGTGGTTCTTTTGGATCGCAGCGCTCTCGGCGCTTAACTCGCTGATCACGGCCTTGCAGGGGGGTTGGAGCTTTCTGGTTGGGCTGGGGATCACCCAGTTCATCGACGGCCTGGCGGCCGCCTTTCTGGAGGCCGGCGCGCCCAGCACGGCCGTGCGCCTGATCGCCCTGGGGATGGACCTCGCCGTAGCTGGCCTGTTTCTGGTCTTTGGCTTCCTGGCGCGGCGCAGTAAGGCCGGCTTTGTCGTGGGCATGGTCATCTATGCGTTGGACGCGCTGCTGTTCCTCTGGGTGCAGGACTATTTGAGCTTTGCCTTCCACCTGTATGTGCTCTACATGCTGTTCCGCGGGCTCAAGGCCTTCTCGCAGCTCAAGGCCGCGCCGGTGGACGCGACCCCGAGCGCGCCCGCCGGCCTGCCGCCCACGCCATCCGACGCCGCCTGATCCGTCGTTCGACCAAGGAGGGATGCTATGGAGGCCACCGAAGCGCGCCCCACGGCCCGCGCACTGCTCATCAGCGCCATCCTGTGTCTGTTCTTCCTGCGGCTGCTGACCGATTTCATCGCCGCGGTCTACGCCTTTGGGCTGATGGGCACCAGCATCCCGCCCGAGATCGCCAGCATGCTGTTCTTCTTTGCCCCGCTGCTGCTTTTGCTGCGACGCAAGGCTTTGCCCGCAGGCTGGCTGATCGTGTTGGGGGCGCTGCTGGCGCTGCTGGGCGCCGCCGAGGTGCTGCTGCCCACGCGCTATCGCATGCTGGCCTGCGGCGCCGGCGTGGGCGCCGGCCTGCTGTTGCTGCCGGCCTGGCTGGCCCGCGAGAGCGACGCGCGATCGTCGCACAGCGCCAGCACGCTGGGCGTGGGCCTCGGCCTGGGGCTGGGGCTGTTCATGCTGCTGCGCGCCTGGAGCTCGGGCATCGACGCCACCCACGCCGCCTGGTACCGCGCTTCCGGCTGGGTGCTGCTCGCCATCGGCGCGGCCGCGCTGCCTGTCGGGGTACGTCGGGCGCGCCCGCAGGACGCATCCTCCCCAAAGTCGACACCCCGGCCGCGCTTTGGGGCCGCGCTGGCCTGCAGCCTCGGCCTGATGGCCGGCGTCGTGCTGCTGTACGCCGCCTACTCCAGCCCCAATGTCATCGCGCGCTGGGCCGGCGCGAACTATCTCGCCGTCCTGGCGCTGGTCGCGTCGGCGCTGTGCGTCTGGGTGCTGTGGGCGAGCCTGGCGCCGCGCAGCCTGTACGGGCTACCGCCCTGGCTGCTGTTGCTGTGGAACGCACTGTACGTGGCCGCGCTGGCCACCGCCCTGCGCGCCCAGCAATTCCCCTTCCCCGCGCAGCCCGGCGGCTATGCTTACTATGAGCCTGCCGCGAGCACGCTGGGCATCCTGGCGCTGTATGCGTCGTGCGCGCTCTTCCCGGTCATCCTGGTCGACATCGTCCACCTGGGCCGCGCGCTGATCGGCCTGCGGCCCTCGATGCGCGCGCTCGGTGGCGCCTGGACGCTGGCCAGCCTGTTCGCCTTTGTCATGATCCTGGCCCAGGTGTTCACCACGGTGTACGACTATATCCCCGTGGTCGGTCCGCCCCTGCGCGACCAATTCTGGGCCGTGCACCTGGCCCTGGGGCTGGTGTTGGCAGCGCCCATCCTGCTGATTCTGCGACGACCTGCCCCCACGGCCCACGCGCCGTTGGCGCGCGTGACGCCCGTGCTGGCGCTCGTTCTGCTGGCGGTCACGCTCGTCGGCGGGCTGGTCACAGCGGCGCGTCCCGCCGCCGCACCTGCCGACGCACCGCGCCTGCGCGTGCTGACCTACAACGTGCAGCAGGGGTACAGCGCTGACACAGCGCTCTCACACGCCGGCCTGCTGGCGCTGATGCGCCGCCTGGATGCCGACATCATCGGCCTGCAGGAATCGGACACCAACCGCACCGCGGGCGGCAACACCGACCTGGTGCGCTACCTGGCCGACGGCTTGGACTATTACGCTTACTATGGCCCAAACGTGGTAGTGGGCACCTTTGGCATCGCGCTGCTCTCGCGGTATCCGATCCAGAACCCTCGCACGTTCTACATGTACAGCATCGGCGAGCAGACCGCCTCGATCCTTGCCCTGGTTGAGGTTGGCGGCCGCACGTACAACGTCCTGGTCACCCACCTGGGCAACGACGGCCCCATCGTGCAGCAGGAGGCCGTGCTCCGCGAGCTGCAGGGGCTGCCCAATGTCGTCGCCATGGGCGACTATAACTTTCGCCCCGACACGGCGCAGTACGCGTTGACGACGGCACAGCTTGACGAGGCCTGGCTGCTGCGCTGGCCCAACGGCGAGGACGGCACGGCCCAGTCGCGCGCCAGGCGCATCGACTATGTGTTTGTCTCGCCCGGCACCACCGTGGCCGACGCCTACTACCTGGATGAGCCGCTGTCCGACCACCCGGCGCTGTTCGTGGAGCTTGGCTGGTAGCCACCTTCGGCGCGCACGCATCAGGCCCAGGTCGCCGTAAGACGCAAAAAGGCCCCACGCGCTGGAGAGCCCGTGGGGCCTTGGCGGTCTCGGTGGGTTACTGCACCGTCACGCGCTGATACGACTCTTTCCTGTTGCCGTCCAGGTCCTGCACGGCAAAGCCCACGATATAGTCGCCCGCCGCCCCGTCGTACTCGATCCACGAGAACATCTGGTCGGTAAAGGTCAGCGTGTCGCCCGGCTCCTGGGCGCGTCGCACCACCTGGCCCTGCGCATCAAAGTCCAGCCAGTTTTCCAGCACGGTGAACTTGTCGCCCCGCGACGGGTGGATCTCGCGCGGCGCCGCCGCAGTGTCGGTATTGGTAAAGCCGAACACCTGGCGCAGCATGCCATCCAGGAAGTAGAGCCGCGCGTAGAGCTGCTCACCCGTCGCGTAGGTGTAGATGCCGTCCACCGTGTAGACGGCCTGTTCGCTCGTCGCGCCGTACGACACCGGCGTCAGCAGGGCCGACACTGCGGACTCGCCGTCGCTGATATAGTAGACCAGCGGCTCCCACTCGAACTCGAGCGTAAAGGCGCCAGCGGGCCACACCGGATAGTAGACGCCGTCGACCTCGCGCGTGTCCGAGCTCTCCAAAAAGTCCATATCGGCCACCAGCAGCGAGTTCGCCTGGGCGTCATAGTAGCCCGCGAACAGCATGATGTGGCCGATGTTCTCGCCGCTGACATCGGCGCTCAACAGCACTGGATACCCGGGCGCTGCCACATTGCTCGACGCGGTGACTGCCGAGATCTGGATGCCGCCCGCCGAGGGCGACGCCACCGTGGCGCCCGCGTCCGGCACGACCGGCTCGCGCACCGTCGCGTCAAAGGTGCGCCCCGTGTAGTGGAAGGTCAGAAAGTCATCCCACAGCGACTCGGTGGCAAAGCTCCTCGCCACCACCGAGTAGGAGTCCAGGCCCGTAGCGGGCGTGCGGTACAGCGTCGAGTTGGGGAAATAGATCGCCACGCCCGTGGCGCCGGGCTTGCCCGAGCCGTGCGTCTCGGCGATCACCGCGCGCTGCATCGCCGCCAGCACGCTGTCGGCCGCCGCGCTCACCGTGGCGCCCGGGTTGGTCTGCTTGAGCAGCTTACAAAAGTTTCCCAGATCGATGTACGAGGCGGGCACCTGCTGCCCAAAGATGTTGGTGAACGATTGGGCATAGCTGCGGGCCTGCGACACGCTGCGCTGGTTGGCGCCCTGCAACGATGCGCACAGGGTGTTGACGCTCTCGACGAGGGTCGGCACGGCTTCAAGGTCGATCACCGCCAACGTCACGGCCTGGCCCATCTGGCTCGCGACCTGGTCGCCGCTGGGGATCGCATAGCCGAACAGGCTGCTCATCGGCTGGCCCTGCGACACCAACTCGGCGCGCGCCTCTTCGTCCACGATGCGCTCGTCGTCCCGGATGTAGCTCTTGACGATCAGTTGGCCCAGCTCGCCGCCCGACATGCCCGGGTCGCGCTGCAGCGCCTCCAGAAAGCTGGCGTAGGCCCAGCCCAGCGCCGGTTCGGTCTCTTCGGAGGCTACGGCATAGCGCGCGTGCGGCTGCAGCATCGTGAACACCTCGAGCTGCCCCATCAGGCACGCGTCCATGCCGATCATCTCGAACTTGTCAAGACCGGTGTTCTTGCGGACCGTCTGCAGCGCAGCATCCACCTCGTTCAGGAACAGTTGGTTGCCCAGCGCCTGGCCCAGGGCCGTCTCGCTGCTGCGGACGGTGTGCGAAGGATCGCTCCAGCCGCCCGGCCAGCCCATGCCGTGGTCCGACATGATCAGCGCGTACTTGTCGGCCGGGAAGGTCTGGATCGCCCAGGTGCAGAAATCCACCAGGGTCTGTCCATCGGCCATGTTGGCTTCGCCGCCCTCGGCGATCAACTGCGAGCCCAAGGCGTTCAGGTCGTTGTCCTTGCTCACCAGGTAGCGGCGGGTTCCGGTCCAGTTGCCGTCGCCGGTATAGCCGCCCGTGAAGCGGTCGATCTGCGTCACGATCGTGACATTGTCGCTGGAGCCCACCTTTTCGGCCTCGTTCAGGTCGATGTAGATGTCGCGTTCCAGGATCTTGTCGTCGGCGTCCTGATACAGCATCACCAACCAGGTATCGCCGCCGGTGGCTGCCCGCGTGGGGGCCACAAACGGCTGGGTGGGCACCCGCGTGCTCACCACCTGCGTGGCTTGCACAGCCGTCGGGAAGAGCGCCTCGCCGCCACCCTCGTACTCGCCGGTGGGTTCGGCCCCTTCGGGGCTTGTCAGCATGGAACCCAGGCCGTCCAGCAGCCCGCCGCCGCCGGCACACTGTATCGCGATATAGCCACACACAAACAGCGCCGCGATGATCGCTACGATGATCAGAATGCGGCGCGAGCAGCCCGTAGGCGCGGCGCCGCCGGTGTTGACGCGGTGTCCAAAGATCGGTCGCGGGGGCTGCGAGCTGCTACCCGTGGGACGCACTGTGCCAAAGGGGGGCTGCTGACTGCCGCCCGTGGGCGGTACGGCCCCGGGGTCCTGTGTCTGCTGCTGGCTGGAACTCGTGCGAGGAATCGAGCCGGAGGGCTGATCGGTCCGTCCTTCGCGCCGTGGAGCCTCCGCCCGCGGCCTGCCGCCGGGTGGGGTCTGGCCGCCTGGCCGGCGGCGCTGCACGCGTACGACCGGTTTCTTACCCTGGGTGGGTCCTTTTGAACTATCCGAGGTCGTCATCATCGAGCCTCCGAATCTGACATGAAACGCTGAACGCACTATAGGTCCGTACACGGGCAGTGTCAACCGGCGCACTGTATGGCGTGGACGCGCGTCGTCCTATACGCCCAACTCGCTTGCGCGTTCCGCGCCCTCGCGCCCGGTTCGACGGCGCCTTCCGGCTGTAGTATCATGGCGCAGAGATGCCGCGAGGCACTCGGCGGGACGAGTCAAGAGGATGTTCAGGGAGGGTTACCATGGACTGGTTACAGGTACGCGGCAACAAGATCGTCGACGCCGCCGGGCGCCCGGTGAACCTGCGCGGCGTGAACATTGGCGGCTGGCTGAACAGCGAGAACTGGATCAACGGCTATTCCGGGGTGGACCACGAATGGCGCGAGATCTTTGCGCTCGAGTTGGGCGCCGAAAGAGCCGCTTTCTTCTTCGACCGCATGGTCGACCACTTTTTCACCGAGGCCGATGTCAAGTACATCAAGGCCTGCGGCGCCACTGCGGTGCGGATTCCACTCAACTATCACCTGTTCGAGGATGACGCGCGCCCCTTCCAGTATCTGGAAAAGGGCTTTGCGCGCCTGGACCGGGCCCTGAGCTGGTGCGCACAGCACGGCGTCTATGCCATCCTGGACCTGCACGCCGCACAAGGCTACCAGAACCACGATTGGCACTGCGACAATGCCACCAACCACGGCTTTTTGTGGCAACACCCGCACTTCCAGGACCGGGTGGTGGCCTTCTGGGAAGAGGTCGCGCGCCGCTACGCCGACAACCCCACGGTCGCCGGCTACAACGTGATGAACGAGCCCTCAAGCGGGTACATCAACCGCGTCGGCCCGATGATCCCTCCCGAGACGCCCAATTGGCGACTGCTCAACGCCGTCTACCACCGCGCGGTCACGTCAATCCGCGCCATCGATCCCAAGCACATCATCTATCTCGACGGCGACGCTTATGCCTACCTGTTCGAGGGGCTGCAGGCGCCCTTTGCCGACAACCTTGTGTACGACTATCACTGGTACATGCCGCCCGCGTTGGGACCCGGCAAGTATCCCGGCACGATCGGCGGCCAGTACTGGGACAAGGCCGAGCTGCGCAAGCAAGTCATGGCGCACCAGGGTTATCAGTTCGCGCAAAAGCACAACGTGCCGCTCTGGTGCGGCGAGTTCGGCTGCTACCTGCAGGGGCCGCCCGATGAGCTTGCGGACCGCGTGCGCGGCATGGACGACCACCTCGCAGTGCTCGAGGAGCTCGATATCCACTGGACCAGCTTTACCTACAAGGACGTCGGCCTGATGGCCTGGATCAGTCTGGACCCCGACTCGGCGTACATGCGCGCCGTCGAGCCGGTGCTGCGCGCGAAAAAGAACCTGCGCGTCGACATGTGGTGCGCCTACAACGCGTCGACAGCAGACAAGGCCATGCGCGACCTCGCGGCCGCCTTTGCTGAGCAGGTCAACCAGCCCGACCTCAACCCTGACGAGAACTATGGGCATATCGCGGCGATCATGCTGTCGGTGTACGCCTCGCGCCTGCTGCTCACGCCATTGGCCCGTGCCTTCAAGGGCATGACCGAGACGCAGATCGATGACGCGCTGCGCTCCTTCCGCCTGGAGCACTGCGTGCCCAACGGTGAATTCCTGGCGGTCGTCAAAAAGCACCTGGCCGCCGGCTGAGCGCTGCACTGTACGCCGCCCCGAGCGAGGGACGCGCGTGGGTCAGGGAACGGTCCCTGGCCCACGCGCGATGCGCCGTCCTGCTGAGACGCGGTTATGTCGCATCTTGACGTGCGCGCATTGTAGTGTTATAATCACGATGTTGCAGGTTTCGCTTGCCCGACTACTGACCTCCTGTCATCACGTAGAATCCCGCAGACTGTGGCCAAGGCCTTGCTGCTGATTGTTGCCCCGAACATGCTATCTATTCCCGAGCACATGCCTGCGTCTGATTCGCGCCACATCTCCGTCGCGCGACCGGTTGCTCGCGCACCGCGCTGGCCCCTCTCACCCAATGGAGCATAAGCCCGTGAACATCGTCGAATTGGACACCCTGACCCTGGCACCGCTGCGAGAGATGGCCCGCGCCAAGGACATCTCTGGCTACAGCCGCATGAAGAAACAGGACTTGATCCTCAAGCTGCTGCAGCGCAACGCTGAGGAGCAGGGCTACATATTTGGCGGTGGCGTGCTCGAGATCATGCCCGACGGCATGAGCTTTTTGCGCAGCGCGCACTTGCTCCCGGGGCCCGAGGACGTGTATGTCTCCCAGTCGCAGATCCGCCGCTTCAGCCTGCGAACCGGCGACATGGTCATCGGCCAGGTACGGCCGGCCAAGGAATCGGAAAAGTTCTACAGCCTGTTGCGGGTCGAGGCCATCAACGGGCTGGATCCGGAACAGGCCAAACATCGCCCCGTCTTTGAGCGTCTCACGCCCATCTTTCCCTACGAGCAGTTCAAGCTCGAGACGCGGCCCGAGATCTTTGCCCCACGCCTGATCGATATGCTCGTTCCCATCGGGCGCGGCCAGCGCGGCCTGATCGTCTCGCCGCCCAAGGCCGGCAAGACGACCATCCTCAAGCAGATCGCCAACGGCATCACCGCCAACTATGACGACGTGCACCTGATGGTGGTGCTGGTGGGCGAGCGTCCCGAGGAAGTAACCGACATGGACCGCTCGGTAGAGGCCGAGGTGGCCAGCGCCACCTTTGACGAGCCCGTGGAGAACCATGTGCGCGTGGCCGAGATGGCGCTCGAACGCGCCAAGCGCCTCGTGGAGATCGGCCGCGACGTGGTGATCCTGCTCGACAGCATCACACGCCTGGCGCGCGCCTACAACCTGGTGGTGCCCCCCAGCGGGCGTACGTTGTCCGGGGGTATCGATCCGGCGGCAGTGTTTCCGCCCAAGCGCATTTTCGGCGCCGCCCGCAAGCTTGAGGAGGCTGGCAGCCTGACGATCATCGCCACCTG
>DIVQ01000021.1 GCA_002423325.1 Anaerolineales bacterium UBA6128 | reverse complement strand
CCTTGATCTGCTCGATGCGGCCCTTGATCTCGGCGTCCGAGCCCTTGCCCTCGATGATCGTGGTCTCGTCCTTGTTGCTCACAACGCGGCGGCACTCGCCCAGGTCCGAGAGCTGAGCACTCTCGAGCTTGCGGCCCATTTCCTCGGTGATGACCTGTCCACCCGTGAGAATGGCGATGTCGCGCAGCATTTCCTTGCGGCGATCGCCGAACGCGGGCGCCTTGACCGCGAGCACGTTCATGACACCGCGCAGCTTGTTAAGCACGAGCGTGGCCAGCGCCTCGCCGTCGATGTCTTCCGCGACGACCAGCAGGCCGCGGCGGCCGGACTGGACCATCTTTTCCAGGATCGGCACCATGTCCTGCGCGGCCGAGATCTTTTTGTCATAGATCAATACGTAGGGATCCTCGAGCACGGCCTCGCCGGTCTCGGCGTTTGTAATGAAATAGGGCGAGATGTAGCCGCGATCGAACTGCATCCCCTCGACGTACTNNCGGTGATGACGCCGTCCTTGCCCACGCGGTCCATCACGTCGGCGATCAGGTTGCCAATCTCGCGGTCAGCCGCAGAGATGGACGCGACGTTCGCGATCTCTTCGCGCGTAGTGACCTGCTTGGCCTGCGCCTTGATGGCCTTCACGACGGCCTCCGTGGCCGCAGCGATGCCGTGCTTGAGCAACATCGGGTTGGCGCCGGCGGCGACGTTCTTCATGCCTTCGTGCACGATCGCCTGGGCCAGCACGGTCGCGGTGGTGGTGCCGTCGCCCGCGATGTCGTTGGTCTTGGTGGCCGCTTCCTTCAGCAACTGCGCACCCATATTCTCATAGGGATCCTGCAGTTCGATTTCCTTGGCCACGGTAACGCCGTCGTGCGTGACGGTGGGGGCGCCCCACTTCTTGTCGAGAGCCACGTTGCGGCCCTTGGGCCCCAGCGTCGAACCCACGGCCTCGGCCAACATGTCCAGACCCTTTTTGAGCGAGGCGCGAGCGTCCTCAGAGAACTTGAGCTGCTTTGCCATTGTTATAATGCCTCCTGTGCTATTCTAGACTAGATAATGATCGCAAAGATGTCATTCTCGCGAATGACCAGAACGCTCTTGCCGGTCGACATCTTGACCTCGGTGCCGGCGTACTTGCCGTAGAGCACCTTGTCGCCGACCTTGACGTTCATCGGGATCAGCTTGCCGTTGTCGTCCTTGGCGCCCGGGCCAACAGCCAGAATGGTACCCTTCTGCGGCTTTTCCTTCGCCGTCTCGGGCAGGATGATGCCGCTCGCCGTGACCTCATCGTCCTCCAAAGGCTGGATGATCACACGGTCGCCCAGGGGCTTCAAATTCAACTCCGCCATCTCGCAAGACCTCCTTAGACTGACTAGTAGTTTTCTCAAAGTGAGAGACTGGCCACCCGTTCGAGCGGACAATCTCTCCTTTGGTACACCCACCTTGAGCTCGCTTTCGAGCTTACGTTGGCACTCGATCGACTCGAGTGCTAAAATCATAGCACATCGCTGCGGGTTTGTCAAGAACCCTGCGCAGATTGCTCACACTGATTTGACCCACATGCGAGCCGCACGCCTGCATACCCGTGGCGTGGCGGGCTTGCCTCGATACTCAACTGGGCTATAATGGACGGCTGTTTGTCGACACCGTCTATCCGACGCGCAACCTCACAGCCAAGGTAGAATCGCCGCATGAAAACGATGAGCTACGTTCTCGGTTACGCCAAAAAGTACACCCGCCCCATGCTGGCCACGGTCGCCAGTATGGTGCTGCTGGTTGGCATATCGCTGGCCACGCCTGCCGTGGTGCGCGAGTTGATCGCAAATCTCCGCTCCGGTTTGAGCGAGGGCGCTGGCATCGCCAGCGTCACGCGCCTGGCCCTTCTGCTACTGGGATTGTACATCGTACGCGCCGGCCTGCGCTTGGCGGCCAGTTACCTCGCCCACATCGCGGGTTGGGGCGTCGTGGCCGACGCGCGAACGGCCATCTATCGCCACCTGCAGCGCCTCTCGCTCGGCTTCTACTCAGACCAGCAGACCGGCGAGCTGATGTCCCGCATGGTCAACGACTCGGACATGTTCGAGCGGCTGATCTCGCACGCCATCCCCGACACCCTGGTCAATATTCTGACGCTGATCGGCGTCAGTGTCGTGCTGGTCAGGATGAACGCCACCTTGATGCTTCTGGCGCTCATCCCTGTGCCTCTGATCGTGTTCGCGATGCGCGGCTATGCGAAATATGTCCGGCCCGCCTTTGTGGCCCGCCAGAAGATGCTCGGCGACCTCAACGCCACGCTCGCCGACAACCTCTCCGGCATTCGCGAGATCAAGGCCTTCACGCACGAAGAGCACGAGAGCGCGCGCATTGCCACCCACATCAGCAACTATCGCGACTCGTTGCTCAACGCCCTGCGTCTGATGGCCACCTTTAACTCGTTCACCGAGTTCACCTCATCGCTCGGCACAATCGTCATCATCTACTTTGGGGGTCGGTTGGCCTTCCAGGGCGCGTTGCAGATCGAGGACCTGGTAGCGTTCTTCATGTACCTGGAAATGTTCTACACGCCGGTGCGCGCCCTGACGGGCGCCTGGGAGCAGATTCAGGAGGCCCTGGCCGGCGCCACGCGCGTGGGCGAACTGCTCAACGAGCCGCCCGAAGTGGTCGATAGCCGCGACGCACTCACGCTGCCTGACAAGGTGGACGGGCACATCACCTTTGAGGATGCCTCCTTTGCCTACGAACGCGGCGAAACCGTGCTCCAGAACATCACGCTGGACATTCCCGCGGGCTCCGTGACCGCACTGGTAGGCCCCACTGGCGTTGGCAAGACGACGCTCGCCAGCCTGATCGCGCGCTTCTACGACGTGCAGGACGGCGCTGTCCGCCTCGACGGCCACGACCTGCGCGACATCAAGCTGCAGAGTCTGCGCCAACAGGTGTCCATCGTCCTTCAGGATGTCTTTCTGTTCCACGGTACCGTGCGCGAGAACATCCTGTTCGGCCGCACCAATGCCACCGAGGAAGAGATGATCCAGGCCGCACGCGTGGCCAATGCGGAAGAGTTCATCCTCAAGTTGCCGCAGGGCTACGACACCCTGATCGGCGAACGTGGCGTCAAGCTGTCGGGCGGCCAGAAGCAGCGCCTGTCCATCGCGCGCGCCGTGCTCAAGGATGCGCCCATCCTGATCCTGGACGAGGCGACCTCCTCGGTGGACACCGAAACCGAGGTGCTCATCCAGCAGGCACTCGAACGCCTGATCAAGGGGCGCACCACCATCATCATCGCGCACCGACTCTCCACCATCCGCAACGCCGACAACATCGTGGTGCTGGAGGGCAAGCACATCGCCGAGCAGGGGACGCACACCGAGTTGATGGCGCGCGAGGGCATCTACCGCCACCTGAACGAGGTACAGAATCGCATCGAGGTCAAGCAGGGGCTGATGGCCTGAGGAGCTTGGAAGACGCAGCGCTTGTCAGCCGCTCCGCCGGCCATCGCCAGGGGCGGATAGGCTCTTTGGGCGCCGCCCCGGACTAGCTGGCTTTGTGCTGTGAGGCCCGCATGCCAGCAGAGCTCGCCTTGTGCCGAGGTCTCTTTGTATCTCTGTGCTGATCCTACCCGCCGTCCCACACCATGCCGGGCGGCTCGCGCCGAAAACCGATGCCCTCCAGCAGCGCCTGCGCCGGCTCGCCCAGCGGGGTCACATCGCCCCACAGGTTGGCGAACACTCGGCGCGGGCGCGAACAGAGCCCGCCCTCGCGCGTCACATGCTCCACAACCAACCGCACCGCACGCGCGATCAGGTCATCGCCTGCCTGCGGGAGCGCAGTCCAGCAAGCGGCGCCGTGCTCGTAGGTAAGCACAGCCACGCCACGCTGCTGCACCAAATAGTTCGAAGGTAGACGCGCCAGGCCAACAGCCACTCCGGCCTCGTCCGCGAGCGCTTCGCCCCCGCCATGCACGTTGGCCGGATCACAGGCGTTCAGCAGCACCAGCGGCTGCCCGCCCTCCGCATCCGGACGATCCCAAGCGCGCAGCGCCTCCACAGCTTCGGGCAGCGCGAACTGCACGCCCGGCAACCCCTGCACAAAATAGCCGCGCCGTACGTCGCCGCGCATCTCCATCAGCTGATACTGCCGGTACAAAGC
The DNA here is from genome assembly GCA_002423325.1 of Anaerolineales bacterium UBA6128. Classification (GTDB taxonomy): domain Bacteria; phylum Chloroflexota; class Anaerolineae; order UBA1429; family UBA1429; genus UBA6128. The sequence continues at coordinate 23,578 of DIVQ01000021.1, read as the reverse complement.
GCCCCACTCGCCAAAGTCCCGCTCCAGCGCGGTTCGCGTGACGACGCCGTAGCGCTCCAACAGCACCCTCGCCTGCCGCGACGCGCGTTCCTCCGCGCTCAACGGGGCGCCCATCACGCGCAGACGCCGTACCAGCGACCACTCGCCCGCCCAGTCTGGTCTGCGCGTCAGCCGCTCGCTCACCTGGCGACGCGCTTGGCGCATTCGGCCAGCCGACGGCCGCGCCATGGGGGCCGAGCCTCGCGCCGCCCGCCACGCATCCAACTCCGCGTCCAACGAACTCTCCAGGCCGCGACTCTCGTCCGCCGACGCGACCTCTCCACTCAAGATGCGGCGCAGCGCACTCCAGCGCGCGTTGGTGACCAGCCCCGCCAGCGCCAGCTCCACGAGCGCGGCGTCCAACTGGCCCGAGGTCACCTGCAGAGCGGCGCGCAGTTCAGCCGCAGCGCAGGCGCCCTCCGACCGCAACGTCTCCAGCACGCGCAAACCCATCTCTGAGATGTCTGCAGTGTCCGGATCATCCGTTGCCAGGTAGAGCTGACCCTCGCCACGCGCGAACTGCATCGCGTGTGCGCGGCGCGCCTCTCCCCCCGAAGCGACCCACACCACCTCACCCGTGCCCGCCAGCGCGTCCAACATGCCCTGCCCGTAGCCCTCCACCCGCCCACTGAGCAGGTCGCGTTCCCAGGTTACCGCCGGCACCTGCAGACCACGCAGTTGCTCCAACGCCGATCGCAGTCCACTTTCCCCGCGCACGCGCAGACTCGGGTGCAAATGCTGCCAGCGAACCTCAAAATCAGCATACGCTGCCAGCGACACCGGTTGCACCTCGCGGCGCAACAGACTCAGCGTGCGCTGGTGAATGCGCTCCAGCACGTGGCGGTCACACCACTCCATGCTGTCGGCGCCGGGGCTCAGCCGGCCCGCCACGATCTGTCCGCCCTCCACCATCGTGTCCAGGCCCTGCACCAGCTGCTCTTTTGGGAAGGCATAGCGCTCGCGCACGGCGTCCAACGTGAAGGGGCCGCGCGTGCGCGCGTGCGCACGCAGCAGCATCAGTTGCATCTCCAGGGGGGTCGTCTCTGGCGATGCTAACGTCTGATAGCGGTGCCGCTCCTCGGCGGCCACCCACCGCGTCACTTCGCCGGCGCGCGTCGCGATGGGCACGCTCACGACCCGCCCGGCTGCCGCCAGCTGCTGCAGCCAGTCCCCGCCAGCCCCCAAGCAGCGTTCCGCCACCTCGACATCGCTCAAGTCGCCCAGTTCGTGCAGTATGACGGCCAGCTCCTCGGCGCTGCGGGCTTGGTAGCCCTCCGCCAGGTGCTGCAGCTCTCGCTCCACCCCGCTGATGGCTTCGGGACGCAGCAGGTCGGGCAGCATGCCCTCCTCCAGCAACTGCGCCAGCAACTCGCGGTTCATCGCAAGCGCCTGGATCTGTCGCTCTGCCTTCGGCAGGTCGCCCGCGTACAGGAACACTTTGGCGAAATCGAATAGCAGGGCGCTGGCCACGGGCGACGGCACCACCGTCTCCGCCACCACCACGCGGATGGCCCCCGTGCTGATCGCGTCGAGCACGGCCGTCAGATGCTCAAGGTCCAGCACATCGCGCAAACAGTCGCGCATCGTCTCGGCCACGATCGGGAAATCGGCGTAGCCCTTGACGACAGCCAGCAGATCCTTGGCTCGCAGTCGCTGCAGCCAGAAGGGCGTGCGACGCTTGCCCGTCGTGCCGGGTAGCAGCAGTGCTCGCGCCGCGTTCATCCGAAAGCGCGCGCCGAACACTGCCGCGTTGGGCAGCTCGGTCACGAGGCGCTCGCGCGCCTCCTCGGCCCCCAACGTGCGCACAAGGTCCAACGGCGGCTCGCGGTCGGCCTGGGCGATGCGGAACAGGATGCCGTCGTCATTGACCTGCACCTCCAGCTCGCGCCCCAACCGCTCGCGCATAGCCTGACTGAGCGCCAGGGCCCACGCGCTGTTCACCCGCCCCCCAAAGCAGGAGTGCACAACCACGCGCTGGTCGCCGAGTGCGTCGCTGAACTGCTCCACCACCACGGTGTCATCCGACGAGATCGCGCCAATGGCATCGAGTTGGTGCCGCACATAGTGCAGTGCGTTGCGCGCCGAGGCGTCGTCCATGGCATAGTCGGCCATCAGCCACTGCAGGATGGGCGCCGCCTCGTCAGGCCATTCGCCGTCAGGGCCTTCCGGCAGCGTGGACAGGCGCGCGGCGCGCTCGGCCAACTGGCGCCGGAAGGCCCCCACCTGCAGCCCCATGTGATAGTCGCGATGCGGGGCCTCGCCATGCCAGAACGGCATGCGCGGCAACTGCCCTTCTGCCGACGCCACCGTCAGCCTGTTCTCGTCGATCTCGGTGACCCGCCAGGTATTGCTGCCCAGCGCAAACACATCCCCCAGGCGCGTCTCGAACACGAACTCTTCATCGAGCGTACCCAGCAGCGTCTTGCCATCGGGCAGATAGACACTGACCTGTCCCTGATCGGGGATGGTGCCGCCATTGCGCACCGCCAGCAGCCGCGTCCCGGGCAACGCCGCCAGCCTGCCGTTCACCTTGTCCCAGGAGAAACGCGGGCGCAGCGCACGCACCTCGCTGCTCGGGTACTTGCCGCTCAGCATGTCCAGCACGGCAAGGTAGGCCTCATAGGTCAGTTGGTGGTAGCCATACGCCCGGCAGACCACTCGGTAGAGCGCCTCCACCTCCCAGTCCTGCATGCCCACCATGGCAACGACCTGCTGTGCCAGCACGTCCAGGCAGTTGCGCGGCGTGTAGGTCGGCTCAATGTCGCCATGCAACATGCCATGCGCCACCGCGCCGGCGTCCAGCAGATCCTCGGGGTACAACGCATAGATGCGCCCCACGCTGGTCTGCCCGACCAGGTGGCCCGAGCGCCCAACACGCTGCAGCCCGCGCGCCACGCCGTGCGGCGACTCGAGCTGGATAACCTCATCCACAAAGCCGATGTCGATGCCCAACTCCAGAGAGCTGGTGCCGATCAGCGCCGGCAACTTGCCCGCCTTGAGCTTTTGCTCGAGCTCCAGCCGCACCTCTTTAGAGACCGAGCCGTGGTGCGCGCGGAACGGTCCGCCACTGCGCCCCGTGCCGAACATCCCCCGCGCGACGCCCACACCGTCGCGCATCAGCACGCTGGGTGACCCCGGCTCGACCTCCTCCTCTTCCTCCACGGCGTATTGCTCGTTCAGTCGGTCGGCCGCGCGCTCGGCGCCCCGCCGGCTGTTACTGAACACCAGCGTTGTGCGGTGCTGGCGGATCTCATTCAGCACTTGCGGGATCACGAACGGCCAGATCGAGCCCCCCGGCACCTTGCGCAGGTCGGGCAGCACCGTCACGACCTTCAGGTCCAACGCCTTGTGCGCGCCGGCGTCCACGATGGTCACCGGACGCGGCTGCAACCGCTCGACGCCTGCCTCGCTGACCCACGCCTGCCCGCCCAGAAAGCGCGCCACCTCCTCCAGCGGGCGCTGCGTGGCCGACAACCCGATGCGTTGCGGCGTCTGACCGCGGCCCCCCTGGGCATCGAGGACGCGTTGCGTCAGGCGCTCCAGCGACAGCGCCAGATGCACACCGCGCTTATTGCCGCACAACGTGTGGATTTCATCCACGACGACAGTGTGCGCCGTATCGAGGATGGCACTGGCTCGCTCGCTGGTCAGAATGAGGTAGAGTGACTCGGGCGTGGTAATGAGGATGTGCGGCGGCTGCCGCAACATGCGCTGGCGCTCCGAGGATGGGGTATCTCCGGTGCGTACCGCAACGCGCAGCGGCGGCAAGGGGCTGCCCAGCTTTTCGGCCGTCTGTCTGATGCCGGCCAGCGGCTCGCGCAAGTTGCGCTCGATGTCGTTGTTCAGCGCCTTGAGCGGCGACACATACAGCAGCTGGACACCGTGCAAGGCCGGATTCGCCGCCAGGTCGCGGTAGATGCGGTCGATGCCCCACAGAAACGCGGCCATCGTCTTGCCCGAGCCAGTGGGAGAGAGGATCAGGGTGTGTTCCCTCCGCTGGATGACGGGCCAGCCCTGCGCCTGCGGAGGCGTCGGCTCGCCGTAGCGGGCGCGAAACCAGGCAGCCACGGCGGGGGTAAAGGCGTCAAGTACGCTTGGCGCGGCGTCGAGCGCAGAGGTCATGGAACCACGCCCACCAGCCGGAACGTGGCCCCGTGCGGCAGATGGTCGGCCTGCACAGGAAAGGTACGGTTGAAGTAGGCCGTCAGCGTCAGCATGCCCGGCTCCTCAGAGGTGCCGTGGTTCACCCGGATGACCGCGTGGCCGGCGTCCTGGGCGCGCTGAATGCCCTCCCAGTAGACACTGCCATCGTCGCAGACGATGGACAGGTCGCAACCCATCTCCTGGTAGACGCCAATGCTGCAGCCGCAGCCCGTGCCCACGCCCACCTTGCTCACCAGTTCGTCGGCGCGCCCCACCACCTGCACGGCCGGCTCGCCGATTGTGGCGGTGCGCCGCGCCATCTCGCTGGCAAAGGCTTCCAGCGTCACCGGTGCGATATCGTAGCGTTGCTGGTAGCCCTCGTCACCGAACGCCACCGGTCGCGCGCCCAGCCCCAAGAAACGCCCCCACGCCCACGGGATCCCGATCTCGGGGAATAGATCCCACAGGTCGTGGCAGCGCAAAATAGTCAGATCGTGCGCCAGGATATAGTCGCGCTTTTCGCGCGCCAGCGCGCCGGACTCGAAGGCCTCGTACTCGCGGGCGTGCTTCCAGAAGGTCGGCTCGTGCGTCACAAGCAGGTCATAGCCGCCCTCGACGGCACGCCGCACCGCCGCAAACGAGCTGATCCAGGTGACGAGCACGCGCCGCACCTCTTTGTCGGCGCGGCCGATGATGATGCGGTCGACGGTCTTGTCGGGATCCACCCAGTCTCCCTGGGCGACGAGGTACTCGCGCATCTCGATGGCTAGCATGGGGGCACGCTCCTTTTGCGGGTGGGGCCGGTACGTTGGGCAGGGACACTCTAGTATTGCAGGGGAGAGCCGTCAAGTGAGACGCGCACAGGGCGTTGCGGTCCTGGGCTCGTCCACCCCGTCTCTCTGGCGACTGAGCAAGCATCCGCAGCGTCCCTTGGTCGTCGGCCTGTGCCAGGTCACCGCAGACTGCCCGGCCAGCCCGGGATCTCTGGGCCACTTGCGTTCCCGCGGTTCTCCGGGTACTCTGATTGGGTCGAGCTTCAGGGTCAATGGCTTGCCCAGCAAGCCGCCACGCCGCCGGTGTGTCAGTTGGCAGAGGCCCAGCACATGTCCAATTATACGGGCGCCGCACAGTCAAAGACAACCTCGATTGGTATAGTGGAGAATGTCATTACCAGTTATGGAGCATTCAGACCCAAAGTCGTCTGGACGAACGGATGCTTCGATATACTGCATGTCGGACACATCGCATACCTGCAAAAGGCGCGAAGCCTTGGCGACATGCTGATCGTTGGGCTGAATGGGGATGCTTCCGTCAGGAGGATCAAAGGCCCCGGCCGGCCCATCAATGGGGAACAGGACAGGGCGACGGTGCTGGCCGCCCTTGAGTGTGTGAGTTATGTCATCGTGTTCTATACGGACACGCCCATGCCGATACTGCGCCGGATTCGCCCGGATGTGTATGTCAAAGGGGGAGATTACACGCTCGCTTCTTTGGTCCAAGAGGAGCGTGCCTTTGTGGAAAGCTATGGAGGAGACATTGTCCTCATCCCTACAGGTTCGGACATTTCCACGACCAAGATCATCCGACAGATAGAGGCAGAACAAGAGAACGACCGTTGTCCACGCATGAACCATCACCAGCGGTCTCTATGAATGGCGATCGTGTCCTGGTCTATCACACCGGATCCCTGGGAGACACCCTGGTCGCGGTACCGGCTCTCTGGGCTGTGCGCGAGAACTATCCGCACGCGCACATCGCCATGTTGTGCCACGAGCAGCCGGGACGCCCCTTGGTTCAACCCCGCGACGTTTTGGATGGCTCCGGGCTGATCGACGAGTACATCGTCTATCCCATGGGCATGCCGCTGACCAAGGCCTGGTGGCTGTTGCGCCAACTCCGTTCCCGTAAGTTTGGCAGCCTGATCTATCTAGTCAGTTCAGCAATCGATGCCAGGCGGGTTCGGCGTGACATGCTCTTCTTCCGATTTGCAGGTACCAGACGCCAAATTGGAGCGCATGGAATCTGCCAACCCCCCGCGACACACCCGGACACCCCAATGTCTGCGGTTCCACAGGTGGCGGAAGCTCTCCTTGCGAGGCTGCGTGCTGACGGACTACAGACGCCGCCCATCGGGCTAGGGCGGCTTGACGTCGGCATCGGTGAACGCGAACGGAAAAACGTAGAGCGTTGGCTGTCCGAGTTGCCTAATGATGGCGGCAGGAGAAGGTTTGCTCTAGGTCTTGGTTCGAATATGCCCTGCAAGATCTGGCCGCCGGAGAGGTATATGGAGGTCGCCAAGCATCTTGTCGATGAGTACGATCTTTGGCCGGTTATCTTTGGGAGCTCGGCAGAGCGGGATACTGCCATAGAGTTTGTGCGGGAATTGGGCCGTGGTCATGTAGCAGCAGGCGCCCTGGGTGTCAGGGATTCGATGGCTGCTATGGAGGGATGCGTGCTGTTCCTGGGAAACGACACTGGCACGATGCACATGGCCGCTGCCAGTGGAGTGCGGTGCATCGTCCCGTTCTCGTCGCGGGATGCCCCAGGAAAATGGTACCCCTACGGCGAGGGGCACATCGTCATCAGGACGCCGGTCCAATGCGAAGGGTGCATGCTTGTCAGATGCGGTGAGCAAGAGATGAGGTGCATCCTCGCGATTACTGTGGAGCGGGTATTACAGGCTTGCAGGCAGGCCCTGGGAGATGAAGACTGAGTGTTTGGGCCTGACATGGGGCATCGGCCCGTTCGGCTAGGAATCCAGCCGAAAACTCTCGGTCGGGCGAGCTCGTACGAGCGCCGGATTCCTGAAGGCAAAACCACCGCAACAAAATGCACACAACGGCACTTTCTAGGCGATGTTACGCGGCGCCATAGTCCGCTGGGGGGGGGGCTTTTCGGCTTTGCCTCTAGCAGCAGTTGCCGACGCCAGCGATTGCCACCCTGATCGGGCGCCTTTTTGTCACCGGACTTTTCCCTGTTCGGCTACAGTCTATAGCCCCATGCCCTGATAGACGGGCCTCAGCAGCTCGTTGATCTGCATCCGCGAGAGGCGCGCCGCCTCTTCGGTGTTGCCGTGCAACACGCGGTCGTGATAGTCGAACGACTCAAACTCGACTGAGCAGTAGCGCGCATAGCCCATCTCATCCAATGCCTTGAAGAACTCGGCCCAGGGGACCAACCCCTCCCCGAGCATCGGGAAAATGAACCAGCCCGCTCGCGGCACCCCGACGGCGTCCTTCAGGTGTACGTGATGGATGCGTTGCACGCCCCACTGCCGCGCGATCCAGCCGCTGTCCCAGTTGCCCACCAGGACATCGTGCGACGGATCCAAGTTCACCCCGAAATGAGGCGAGTTGTAGTGATTGATCAATTGGCTCGAGCTGTAGAAATCGTGGCACAAATGGCCCCACACGCCCTCCAGCGCGATGAGAACCCCGGCCGACTCGGCGGCGGAAACAAACTGGTCGTACGCGTCGTACACCATATCCCAGGCAGCGCCCATGCTGATGTCGCGATTGACCACCGGCGCGGTCGGCACCCAGGGGGCCGGCCCGGTGAAAAAGTTGAGCGTCGACACCCCGCACTCGCTCGCTGCCGCCAAGCACTCCAAGCCAAACGCGATCCGATCGCGGCGCTCAGCCTCATCCAGGCACACCACGTCGGTCTGCACCACAAACTCGGACACCTCCAGACCGGCGTTCTGGGTTATCTCCACCAGACGCTTGTTCTGCGCGGGCGTGTGCGTGCGCGGATCAAAGTGGCTCAGTGTCCACTCGATGGCCTCATACCCGCAACTGGCCAGCGAATTGACCACCTTTTCCGGCGCCATCTCGGCGTAGCCGAGCGAGCTCATAAACGCAAGTTTCCATTTTCGCATCAGGGTTTCTCCCACGTGTCATAGTCGCGCCAGTCCATGGTCGGCTCGAAGCCGAGCAGCCGCTTTGCCTTGCGGATGTCAAAGGGCGGCGCGTAAGGATTATCGGCGTAATAGTGCGGCACGCGCACCTCAGGCAGAGGCTTGAAGGTCTCTTTGAGCGCATCCAGAGTGGGCATGGGGAAGAAAGTTGTTTCGGCGGTCAGGAAGAACGCCTCGAAGTTGACCTTTTTTTCCTGCGGGAACTGGTACTGCAGCGACCGCCGGATGCCCTGCGCCACGTCGTGCGGGGCGATGTAGCAGCCGAACCAGTCCTTGGTGTTACGCTGCCCCTTCTTGCCCAGTTCGATGATGGCGTGCACATCGTCTGCGTTACGGTCAAGCCAGACCCAGCAGTAGCGCAGCGAGATGGCCTCGAACCCGTACGCCGTCGCGTACAGACGGCTCATCTCCTCGCCAAAGCGCTTGGTGAGGCTGTAGGTCTCGTGCGGCCAGCAGGGGTGCTCTTCATCGATCGGCAGGTACTCGGGCACCAGGTCCACATAGTGGATGCCAAAGCCGGTGGACGACTCGCTGCAGCCGTAGACCAGCCGCGGGATGCCGTTCTGGCGCACCGCCTCGACTACGTTGTAGGTAGTCGTCATGTTCACGCTCATCACGCGGTCCCACGGATCGTTGAACGGGTGCGGGATGGCCGCCAGGTGCACCACGGCGTCGTAGCCCTTGATCGCGGCCAGCGTCGATTCCAAGCTCATCAGATCGCACGAGCTAAAGTCGACGCCGGGGACCGCTTTGGCCGGAGGCCGCACATCCAGGATGGTGGGGGTGATGTCGTGCGCCACCAGTTCCTTGATGACATAGCGCCCGATCGCGCCACTGCCGCCGGTAACCAGAACCTTCATGAGAACCTCCCTCTACGTACTTGAGGATCGAGGCGTGCGAACTGCACCCGGCGCCTCTCATCCCCCTTTTCCAGCATTATGCACATTGTCCGCAAAGCGTGCAAGTCTGTCTACACGTGTCGACTGCCCCAGTTGACGGCGTCGCCCGCCCTGGTGTATCCTCACCACATGAGCGCCGCCGCCCGCAAACCGGTCGGATCGCCGTGGTCTCCGGGCGACAAGACGGGCTCAAGAGGGACTGTGATGCGTCCAAAACACCTGATCACCATCGTCGCGCTGGTGCTGGTGCTGGCGACAGTCGTTGCCGTCAGCCTGCGCAGGGTCCTGCTCAAACCGGTTGCGCCCCAATCGGCGCCCAGCGCGCCAGTTTCCGCACTGGCAGTCCAGCCCGACGTTGCGCAGACCGCCTTGGGGCAGACCCCCACGCCCGCTGCGTGGCCCGATCCCGCGCTCACCGGCGGCATCGAGGGCCTCTACCTGCAGTTGAGCCGCGCGCTCAGCTTTGACCTCGCCGACGTGCGCGGCTTGGCCGTCACCGACGCCGCCTTCTACATCGCCACGGCCGATCCCGCCAAGCGCGTGGGGATGGTCGTTCAGGCCAGTCGCGAGCACTATGGCATACTGCAGACGCACGCGCTCGAGCTGGACGGTCGTTACCGCGCCGGCGGTCTGCACCTGGGCGAAGCGGGCCTGTGGGTGCCCCTGGCCGGCGATGGCGATGACACAGGCGCGACCATCGCGCTGCTCGATCCTGCCTACCTGGAGGTTGAGCACAGTTTCCAGGTCGATCAGCGCATCCGCGCCGTCGCGCAGATCGGCGACAACGAGCTCGTCGGCATCAGCGAGAGCGGCGATCGCCTGTACGTCTGGACCCTCAAGGGCCGCACGCGGCGGCGGGCCACCAACCTGACCGGCGCTGTGTACCACGACCTCGCCTGGGTACGCGGCAGCCTGATCGCGGCCGGCGTGGCGGACCGGGGCGCCGGGGCAGTGATCGACGTGCTCGACCCCGAAAGCCTCACCCTGCTGGCGCGGCACCACGTCTATGCACGTTCCCCGGGCGGCGAGTGGGTAACAGCGGGCGGCTTTGACGCTCGCGAAGAGCAGTTCTTCATGCTGGCGGAGGGCGGGCCTCGTCCCAGCCTGTTCACCTATGCGCTGCTGGACGGCGCCCTCCACGACTATGTCCCCGCGACGCAGCCCTGACCCTGCACCTGACGCACGTCAGGGCAGGTAGCCGACCATGCGCCCCGTGGCGCCATCGTACAGGCCCACGGGCTGTTCGTTTGGCATCCGCACGTTGCGCACCAGTGGCAGCCGCAAAGTGTACGGACCAGCGGCGACGCCCGCCGTGCCCGGAGCCGCCGCGGGTTGCGCGGCCAACGATGGGCTCCAGTTCGCGTCGGCCACACGCAGCGGCACGAGCTGCAGCTGTCCGTAGGGCGCCTCCACGCGCAGGTACAGCACCCTCAGCGTCATCGTCGCAGCGTACAGGCTGTCCAGCACCGCCGGAGGGCAGTCGCCGGTGCTGTAGCAGGGATTGAAGGCCGCGCCGGCCGGCACCACGTACTCCGGCGGCGTCACCCGGTCGACAGGGGGCAACAGCGACAGGTAGGGCCCCGCCGACTGGTCGGCGTCCTGCCAGGCCACCCCCAGCGGGTAGGCCCCTGCGTGGTCGAAATCCTGCGACAGCATGCCGTCGTCCGGCGCCAGGCGCACCGTGCCGCTGGTTGGGCGCTGCAGATTGTTGCCGTCGTACGAGTAGACGTTGAAGGGTGCGGGCGGGTAGATGAACAGCACATAGTTGGCGCCGGTGGGCGGGTGCAGCGCAAAGCGCGGGTGACGCCGGCCGAAGCGCGCCAGCATCTGCGCCATGAGCGGCTGGAAAACGCCCACCCCGCCCGGACCGATGTACGACTGAAAGGTGAAAGCCTGCTCTCCCAGATAGGCCACGGCGGGAGCGCCTGTTGCCTGCACAGTGAACACGGCCCACAACCAGGGGTAATCGCCGAACAGGTTGACGCTGCCACCCATGTTCGCCGGCAGACGCATTCCCTCGGCCTCCACGGGCAGCGCGCCACTGCTGACATACAACGTACGCTTGAGCGTGGGGTAGCGCTCCCAGGCGTCCGCGCCATCTTCGGGCAGGCACAGCGTCGGGTCCAGGTAGTAGACCCAACGGATGTCGCCGGTGCACTCCTGCGTCAGGCCGCTGTCGCGGTACAGACGCAGCCAGCTCTGCGGCGCCGCAGATCCGGGATGGTCGTAAGCCGGCGCCTGACCCAGCAGCGTGGCCTCAGTGATCCACTGCTCACCTCCCCACGAGCGGCGCGTACTGATCCGCAACGTGATGCGCAACCGGTCTCCCACCCGCTGCGACGAGACTAACTGCGCCATCCCGCGGTTGCCCACCACGATCGCGTCGCGCAGCAGCGCGTCGGGCACCTGCCCGGCGACATCGACGATGTTGAGCGCGCGCGGCTCGGCCCAGGCGGGCGCGGCCGCCTCTACCGGCGCGGCCAGCATACACAGCGCCCAAGCCAGCAGCAACGCCCGCATCGTGGTCGCAACCTGTCTTCTGCGCACGCCGCCCGGGCTAGCGATCATGCGGCCCCCGGAACACCGCCTCGCCAGGATCCCACTGCCACCTGGTGTCAGTGATGCCGGCGTCTGTGCGTGCCCAGCCGGCGCTGATGCGCGCCTGCGTCTCGTCCCACGACAGCAGCCCGCTCGTGGTGTCGGCAGCCTCGCAGTTGCAGGCGCCCGTCGCCACCGACGAGGTCAGCGCCCCGGCCAGGCTTTGCCCGCGCAACAGCCCCGTCAGGAAGCCTGCGATCGCCGAATCGCCGGCGCCCACGGCATTCACAAACTTGGGTTTGAAGCAGGGCGCCCACAGTTCGCGCCCCTGCCAGGCTGACGCGTCCGCGGGTGCGCCCCGTCCCACATCGTGCAGTCGGTCCGCGCTGCGCACATACATGCCGCGGTGCCCGCATTTGATCACGATGATCTGCGCCCCCAACTCCAGCGCCCGCGCCCCAAGATCCGCGACGTCGTCCACGGTCAGCGCATCCAGCATCCGCGCCGCGCCCACGCTGCTGATCAGCGCGACGTAGCGCTCGCGGTTAAGCATGAAGAGCAACTCTTCCACGCTCGGCAGAAACAGGTCCACCATCGGCAGTGTCCGGCGCAGAATGGTCGGCCAGTCGGCCTTGCCACTCGCGCGCGTGGGATCGGGCATCGCAAAGTCGAGCGACGTCGTCACACCGTGCGCCTTGCCCAGGCGGTAGATGGCCGCCAACTCTTCGCCGCCGTCCGAGTACATGCGCCGCATCAGCGTGGGATAGCCAAAGTGCAGCAGGCGCGACCGATCCAGCAGCGCCGGCGAGATATCCTCGTGACCAAAGGTGTCGTTGGTGCCCGTGCAGTGCATAAAAGCACGGTCAAAGCCAGGCGCGCTGATCACCACCGTGTAGGCGCTCGGCTCGCCGCACGCCACCGTGAGCGCTTCCACCAGCCGCGCGCCACGCGCCGACAGCAGCTGCCGCGTCAGGTCTGCGATCACGTCATCGCCGACGCGCGCCACCAAACGTACCTCCAGCCCCAGAATATGCATCGCCAGGCCCGTGTTCGACACCGCACCCCCCGGCGAGACGATCGCCCTGCCCACCTCCGTCAGGCGGCCGGGCGCCAAAAAGTTGTCCGAGGCCGCCGTCGAGGGGTCGGTGATCTGCGGCTNNCTGCGGCATGATATCCACACACAAGTGTCCCGCTGCGACTGCGTCGATCATGGTCTGCCATCCTTGGTATAGGCTGCCGAACTGCGCGCGATTATACCACGCCGAGAGGGGCGCCACAACGCGCCGACCACCGGCTTGCAGCCGGGCGCATGATGCGCTATGCTATGCTTGTCGCTCGTCATTGGCGGACGCTGCAATGCGGAAAAGCGCCCACAAGCACGGCGAGCGGACGCGATCAACCCGCGCCGCACCGATTCCGCCAAAGGCAGGACCGTGCTGCGCCAGCCGCTGCGAAGTCCGTGCTGTGATACACAGGAGGTTCACGATGGAATACCGACAACTCGGCAAGTGGGGCGCGCGACTGAGCGTGCTCGGGCTGGGATCCTACCTCACCATCGGCTTCAAAGTAGGTCTGGACGAATCGCGCCGCATGGTGCACGTGGCCTACGAGCACGGCATCAACTTTTTCGACACCGCCAATGCCTACAACAAGGGACTGGCCGAACGCATGCTCGGGCAGATCCTGGCCGAACTGCCGCGCGCCGACCTGTTCCTCATCACCAAGGTCTGGGCGCCCATGGGCGACGGCCCCAACGACCGCGGCCTCTCGGCCAAGCACATCCGCGAGCAGTGCGACGCCTCATTGGCGCGCCTGCGCATGGATTATGTCGATCTCTACATGTGCCACCGCCCCGACCCCGCCACCCCACTGGAGGAGACGGTACGCGCCATGAACGACCTGGCGCGCGCCGGCAAGATCCTATACTGGGGCGTCTCCGAGTGGCCCGCCTGGATGATGGTCAAGGCCAACGGCATCGCCCGCGATCTGGGCGCGCGGCCCATCGCTGTCAACGAGCCGCGCTACAGCCTGCTCTGGCGCCATCCCGAGTCTGAGGTCTTTCCCATCACCCGAAGCGAGGGCATCGGCAACGTCGTCTTTTCTACGCTCGCGCACGGCATGCTGACCGGCAAGTACCTGCCCGGCGCCGAGGCGACGCCCGACACGCGCGCCGGCGACCCCGACCAGAATGCGGTGATGCGCAGGCTCTACTGGACCGAGGAGAACAAGCGCAAGGGCCAGGAGTTGGTGCAGATCGCGGCCGAATTGGGCACCAGCGCCGCCACATTGGCTACCGCGTGGGCGATGCGCCACCCCGCCGTCACGAGCGTCATTCTTGGCACTCGCACCAGCACGCAGTTGGAGGAGAACCTCAAAGCGCTGGAGGTGCAGATCCTCCCCGAGGTGCTGGCGCGCTTGGACGCGCTCTATCCGACGCCCGCGCCGGTGGGAGGGGCATAATATGGCGGACACGCCGCTCGACCACACGCCCCGGGGCGTCGATTTGAACGGCCCCGACGCGGTCGTCGTCTACGTCTCGCAAGGGCCGCTGGCCGCCGAGGTGGCGCTCAGCAAACTGCGCGCGACAGACGTCCCGTGTGCGCTTCGTTATCCCTCGGCGGGCCGCATCTGGGGCCTCACGCTGGACGGGCTTGGTCGGGTTGAGGTGGTGGTTCCCGCCGCCTGGGCCGACCAGGCCCGCGACATCCTGGTCGAGGAAGAGCCCCCGTCCGAGGAAGAAACGAGCGACGGCGAGCAGGCGTAGCCTGGCCGTTTGTGGGCGAGGGGCGCAGACAGGGCGCGCTCCTACCCCTGCCACTCCTCGCGCAACAGCCCGTAGCAGACCAGGTCGATGCGCTGGCCCCACTTGAGCACGTGCTTGCGCAGCACGCCCTCCTGCGTCATCCCCAGCTTGCGCATCACGCGTCCCGACGCCTCGTTGCCCGCAAAGTGCACGGCCACCAGCCGCGCCAATTCCAGCGTCTCAAAGGCGTAGCGCACCACGGCGCGCGCCGCCTCGGTGCAGTAGCCCTGCCGCCAGTAGGGCACGCCCACCCAGTAGCCCAGCTCACCGCGTCGGTGTTTATCTGTCAGCTCCAGCCCGATGACCCCCAGCAGGGCGCCATCCTGCTTGCGCGTGATCGCCCAGTGCAGCGCTTCGCCCCGCTCGCGCCGCTCGTCGTGGGAGCCGATCCACTCCTCCGCCATGCTGGTGGTATACGGGTGCGGGATCGTCAACGTGGTGGCGGCCACCTCGCGCGCGCCCACCAGCCGCTGCACGTCGGGCGCATCGCTCAACCGCAAGGCCCGCAGCACCAACCGCTCGGTCTCCAGAACGGGAAATGTGTCCTGCTTGGCCATCGCTCAGACCTCATCCTCCAGAGCGCGTTCGAACTGCCGCACCATGGTCACCAGCCGGCGGTTGCGCGTGGGGCCGTGGTTCAGCGCCCGCCGTTCAGCACGCAACTGGACGGTGACCACCTCATCGACGAAATCGGTCACACCACTGCGCAGGAACAGCAGGCGTGCGCCCTCCTGAGCGGCCGTGCTGCAGGCCTCACGCACCAGCGCCAGATTCCGCCCCACGTCGACGAGCACCGATCGCAGCGACGCCACCGTCACGCGCGTGTCACGCATGCGTCCCTCCTCGTGTAGAGAGCAGCCAGGCCCGGTGACATGCACCAGGCCTGGCTGTCTCACATCGCTGTCGCTCTCTGGCGTAGCCTACTGCTGCACGTAGCTCAGCTTGGCCACCGCCTCACGCGTGTACTCGATGTATTCCATCACCACTACGTGCCAGCCGCCGTAGGTGGTGATCGTCTTGTCCCGGGTACGCGCCTCGATGGCGTTCCAGTCGCTGATCAGCAAGTTCTCGGGATTGCGGTAACCATCCAGCCACACCAGCGCGCCGTCGTCCATGGTGCACGTGAACTTGTAGGTGCCGGGGTTAAGCCAGATCGTCTTGGTCCAACGCACGCTAAAGCTCTCCGTGCCGATGCCAGGTGCGGGGCTGCCGTAGCCCCAGTCAAAGTTGATCGCGCTGTCCAGCCGGACATGCGTCGGCGTGCCCCAGTTGTGACCGTTCGTCAGCGGATTGAGGAACTCCCTGTTATAGTACTCGCCTACGTAAGCGACCTTGGAGCCCCCCGCGAACACGTCAAAGTTGAGCGTCGCGTCGCCAGTCCCCTCGCGGAACTCGACGGTGAACAGGTACCATGCCTTGTAGCTGCCATCGGTCTGCAGGTCGCCGCCCATGTAGCGTGTGCCCGACGTCTTGAAACCGGGCGTTCCGCCCCAGTCGTCAACCACCTTGCCCGAGTCACCCCACCCGTCGACGTACACTCGCACGCCGTCATCGGCCGTGGTGTAGAACACATACTGCTGTTCGCCCATCCAGACGGCCTTGGTGTAACGCGCCGAAAAGTGGTCCGAGTTGACGCCGCCGCCGGGACTGCCGCCGGCCCAGATGTGGTTGATGGTGCTTTCGCTGCGCTCCAACACCGGCGCGCCTGACAACGTCTCGTTGTTGAAATACTCGGCGCGCCACGCGTTCTGCGTCAGATCGTAGGTCGTCCAGAACAGTCGGATGCGGGCATCGGCCGAGGCCTCAAAGTACTCGAGCTTGACCTGGTGCCAGCCCTGGCTGACGACCCCCCGCCAGCGGAAGCTGGCCGTGCCGTTCTGCTCATCCGGGATGGTGATGTGTCCGCGGCGGTGGCCGACCCACTGGTCGATTTTGAGCTGGCCGTCAATGTACAACCGGAAGCCATCGTCGCCGGTCACCCAGAAATCAAGCTCATGGCCTGAGAACCAGACCTGCTTGGTAAAGCGCGCCGAAAAATTGTCGACGCCGATGCCTGACACGGCGGGCCCGCCCGTTCCCCAGTCGTAGGCCGGCGCCACATAGTCCTCATAGCGCACGACCGAGGACCCGGTCAGCGAGGTGTTGGCATAGTATTCTTCCTTCCACCCGCCCGCAGGTGGCGTCTGCGTCGGGGTGGGCTCCGGCGTCGGGGGCTTGGCGTTCATCACCAGCGGAATGTAGTGACCTGTGATCAGCGCGACCTCATCTCCTTGCGTCTGTCGCGGCGCCGCGACCCACAGTCCGATCAGCAGCGGGATCACCAATAACCAGAGAAAGCGCTTGTTGAGCTGCATGTATTCTCTCCTCATGAGCGTTCTGATGCTCGACTCGTCGCCCCCTCCCACACGACCTCGGGCGGGAGGCGCGACGGCTACACACACACGCGATCTTAGCCCAGGATACACCTCCCGTCAAGGCAGTACGGCGAACCAGCACTCCGGGGCGCACCGTGTGCACGCCCACCTCACAGACGTGGCCAGCGCGTCACTGACCCGGCCTGGTGGTCATCACGACCTCGCGCAGCCGCTGCATAAAGTAGCGGTAATGCGCATAGGTCACGTCCGAGAGCACAAAGTGGTCGGGCCCCGGGATGAAGCGCCCCTTGCGAATCAGCCCACGCGCACGTTCAACCTCGGCGTCGATGGCCGCCTCGTTCTGCGCCATCACGCGCTTGTCCAGCCCCCCGATGATGCCCAGCGCCGGGTGCCTGTCGAGCATGCGTGCCGCGTCGTTGCCCGACTGCACCTCGTAGGGGTACAGCGTCGTCACGCCACACTCCAGCATCAGGGCTGTCAGCGGCTCGATGTAGCCGTCCGAGTCCACCAGGATGATCGGGATGCGATGCGCATCCGCAAACGCACGTAGCCGGCGGTACTGCGGGGCCAGGAACTCGCGAAAGGTGGCCGGCGAGACCAGCGCGCCGCTGGTAAAGGCCATATCCTCCCAGCACTCGATCAAGTCAAAGTCCACCTGCGCCAGCATGCGCGACCAGATGGCCATCGCCATATCGGCGTAGGTCGTCATGATGTCGTGCACAAGCGCCGGATCGTCGTAGAAGGCGTACGCCAGCGCCTCGTCGCCCATCAAGTTGCGGGCAAAGCCGTACACGCCGCGATGCGTCAGTTGCAGGGGATAGTCGCGCTGCCGGAACGCTTCGACACGCGTCTGCCAGTCCGCCGGAAACCGCTCCGGATCATCGGCCCGCAGGTGCCGCTCTTTGACGCGGTCCCAGTCGTTGCGATCGCGCACCGCCCATTCCAGGATCTGCCGGTAATAGTCAGCATTCTTCTGGTGCACATGCAGCGACCCATCTCCACGCCGCTCGATGCGGCGCTGGGGGGTGTCCTCGACGACGGTCGACGGCCCTACGCGCGACAGCTCCATGTTGACGCCCGGCTGTTGCCAACCGCGATAGGGTCCCTCGAACTGCAACCAGCGGTCGATGTTGGTGCCCACGCCGGGCTCCTCGATCTCCCAGTGCGGTACGATGGCGTTGTCGCCCCCGAACACCTTGATGAACGGGACGCGATCGACCTCCTGCCCCGTCAGCGTGCGGACAAAGCGCTCGCGCAGTTGCATACACTCTACCTCCGGGACTGCAGATTACACACAGACGACGGTCGCGTCAACCGCCCTGCGCCTGCGATCAGTCTCTGCCGGGTTGCGCCCCGCATCCTGCCGTGGTATACTCTGGAGACAACAGCAAAGGAGTGAGTCTGTGCAATATCGTTCTCTGGGTGCAGTGTCCGCTCGTGTGTCGGCGCTCGGCTTTGGTTGCATGCGCCTGCCCACGACCGGCGAGAATGCCAACATTGACGAGCCGCTGGCCACCCAAATGCTGCGCCATGCCATTGACCAGGGCGTGAACTATGTGGACACCGCTTACGGCTATCACGGGGGCAACAGCGAGCGCCTTGTCGGACGCGCACTGCGCGACGGCTATCGCGAGCGCGTTCTGCTGGCCACCAAACTGCCGCACTGGAACGTGCAGACCTATGCCGACATGGACCGTATCCTGAACGAGCAACTCGAGCGCCTCCAGACGGACCACATCGACGCATACCTTCTGCACAGCCTCGATCGCGCTGCCTGGACCAAGCTGTTCGAGCTGGGTGTGCTGGGTTGGGCGGAGGGCGCGCTGCGTGATGGCCGCATCCGCTACCTCGGCTTTTCGTTCCACGATACGTGGGCGGTGTTCAAAGAAATCGTGGACGCCTCCGACTTGTGGTCGTTCTGCCAGATCCAGTACAACTATATGGACGTAGATGAGAACCCCGGGACACGCGGTCTCGAGTACGCCGCGGCGCGCGGCCTGGGCGTTGTCGTCATGGAGCCTCTGCTCGGAGGCAAGCTGGTGAACCCGCCCGCCCCCGTGCAGGCGCTCTGGGATGAGTCCCCCACGCCCCGCAGCGCCCCCGACTGGGGCCTGCAGTGGGTCTGGAATCACTCTGAGGTCGGAGTAGTTCTGAGCGGCATGAGCACCATGCAGCATGTGGTCGAAAACCTGGCCTCCGCCTCGCATTCGGGTCCCGGAACGCTCACCGCGGAGGACCTGGCGCTGGTCGAGCGCGTGCGCGCGACCTATCGCGACCTCTGCCCGATCCCGTGCACCGGATGCCAGTACTGCATGCCTTGCCCCAACGGCGTGGAGATCCCCCGGAACTTTGGTCTGCTGAACCAGGGCGTGATGTACAACACGCTCAGCAACATGCGCGAGCGCTATGCGCGCATGCCCGAGGATCAGCGCGCCAGCGCCTGCATCGGCTGCCGTGAGTGCGAGGACAAGTGCCCGCAGCACATCCTGATAAGCGAAGAGATGCCGCGCGTGCACGCTGTGCTGGGAGAGGGGCAGAGCTATTCCTGCTCGACCGGGCGCCCATAGCCAATGGCATCTGCTTGCCACAATGCGCTTGACAGGACGCTAGCTGTTGGGTATACGTGCACATGGATGTGCGCGTTGATACGAGTCAACTTCGAAGCGGAGGGAACATGAGCAAGATCATCGACATCGAGGGAATTGGACCAGTCTACGCCGAAAAGCTTGCAGCCCTGGGCATCCAGACCACGGAAGCGCTGTTGGAAGCGGGCAAGACGCCCAAAGCGCGCAAGGAACTTGAGGAAAAGTCTGGCATCAGCGGCAACCTGCTGCTCGAGTGGATTAACCGCGCCGACCTGTTCCGCATCAAGGGCGTGGCCGAAGAGTACTCGGACCTGCTGGAGGCCGCCGGCGTTGACACGGTGCCCGAATTGGCACAGCGCAATGCCGCCAACCTGCATCAGCAACTCGTACTGGTGAACAAAGAGAAAAAGCTCGTTCGACAGTTGCCCGGCTTCAACGCCGTCCAGGATTGGGTGGCACAGGCCAAGGCACTGTCTCGCATCGTTACCTACTAGGACCAACGATAGCACAAAGGCCTGGCGCTTGATAAGCGCCAGGCCTTTTCAGAGGCTGACCAGGGACGCAGCCCGCCCCGACTAGAGCTCGACTGGCTTGCGCAGCAACTCGGCCAGTACGTCGACGGTGGCCCGCACGTCGCCATAGTGCACCATCTCTGATGGCGTGTGCACGTAGCGCGTCGGCACCGACAGACAGCCCGCCGGCACGCCCGCGCGCGAGCGCTGGATTGCGGCTGTGTCCGTGCCACCCGCCGTCAGGATCTCCAGTTGGTACGGCGCCCCGATACGCTCCGCCGTCTTGACCATCCAGTTCTTGACCCCGGGATGCGCGATAACTGACGAGTCCATCACCTTGATGGCAGTGCCCTTGCCAAGCGACACGCACATCGGCGAGGCCTCGGGAGTATCGCCGGTCAGCGTCACATCCAACGCAATGCCTACCTCTGGTTCGACGCCAAAGGCCGACGCGGTCGCCCCTCGCAAGCCGACTTCTTCCTGCACCGTGAACACAAAGTAGACGTCGTTGGGTGACTCGCCCATCTCGAGCAGCGCCTGCACGCCAACTGCGCACCCCATACGGTTGTCCATGGCCTTGGAGATCAGCCTGTCGCCCTGTTCGACGAACTTGTCATCAAAGCAGGCGGCGTCACCGATGCCCACCGGACAGTCCTCCGGCGACGTCGCGCCCACATCGAGGTAGATCTCCTCCCAGGTCGGCATGGACGTGGGGTAGCGCCCTTTCTCCCAGGCAATGACCCCGACCGTTCCGTTGGCAAAGCGCACGCGGCGCCCCAGCACAGTAAGCGGCGACAGCCCGCCCAGGCGCCCAAAGCGCACAAATCCCTTCTTGTCGACAAAAGCCACCACCACACCGATCTCGTCCATGTGCGCCGCGATCATGATGCGCTTGCCGCCGCCCGTTCCCTTCTTCAACACGATCAGGCTGCCCAGCGCGTCGGTGCGGATCTCGTCGGCATAGTCCTTGACGCGCTCAGTGATCAGTGCGCGCACCTGCTCCTCGTGCCCCGCAGGGCCATACGTCTCAACCAGCGCCTTGATCAGCTCCTTCATGATCCCAGCCCTCCCTCGAGTAGGTGCAGCCCGGCCACGGCCAACTGCACAGTATGGTTATAGTCCGCCAGATTCATCAAGCAGATGGGCGCGTGCAGGTAGCGCACCGGCACAGCCATGGTGACCACAGGCACCCCCGCCCGACTCAACTGGATCGCGCCCGCATCGGTCCCGCCGGCGATCATCCGCTTGTACTGATAGGGGATGCCGTTCTCCTGGGCCGCGCGCACCAGCAGCTTGACCAGCCGCTGATCCGCGATCATGCTGTTGTCCATGAAATCGATCACCGGCCCTTTGCCCAACTCGGTCACGGGGCTCACGTCCTTTTTGCGCGGCAGATCGTCGCAGATCGTGCCCTCGAGCACCAGACCCACGTCCGGCGCTACCGAGAACGCGGACGCGATCGCGCCACGCAGCCCCACTTCTTCCTGGCAGGTAAAAACGACGTACAGATCAAAGGCATAGTCATCTTGAAGGATTTCGCACAACACGGCGCAGCCAGCGCGGTCGTCAAAGGCACGGCCCTTGACGGTCTGGTCAGGCGCCTCTCCGAGCAACTCGAACTTGGACGCAAACGTCACATAGTCACCCGGATGCACCAACCTCTCAGCACCTGCCTTGCTGGTGGCCCCGATGTCGATCGCCGACTTGCTCATGTCGGCGGCGCGCTCACGCTCAGCCGGCGGAATCAGGTGGATGGGCCGGTAGCCAATGATGCCCGGCAGGGCGTTTTCGCCGACCAACACTTGCTTTGAAAGCAGGATGCGGTCGTCGATGCCCCCCACCTGCGCATACCGCAGCGTGCCATCCGGGTTGATGCCGGTGATAATCAGGCCGATCTCATCCATATGCGCCGCTACCATGACTTTGGCGGGTGCACCCGCGGCCGCGGGGCGGCGCGCCTTGCGCAAGCAGATGAGGTTGCCCAACGCGTCGACGCGGTGCTCATCGATGCGCTCCTTGACCGCCTCAAGCAGCAGGGCACGCACCGCGCCCTCGTTGCCCGAGACGCCACGTGCCTGGGAGATGTCCTCTATTAGCACGTCTTTCCTCCTGTCAGCCCGAGTTCCCCGGCAAAGTCCTCATCGAGCTTGGCAATGAATAGCGCCAGCAGACGCCCGGTGCGGTCGATATCGCGCAGGCAGATCGTCTCAACCGTGGTGTGCATATAGCGCAGCGGCAGCGACAGCAGCGCCGTGGGCAGGCCCTCGCGTGAGACCTGCAGCGCCCAGGCATCTGTGCCGGCCCCTCTCGCCAGAATCTCAACCTGGCAGGGGAGCTCGTTCGCCTCTGCGACGCTCTTCAGCCCGTCGAACACCACCGGGTGAAAGGTGGGACCTTTGGCCAGCGCCGGACCCCCGTCCATGCTGATCGCCTCGGTCTCGTTCAGCCCCTGCTGCATCCCAAAACCAACGTCCACGGCCACTCCCACGTCCGGAGCCACCCCATAGGCGGCCACTGTGGCCCCGCGCAGCCCGACCTCTTCCTGCGTCGAGGCGACCGCGTAGACGTCCCACTCGTGAAGCATCGTCTGCAGCAACTCCATACAACGCACCAACGCGACCACGCCGGCGCGATCGTCGAGCGCTTTGCCTGCGGCGTAGCCTTCCTGTAGCTCGATCATATCGCGTCGCAGCGTGATCAGGTCGCCGACGTGCACCAGCTCCCGAACCTTTTCCGGGGGCAGGCCAACGTCAATGAACATCTCTTCCAGTGGGATCGCCTTGCTGCGCTGGTCCGGCGGCGTCACGTGCGGGGGATGGCTCGCCACGATACCCGGCAGCGGACGCACACCATGCACCACCACTTCCTGCCCAACGATGGTGCGAAAATCGACGCCGCCCACCCGCACAAAGCGCAGAAAACCGTCCTCAAGGCCGCTGACCATCAGACCGATCTCGTCCATGTGCGCGGACAGCATGATCGCGCGCCGGGGCTCATCGGTACGAGTCCCCTTTTTGTACGCGATCAGATTGCCCAGCGCGTCGGAACGCATGCTGTCGACGTACGGCTCAAAGGCGTGGCGCACAATCTCGCGCACCTCATCCTCATAGCCCGATACGCCGCTGGCCTGCGTCAATTCGCGCAGGAGCTGTGCAGTGTCCATCCTTCACCTCGCGAGCGTGTGTGGGCGTTGCCGGGCGAGCACCGCGCCCATGGCCATCACATCCGATGCGTTGCCGTAAGCGCTCCGACGCACCTCAGGGAGACGGCGTCCGCGTGGGCTGGGCGCTCGCGCCGTTCAACCCGTAGGGTGTCAGCGTGGGGTAGAGCGTCAGAGTCGGGAGTGCGGTAGCCTCCACTGCCATCACCCGTTGCGGCATGGTAGCCGTGGCTGTGGCGGCGACCTGTGGGGTCTCCACCGCGAGATAGCGCGAGCGCAAGTACAGGCTGACCCCTCCGAGGCCATAGAGCAGCACAAGGATGAGTCCCAGCGAGGCGTTCGCCAGCAGCCTGGCACGCTCGCGATCGGGCATCTCGACTATGTGCCGCCACCAACCCATAGCGTTGCGTCTACCCTTATTCCGCAAGAAAAGAGCCGAGAGGATTCGCCCCGTCCTCCCGGCTACACAACCCCGACGGAGAACCGCCTACAGGGTGCTGATGGCGTCCTGCAGGGCATCACGCGCGGCAATATGGTAACTGAGATCAGCCAGGAAATCCCAGCGCCGCTCCGTGACCGGCGCCTTGGACCACTTCCAGTCGCTGATC
>DIVQ01000176.1 GCA_002423325.1 Anaerolineales bacterium UBA6128 | reverse complement strand
GCGGCCGGCAAGCCAGACGACCGCATGGAGCAACAACGCCTCGCCGCCCTGGCCGCCTTGCAGGCAACGCCGGGATCCTGCGCTGAGCAGCTGAGCGCTCTGCGCCCCCTGGCCAACATCAACCTGGTGGGCGGCAGCCAGAACGCCTGGCCGGGCGGCAAGGACCAGCTGGACACGGTCAAGGCGGCCTTGGGGACACTGCGCGGGCTCTGGAAAAGCCAGAGCGCCCTGTTGGAGCTGGCCCTCACCCCACTGGATGAAGAGCTGGCCAGGGCGCTCCCCGCTTTGCGAGCCACCCTGCGGCTAGCCCTGCAGCGCCTGGACGCCTTCAAACAGGAGCGGAACGCCCTGGACTTTGACGACCTGGAGGGCCTCGCCCTGCAGCTCCTTGAGCAGAACGAGGCGGTGCGCTCCTACTGGCAGGGCGCGGTCCGGGCCATTCTGATGGACGAATTCCAGGACACCAACCGGCGCCAAAGGGACCTCGTGGCGCGGATCAACGACGAAAGCGGCAAGCTCTTTCTTGTGGGTGATGCCAAGCAGTCGATCTATCGCTTTCGTGGCGCCGACGTCAGCGTGTTGCGCGCGCTGCAGGCACGCGCCACAAATGAGCAGGCTGGCCTCGAGGCCCACTCCATGCGTACCTCCTATCGCGCGCACCGTGAGCTGCTGACACTGCTCAACACGATCCTGCGGCCGGTGCTGGGCGATCAGGCGGACGGCGACCTGCTTCCGCACCGTTCGCAGCCCGGTCCGGGCTTTGAGCCGCCCTACCTGGAGCTGCATCTGACGGTGGGGAACCGCAGTGGCGAGGGCAACGCGCAGGTGCGTGCCGCGCGCGCCCTGGCCGCTCGGCTCATCGCGCTGATGGATCGCGAACTGCGAATAGAGGAGGGCGAGACCTCGCGGACGCTGACCTGGGGCGACTTTGCCATCCTGTGCCGCGCCTCCAGCGCCTTTGGTGCATATGAGGACGCGTTGGAGGACGCCGGCATTCCCTACATGACGGTGTCGGGGCGCGGGTTCTACGGACGGCCCGAGGTGCGCGATCTGCTCAACGCCCTGCGCGCCATCGCTGATCCCACTGATGACCTGGCGCTGACCGGGCTGCTGCGCTCGCCCGCGATCGGGTTGACCGATGCAGCCCTGTACCGCTTGTGCGCGCAGCGCACCGAGGCGCAGCGTGCGCTTTGGGACGTCATCCGGGCCGAGCCGACCGATCTTGAGCCTCAGGAACGCGCGATCGTGCAGCGCGCCGTCGCCCTGGTGGGCGCCTTGCACGCGCACGCCGGGCGCACCGCAGTGGCAGATCTGCTCAAAGCCTACATCGATGCAACGAACTATCGCGCGGCCCTGCGCTGGGCCGGCCAGGGGCGCGCCGCCCGCAACGTCGCCAAGCTGTTGGCCGATGCGCTGGAGAGCGGCATCGTCAGCGTGGGTGAGTTCCTGGCGTATGTGAGCGCGCTGCGCGATGCCGGCACGCGTGAGAGTGAGGCGCGCGCCATCGCCGAGGGCGCGGTACAGATCATGTCGGTGCACGCCGCCAAGGGTCTGGAGTTCCCGGTGGTGGTGCTGGGCGACATCGCCGCGGGCGCGCACAGGCCCGGGGGCATGCTGATGGACCCCGACGCCGGCCTGCTGCTGCCGCTCAAGGATGACGAGAAGCGCGGGAGTGTGATCTATGCCTGGGCGCAGGAGCGCGCTCAAGTCGAGGAGAAGAAGGAGGCCGCGCGCCTGTTATACGTGGCAGCCACGCGCGCCCGCGAGATGCTGTTGCTGAGCGGCTGTATCAAGCTGAAGCAGGATGGCAGCCTCGGCAACCTGGGCGAGGCGCTGGGGGCACTGGCAGAGCCGCTGGGCCTGCCGCAGGCGGGCATCAAGCACGATGAGGAAGGCGCCGCCGCGCTGCATCTGGCCTTACAGGTGGGCGGAGCCCCGGCGGGCTGCTGGGTCTATGAGCCGAACTGGGCGCCCGAACCGGCTGCTGAGGTTGCCGCTAAGCAAGCCAGCGTGGACGACCTGGTAGAGCCGGTGCTGTTGGCGTCGCTTCGGGTGCCGCCCGCGCCGACCAGTCCGGAGGGTGGGGCGATCCCCGGCCAGCGCGTGTGGCGCGTGGTGCCGCGCACCGAACGGGCGCGTGCGCCGAGCTGGGTGGTGGGTCAACTGGTGCACGAGGCGCTGGCAGCGTGGCGCTTCCCGGGAGACGGCTTTGAGGCCTGGGCGCTGGCGCGGGGGGGCACCCTGGGGCTGATCGACGCGCAGGCGCAGCGCGACGCGGTGAGCCGCACCCGTACGTTGATGGAGCGCTTCAGGCAGCACCCCCTGCACGAAGAGATTGCGGCGGCCGACCAGCGGCTCAGTGAGGTGCCCTACAGCGTGCGCATGCCGGACGGCAGCACGGACTCGGGTTCTTTCGATCTGCTGTACCGCCGGGGCGATGCCTGGACGTTGGTCGAGGTCAAGAGCGACCATATCAGGGATCGCGCACAGCAGCGGGAGCAGGTTGTCGAAAAGGGCTACGATGCACAGGCGGCTCGCTATCAGCGCGCGGCTGAGCAGTTGCTGGGCCGGCGCCCGCGCGTGCTGTTCTGCTGGCTGGATGTGGCCGGGCAGGTGGCACTGGAGCCATTCGCAAGCCGCGCCGACGCTGTGCTTTCAGACAACCCCTGACGGAGGCGGACGTTGAAGAGGATCGCAGTTGTGGGTTTCAGTCACGAGACGAATACCTTTGCGCTGGAACAGAACGACCAGCCTGATGCCCAGGTCAGCCTGGGTGCCGAGGTGCTGGAGCGCGCCCACCCCAAGAGCTATATCGGCGGCTTTGGCGAGGGCAGTCGCCGCCCGGACGTGCAGCTGGTGCCGATCGCGGACGTGAACCCGGTCCACGGCGGGTTGATCCACCGCGACGTGTTCGAGCACTACGAGCGCCTGATCCTGGACGGGCTGCGGGCGGCGCGGCCGCTGGACGGTGTCTTTTTCGCGCTGCACGGCGCCATGGCGGTGGAGGCGCCCTACACCGATGCCGAGGCCTGCCTGATCCGCGCCGTGCGCGACCTGCTGGGCGAAACGTTGCCGATAGTGGCCACCTATGACTTTCACGCCATCTACACCGACTGGGAGGTCTCGGCGCTTGTGCCGGTGCCGCTCAACACCAACCCGCACATCGACGCCTGGGAGCGCGGAGTCGAGGCCGGCGAGATCCTGCTGCGCATGCTGGACGGCGAGATCCGGCCGGTGAGCCGGCGCGTCTATGTGCCGATCATCGGGCCGAACATCGGTCAGAGCACCTGGTCGCACGATGCCGCGGAAGAGCAACGCCTGCCGATGGCGCGGCTGGACCAGTTGCGCGCCGAGCTGGAGCGCACGCCCGGCGTGATCAATCTCACGCTTCAAGGCGGCTATGGCTATGCCGATACGCCCGACACTGGTATGTGCGTGATCGCGACTACCGACAGCGACCCGGGGCTGGCCGCGCGCCTGAGCGCTGAACTGGCGCGCGCGCTGTGGGAGAGCCGGCACGAGATCCGTACGGTGCGGCCCATCCTGTCGCTGGACGAGGGGGTGCGGGCGGCCATGGCGCGTCCCGATGGCCCGATCGTGCTGGTGGACCTGGGCGATGACCCCTACAGCGCCTGCCCGGCCGACAGCCCGGTGGTGCTGGAGAGCCTGTTGCGTCACGGCGCGCAGGATTGCGCCCTGACCATCCGCGACCCCGAGGTGGTGCGGGCCGCGCTCGCGGTCGGGGTCGGCGCCACGCTCAACATGGAGGTCGGTGCGCGCTTTGACCGGCGATTCTACAAGCCGCTGGCGGTCAGCGGCCGGGTCAAGTCGCTCGATGACGGCGCGTACACCATCATGGGACCGTCGCACGGGGGCTGGGGCCGCGACGTGAACCGCGCATCGTTCCGCACGGCGCACGTGGGGCCGCGTGCGGTGCTGCGCATCGGCGAGGGCGTGGACGTGATCTTTTCGCAGGACGTCACTGGCATCGAACGCGATTTCTTCAAGAGCGCGGGCATCAGCCTGGAGAGCAAGCAGATCATCGTCGTCAAGTCGAATCAGGCGCATCGCGCGTCCTTCGCGCCGGTGGTGGCCGGAATCATCGACTTGGACACGCCGGGCGCCTGTACCGTGAACTATGCCAGCCTGCCGTACCAGTACCTGCGTCGGCCCATCTATCCCGTAGACCTCGAGATGACCTGGGAGCCCTGAGCGTGCGTATCAGGGCCATCCAGGCGTCGCACGTGCTACAGCACCAGTTGGTCGGCGGGGCGGAAGGGGCTCTCCAGCGGGCGCCAGGGCTGCCCGCAGATTGCGCTCATCACGCCCCATTCGCTGGCGGTGAGGTTGCCCGCGTGGTGGTACAGGAAGCGCTGCAGACCGGCGGCCTCGGCAGCCCGCAGCACGCCGCGCAGGTCGCCGGCCGACATCGGGTCGCCGTCGTGCGGGAACCGTCCCGCGTCTACCCAGGGCACGATGCGTGCCGGGTCGTCGACGGCTGCCAGGGCGCGGCGCGTCTCGCGCGCCACGATTTGCTCGCAAAAGGCCGGGCTTAACGCTTGCACCAGGTCGTCGCGGTCCTGCACGTCCGGCAGAGCCAGGCCGAACAGCGACTCTACGACCGCCAGCGCGTCGGCGTCGCTGAGGCCGGGGTTCCAGAGGGTCAGCGTCTCTACGTAACGGCCCACTGTACCGATCAGACCGTCAAAGCCGTTGTGCCAGAAATAGTGCTTGGGCAGGAGGATGTCGAGGAAGGCGGCAAGCCGCGGCATGTCATAGCCGACCAACGGCGCAAAGGCCGCAGTGCGCGGGCCGACACCGAGCTTGACCACCCGGCTCATCTGCGCATCAACGCAGTCGCGGACGCCGCGGAAGAAGCGCGTCATTGCGTCGCAGCGAAAACGCAGCCACTGCAGTAGGTCGGGATCATTGCCCAGCAGCGCGGAGGCGCCGAACCAGCCTCCGCCGGCATATTGCGCCACAACGCGGGCGTCCAGTTGATGCAGGCGTGCGTACAGGCGCTCCTTCGCCCCCACCAGGGCGGCATAGTCGTAGCCCAGCGCCGTGCACAGACCCGAAACGCGCTCGGGCAGATCGTTGAAAACGTAGGAGCGATAGTTCTGGTGATGCGGCGCGATCTCATAGCCCCACTCAGGGCCATCCATGATGGCGCCGTCAGCCATCGGATAGTGCTCGAGCGTGTCGATGGTGCGTGCGCAGTAGGCTGCTTGGCTGCGTGCGTCGGCCAGCAGCGGTCCGTCGCCGCCGGGTCCCGCGCCCGAGCAGGCCTGGAAGATGAACAGGCTCCAGCCGCGCTGCTTGATGTCGGTCAGCACGCGCTCCAGCCGGGCGCGCTTGTCCGGGCTGGCATCGGCGGGCGCCGGCGGCGGCTCCACGCCCAGGGCGGCGTAGACCCGCGGGTTGGGGGCGAACGTCGCCTGTGGCGCGCTGCCCGACCCGACCACGTGTGTGCCCAGCACCAGCTTGTCTGACGCAAAGACCATTGGGCCGATCACCAGCCCGTCCACGCCGCCCGCTTCCCAGGCATCCAGGATGGGCTGGTAGTCGACCAGCAGGTACTCGAGATCGCGCATCACGTCCATCCAGAGCTTCACGTTGACGTCCTCCGCAGTGCTAATCGGGATGTCGGGCACCCCACGCGTACTTGCCCGGCGTTGGGCTGGTTCAGGCAAGAGTATAGAGGCGACACAGCGATTATCAACTGCGAGATGCGCCCGGGGGGCGCACACGCGAGTTGTGCTATAATCGTACCCATGCTCGGCTGTGGCACCGGCCCGCGCCGAGGCGCTATCGTGCGGAGGAATGGATGCGGCTCGGTCTTTGTCTGAGATTCGCGATTGCGCTATTGGCGCTCTTTCTGGTGGCAAGCCCGCTCTGGTCGTACGGCGGGCGAGTGCGCGCGCACACCACCTACGTGCCGCTGGTCGCCGGGGCTCCCGCACCGCCAGCAGACGAGTGTGACTCACTTCCGGATCAGTCGTATTGCAGCCTGACGGTGAACGGCGCGCCTACGGTGGCGCCGGCGGCCGAGCATCCGGACCTCAACCCTGCGCTGCGCGGCTACACGGCCGCCGTCGGCCAGTATGTCGGCCTGATCGACAACTGCTACACCCGGCCCGATGACGCCAAGGCGCCGCAGTTGCGCGGCCTGTTCGCGGACCACCGCAAGCCGACGGTTCTGGGTGTGTACTGGATCTACCAGTGGGACTGGA
This sequence comes from Anaerolineales bacterium UBA6128, assembly GCA_002423325.1. Classification (GTDB taxonomy): domain Bacteria; phylum Chloroflexota; class Anaerolineae; order UBA1429; family UBA1429; genus UBA6128. Next base: position 4,365 of record DIVQ01000176.1, on the reverse strand, counting down.
ATCGCGATCGACCGGCGACTGCTGTGGAGAACACCTGGGGACCGTCGTTCGTCACGCTGGCGACGACGCCTTGCGAGATCCTGAGCGTGCCGCCCTCCGGGTACGAGATCGACGGGGATCAAGGCCTTGAAGTGCTGGTTCTGTACGCGGGCGAGGATTGGATCACGCTCAAGTACACGCGCGAGGACAATGTGCTGTACGGCTATACACTGCATTTGCAGGGGGTGTGGGTCGATCCCGCGCTGTTGGCGCTGTACAACACGCTCGAAGCGGCCGGCCGGGATCAGTTGCCCGCTCTGCGCGCCGGGCAGCCGTTCGCGCGCGCCAGGGGAACCGCCCTGGGGCTGTCGATCCGCGATTGCGGTGGCTGGATGGATCCGCGCAACTGCGCGGACTGGTGGCGGCAGTAGCAGGCTAGCGCCGCGTTCAGCCGCGCCTATTGCTTTTCGTAGGGCTGGCCCTCGGCCGCCGGGGCTTGCGCACGGCCAACCACGCCTGCCAGCACGACCATCGTGATCAGGTACGGCAGCATGCGCATGAACTGAGACGGGATCGGCACCTCAAGGATCTGCAGTTTGGCCTGCAGCGTGTCGGTAAAGCCAAAGATCAGCGACGCGCCAAAGGCTCCGAACGGGTTCCATTTGCCAAAGATCAGCGCGGCCAGCCCGATAAAGCCCTTGCCAGCGGTCATCAATTCGTCAAAGCGTGGTACCGAGCCAAGCACCAGGAATGCGCCCCCCAGCCCCGCCACCATTCCACCGAGCGCCACGTTGGTGTAGCGCATGCGAATGACGTCTATCCCCAGCGTGGCCGCCGCGTGCGGATGCTCCCCGATCGCGCGGGTCCGCAGGCCCCACCGCGTATAGTAGAGCATCACGTGGATGAGCACCAGCAAGAAGAGCATCAGGTAGACCAGGATGTTGGTCTCAAAAAAGATGGGGCCCAGCACCGGGATGCGCGAGAGCAGCGGGATGGGCAGGTTGGGAAACTTGCCGGGGTTGTTCAGCGCCTGGTTGGGCTGCATGTAGCGCGCGCTGACGTAACTGGTGACGCCGGTGGCCAGGATGTTGATGGCCGTTCCGCTGATCACCTGGTTAACCTTGAAGCGCACAGACAGCACCGCCAGCAGCAGGCCCAGCAGGCCGGCCATCAGCAGTGACGCGATCAACCCGATCCAGATGCTGTGTGTCAGGCTGCCCACCAGGGCCGATGTGGCCGCCGCCGTGAGCATCATGCCTTCGATGGCAATGTTGACGATGCCGGAACGCTCGCACAGCACGCCGCTCAGCGCAGCCAGCGCGATGGGGGTTGCGCGCTGCAGAGTCGTCTCCAGGATGCCGATGAGGTTGAGGCTTTTGCCCTTGCCCGCCCAGGTCAGGAACGCCATGGTCAGGAAAAGGGCTACCAGCCCCAGCATGGAGCCCTCGGCCCTGCCCCAGCCGCGCGCCAGTTGGAAGACGCCGATGCAAATCGACGCGATAGCCATAAAGTAGAGGCTGGGCAGCACCGGCAGCACCAGGTCCGGGACCTCCATGGCGGCGGTCTGGCGTCCGGGGTTGAGGCCAAAGGCGGTTGTGAGGCCTGCTTCAGAAGTGCGGACAAAGAACAGGTAGATCGCCAGGCCGATCAGGATCAGCAGGATGCCCATGGTGCGGCTGCGCCGCCGGGCTTGCGGATCGATGAGGGTCGTTGACGCGCTGATGCCGCGCCCTTTCTGCTGCGCCTCGCCTCGGGCGATTTGTCGCATGGCGCTCATAGTGCGGCCTCCCGTGCGACGGCCTCGTGGTCGGTGCGCAGGCGGTAGATGTAGCGGATGATCTCCGGGGCCGCGATAAAGACGATGACCATGGCCTGCAGTATCGAGATGATATCGACCGGTACGCGAGCCACTGACTGCATGCGCGAGGCGCCCGCTCGCAAAAAGCCAAACAGCAGCGCGGCCAGCACCACGCCCACCGGATGGCTGCGCCCCAGCAGGGCCAGTGCGATCGAGTCGAACCCGTAGCCCGCCGAGAATGCGTTGGGCATATAGCGGAGCAGTCCGCTGATGTCAGTGGCCGCGGCGAGGCCCGCCAGGCCCCCGCTCAGGAACATCGCGAGCACCATGCTGCCCACTATATTGATGCCCGCGTAGCGCGCGGCGTGGGGGTTGGCGCCCACAGTGCGCAGGCTGAATCCGGTCGTGGTGCGGAACAGCAGCCAATAGACCAGCGCAGCGCAGGCCAGCGCCAGGAAGAAACCAGCGTGGAACCGGATCGGCGGCGGGAAAAGCGATGGCAGGACGGCCCCGGGCTGGATTTCGGGCGTGATGGGGCGGAAGCCCTCGCGCTTCATCGGGCCGTTGAGCAGCCAGTCGCTGAGCGAAAACGCGATATAGTTCATCATGATCGTGTTGATGACTTCGTGCGCACCCGTGGTAGCGCGCAGCAGGCCGGGGATGGCGCCCCACAGGCCGCCCCCTACGACGCCGGCCAGCAACATCAGCGGCAGATGGATGAGCGTGGGCAAGCCCTTCAGGCTGTAGCCCACAAATACCGACGCCAGGCCGCCGATGACGTATTGCCCCTCAGCGCCAATGTTGAACATGCCCGCACGAAAGCCGAGCGCGACTGCCAGGCCGACCAGGATGTAGGGCGTGGCTGTGACCAGGCTCTCGCTCAGGGGGTAGAAAGCCAGCGACATCTGCGAACCGTCGCCGCCGATCCATGCCGCCAGCGCGCGGATCATGCTCGCCGGGTTGCCGATCGAGCCCTCGAAAAGTGCGCCGTAGGTGACAAGCAGGACGCGTACGGACTCGCGCACGCCGGCTGCAAAGCTCTGGCCAAACGCCTCGTATACGCGTGTGTCGGTGACGACGACGAGCAGGCCGCTCAGCAACAGGGCGGTGATGATGGCCAGCAGCGGCACCTTGATCGCCGCCCAGAGGCGATGCGAGCGCGAGCTGTCGTCCGGGTCGGCCGGTGGCGCCGTGTCACGAGAGGTCAACAGCTCAGGCAACGGAAGCCCCCTTCTCCTGCGAGGTGGCCGCAGGCGCAGCGTCACACGGCTCGGGCGCGCCAACCGCGATCGGGCCGTCCCCGGGTGCATCCAGCACCTGCTCCGAGGGCACGCCGGCCATCAGCAGCCCCAGCTGCTCACGGGTCACGCTCTGTGCGGGCAGGATGGCCATAATCTTGCCGTGATACATCACGGCGATGCGATCGGACAGGCTCATGATCTCGTCCAGTTCGGGCGAGATGAGCAGGATGCCTGCGCCGTGGTCGCGCTCTTCCACGATGCGGTGGTGGATGTACTCGATCGAGCCCACGTCCAGGCCGCGCGTCGGCTGAGATGCGATGAGCAGCCGTATGGGTCTGGAGAACTCGCGCGCCACAATGACCTTCTGCTGGTTGCCGCCCGAAAGCGTGTTGGCGGGCACGAAGATGCTGGGGGTGCGGATGTCGAACTGGTAGGCCCGATCCGCCGCCGCCGCATAGATTTCCTCAAACTGGAGGTTGGCCCCCTTTGCGAAAGGCGGGTGGTAATAGGTGTTCAAGACCAGATTATCGTGCACCGGGTGCTTGAGGACGAGGCCATCCTTCTGGCGGTCTTCGGGCACGTGCGCCACCCCTTGCTCCAGTATCTTGCGTGGCTTGGCATTGGTTATGTCCACGCCATTGACACGAATGTGCCCATCCTCTACCGGCGCAAGCCCTGTCAGGGCGCGCACCAACTCCGTCTGTCCGTTCCCCTGCACGCCTGCCACGCCCAAGATTTCGCCCGTCCGAACTTCAAACGAAACACCGCGCACAGCAGAATTCCCGCGTCGGTCGAGCACCTGCAGGTTGTCCACTTCTAGGATAGTGTCCCCAGGTGTCGCCTCTTCCTTCTTGCAGACCAGTTCCACATCACGCCCGACCATCATCTGGGCCAGTTTCTCCAGGGAGGCTTCTGACGGGGTTGTGGTTCCCACTGCGCGGCCCTGGCGAAGTACGGTGATGCGGTCAGCGACAGCCATCACTTCTTTGAGTTTGTGCGTGATGAAGATGATGGACTTTCCCTGCTCGCGCAGAGAATGGATGATCTTGAATAGTTCCTCCACTTCCTGCGGGGTGAGCACGGCGGTGGGCTCGTCCAGGATGAGGATGTCGGCATTGCGGTATAGGACCTTGATGATTTCGACGCGCTGCTGAACGCCCACGGCCAGGTCTCGGATGTATGCGTCCGGATCCACTTCCAGTTTGTACTGGTCGGAGATGTCCCGAATCCTCTGCGCGGCCTTTCGGCGGTCGAGCAGGACACCGTACTGCATGGACTCCACGCCCAGCATCACGTTCTCGGTAACGGTGAAGACGGGCACGAGCATAAAGTGCTGGTGCACCATGC